>JAFDZK010000204.1 GCA_018267005.1 Bacteroidota bacterium
TCACACCTTACAAAACCACCCTGGTTGCCAATGGAAACGACCAGGTTTCAATAAGGGTGGTGGTGATCGATGCAGCCGGCAACGAAGTTAAAAACGCGCGCAACCTAATTCATTTTTCATTACAGGGTGATGCGAAGATCACTAAAATTGCTCCGGGCAACAGTTCTGATGCGGACCGTAAATTGGGCGATACCAGCGCGCAGGCGCATTTGGTAAACGGTATTTTATGGGTGACAGTCACTTCGGGCACGACGATAGGTCACCTGAAATTTGATGCGAAATCGGACAGTTTATGGACGGGTTCAAGCGAGATACACGAGATAAAGCCCGGAAGGCCGCACCCTGTTACGCGCGCCGGATACACACCGGAAAGAGTGATGGATAAAATATTGGGAGCGGATATTTCTTTCTTGCCCGAACTGGAAGCGCGTGGAATGAAATTCTCGGACAACGGAACGCCCGGTGACGCCATCCAATTGATGAAGCAACACGGCTTTAATTATATCCGCCTGCGTATTTTCGTCGATCCGTCTCAACCCAAGGGATATTCGCCGGGGAAAGGCTTTTGCGACCTGGCGCATACCGAGGCTATGGCCAAACGCATCAAAGCCGCGGGCATGAAATTCCTGCTCGACTTTCATTACAGCGACTACTGGGCCGACCCGCAACAGCAGAACAAACCTTCCGCATGGGCAGGACAGGATTTTCCAACCCTGAAAAAGTCGCTGCACGACTATACCGTAAGCGTTATGAAGGCGCTGAAGGATCAGGGCACCGTGCCCGACATGGTACAGGTGGGTAACGAGATCAACCACGGCATGGTATGGCCCGAAGGCGCTATCAACAACCTCGACAGCCTGGCGCAACTGATCTATGCCGGTGTAACGGCGGTAAAGGAAGTCAATCCGTCGACCGCGGTTATGCTCCACATCGCGCTCGGCGGCCAAAATGCCGAAGCGCGGTTCTTCCTGGATAATATGAAGGCGAGGAACGTGCCTTTTGATGTGATCGGCTTGTCGTATTATCCGCGTTGGCACGGTACTTTGGACGACCTGAAGAACAATATGGCCGACCTGGCCAAGCGCTACCCCCAACAAGTAATGGTGGCCGAATACTCCCAGTTAAAGCGCGAAGTAAACGGTATTGCCTTTAATGTGCCCGACGGGAAGGCGGTCGGCTCGTTCATCTGGGAACCGCTAAGTAGTTGGGAAGGCATTTTCGACCGTTCAGGCAAGGCTAATGATTACCTGGACGTGGTTTACCCGGAAATAGCAAAAAAATACGGCGTTCATTGATCATAGCGATGCAAAGGCTTGGTTGCCTGCATCATTTATGCGCATTATCAGCTTATAAAACCCTTTTGGTCATTTTTTGGTTGTAATATAGTTCTTAGATTTATTACAACTATGAGACCGATCTGGAGAGGCTCCATTGGATTTGGGCTGGTAAGCATACCTGTCAAATTGTATTCGGCGGTGCAAAGCAGCTCGCTTGAGCTCGATATGCTCGATAGCCGTGACCATGCACGGATCCGGTACGAGCGAATAAATGAGAACACCCGCAAGGAGGTACCTTATGAAAAGATCGTCAAAGGCTATAAGCTAAACGATGAATACGTGGTGCTGGAAGAACGGGACTTTGAAGATGCGGCGCCCGAAAAGAGCAAGGTGATAGAGATTGAAAGCTTCGTTAACCTTTCCGAGGTTAATCCAATGTTCTATGAGACCTCCTATTATACCGAACCGGATACCAAAAACAATAAGGCCTATGCACTTTTAGTCGAAGCGCTGAAAAAATCGGGTAAAGCTGGCCTGGCACGGTTCGTATTACGGACCGCCGAAAACTTGTGCATTATTCATCCGCTGGAGCATGTGCTGGTCGTGACCAAAATTCGCTTCGCACAAGAACTGCGCAACACAGACGACCTGGCAATTGACGATGTAAACGTCAGCAAGAAAGAACTGGATATGGGGCTGGCGCTGATCAAGCAATACCAGGAAAAATTCAATATATCGAAGTTCCACGATGACTACCACGAAGAGCTGCTGAAGATCATAAAGGACAAGGCTAAGGGCAAACGCCCGACCATCAAAAAGCTAAAACCGCGCAAGACCAAAAACGACGACTTGTACGAACAATTGATGCAAAGCCTGAACACTAAGAAAGGAGCCTGATTATGAGCTTAGCGGAATATTTGAAGAAACGTGTTTTTGGCCATACGCCCGAGCCCAAAGGCGGCAGGCATACCGGGAAAGAACTGCGGTTTGTTGTGCAGCGGCACCATGCCTCGCACCTGCATTACGATTTCAGGCTGGAACTGGATGGAACGATGAAAAGCTGGGCGATACCCAAGGGCCCGTCGCTGAACCCCAGCGACAAACGCTTAGCCATGATGGTTGAAGATCACCCGCTGGATTACCAGTATTTTGAAGGCATCATCCCGCAGGGCAATTACGGCGCCGGCGTGGTGATGATCTGGGACCACGGAACTTATACGTCGCTTGCTGAGGAAAGAAAGGACGATGCCAAAAATTTGCGCGCAGGATTAAAGTCAGGCAACCTTAAATTCAGGCTGAACGGCGAAAAGCTGAAAGGTGAATTTGCTTTGGTAAAGCTGCACAGCGCTGAAGATAATTCGTGGCTGCTCATTAAGCACGATGATAAGTACGCCGCTCATAAGCCCTACAACAACGAGGACTTTGTACCAGACGAGGTTAAAGCCATGTTAAATAATAAAAATGGCAACGCATCTTCGCTGCCTAAAGCGAAAACGAAGAAAGCGGACTACGATCCGCCCGGAGACCGTGAAAACGAGACGCACGGTCAAAAAGCCTACACGCCTATGATGGCCAAACTCGCCGCCAAAGTGTTTGACGACGACGATTGGATATACGAAAAAAAGCTCGACGGGTATCGCGCTATCGGCTATACGGGGAAAAATGCCCGGCTTATTTCAAGGAATGGGATCGATTTTAGCGATAACTATCAGCCGGTTATCAATGAGTTGAAAGTGATGGAAAATGACGCCATACTGGACGGTGAATTGGTTATAGAGGACAGGGACGGTCGCAGCAATTTCCAGGACATTCAAAACTACGGCAACAAAAAGGGGCTTGAGCTTAAATATTATGTGTTTGATCTGCTGAAACTCCGCGGCCACGACCTGCGCGGTATCGAACTGATCAAACGGAAAGAACTCTTGAAAGCGCTGCTTTCGCCGCTGAAAAGTAAGAAGATCATTTATAACGACCACGTGCAGGGCAAAGGGTCGAGGCTTTTCAAACAAGCAGAAAAAGAAAAGTGGGAAGGGATAATCGGCAAGGATTCCAATAGCTACTACAACAGCGGAACGCGGACTGACCGATGGCAGAAATTCAAGCTGCAAAATTCGCAGGAAGCGATCATTTGCGGGTATACCGAGCCCTCCGGATCAAGGAAAAACTTCGGCGCGCTGGTGTTAGGTGTTAACGAGGAGAACAGGATCAGGTACATTGGCAACTGCGGAACAGGCTTTGATGAAACTACCCTTAAAGAGCTTTATGACAAAATGCACCCGCTTGAGACCGGTGAAAAACCATTCGCTGAAAAAGTACACCAGCGTACTAAGATAACCTGGATAAAGCCAAAATTAGTGTGCGAGGTATGGTATGCTGAATGGACCGGCGACGGGCATTTGCGCCAGCCGGTTTACAAAGGCCTGCGGATGGATAAGAACAAAGAAAACGTAGTCATGGAAACGCCCGAAAAACAATTAGCCGACGACGAGATCATCGAAGTTGATAAAGTAAAGCTCAAAGTTTCGCACCTGAACAAGGTTTTCTGGCCGGATGAGGGCATTACCAAAGGCGAACTGCTGCAGTATTACCACGACATGGCCGACTGGATACTGCCCTACCTGGAAAACAAGCCGATAAATATGCGCCGGCAGCCCAATGGCATTGATGGACCTGGTTTTTTTCAAAAAGATAACGACCCGACGCAATTACCCGAGTGGATAAAAACTGCTAAGCTATACTCGGAAAGCAATGACAAGGACGTTAATTACATTGTCGGAAAGAATGCGGCGACATTACTCTATATGGTCAACCTGGGCTGCATCGAGATCAATCCCTGGCTGAGCAATTATAAAACACCGGATAACCCCGACTACGTGGTTATCGATATTGATCCGCACGATGTTCCGTTTACCGAGGCCGTCCAGGTCGCCATGAAAACCAAAGAAGTTTTCGACCGGATGAAAATCGACGTCTACATTAAAACTTCCGGCTCAAAAGGTTTGCACGTGTACTGCTATGTAGGCGCGAAATACGATTACGATTTCATCAAAATGTTCGCTGAATATGTAGCCAATATCATTCACGATGAACTACCGGACATTACCAGCGTCGAACGTAATCCGGCGAAACGGAAGAATAAAACCTATGTCGATTTCCTGCAAAATCACCGCGGGCAGACTATCGCCTGCCCCTATTCGGTAAGGCCAAAGCCGGGAGCTACAGTTTCGGCGCCATTGTACTGGAAGGAAGTGAACAACAACCTGAAATTATCAGATTTTACGATCCACAATATGCGCCAGCGGGTGAAGGAAATCGACGATCCCTGGAAGAAGCTGACGCACACCAAAGCGGACTTGAAGAAGGGGCTGGAATTGCTGAAAGGCAAATAAGCCGCCTGCCTGTAAAATAAAGAAGCCATCCTTTTTCAAGAATGGCTTCTCCGAAAGTATTAATCAAATTGCTGTGGGCCGTCTTATTAATCCGAGTATAACGGATATGATCGCTATGACCAGGAGCACATGTATTAGTCCCGTCAGTGAATAAACAAATACGCCGAGCGCCCATCCGATAATGAGTATAACGGCGATGATGTACAATAATGAATTCATTGGCAGATGCTTTTAATAGTTTTTTAGTAAAAGTCTATTGACAGGTAAAATGTTTTAGCCATGAAAATAAAAAACCGCCTCTGCAGGCGGTTCTTTATCACATGCTAAGCCATTTTTTTCGGACAGCCATCTGCTGTTCTGTGGGAGACGCGACGCTCTCTATGCGGTATTTCACCTGCGTTTTTTTCAGCAGCGTAACAGGCAGGGTAAGGGGCAAACCGTCACGCAGGACGGATACCTCGATCTTGTCGCCGGGCTTTTTACCATGCAGCATCGTATTAACGTCGGTTACTTTGGTACTGTCAACCGAAATGATTTCGTCGCCGACATTGATCCCGTCGATCCACGCGGCGCTGCCGCGAAATACGCCTGAAACAAATATTTTGCCATTGCCTGTATTGGTCGCGATGCCCAAAGCCGGGTCGTTATTGCCTGCAAATTCGTCGGTGAGCCGGTATCCTGCATAGCCGAGGTATTTATCATAGTCGACCGCATCGACCCCGTTAACATATTTTTTGTAAAACTCATCCAGGTTTTTACCGGTAAATTTTTCAAGCCCCTGTTTAAATTCCTCATCGGTATAGCCCCGCTTTTTGGTTTTATAATAAGTGTGGTACATGTAATTCATCACGTCGTCGAGTGAGTATTTGCCGTGTGAATCGTTCATGATCTCCAGGTCGAGCATCATAGCCAAAACGGCGCCCTTGGTGTAATACGAGATGCTGGAATTGTTGGTGTTCTCGTTCGGCCGGTACAGCTTTATCCAGGCATCGTAACTGGCCTGCGATACAGGATCGATCTTTGCGCCGGGTGTGTTTTCCAATGAACTGACCAATGCCGCTAAAACGCCGAGATAATTATCAACCGGGTAAAGTTTGGTGCGGTTAACGATCACGTCCTGGTAATATGCCGTGAAGCCTTCGGCTATCCAGAGGTCGGTGGTGTAATTTTCGTTATCATAGTCGAAAGGCCCCAGCACGATTGGCCGCAGGCGCTTCACGTTCCACAAGTGGAAATGTTCGTGCGCTACCAAGGCGAGGAAATTTTGATATCCCCGTTCATTGGTATAATTATCGCGTGAAGCGCCTAAAACGCAAGAGCTTAAATGTTCCAGGCCGCCGCCTCCCTTCGACGTGTTATGCACGATGAAAACGTAATGCTTATTGGGATTTTCTCCATAAATCGCGGCTTCATGGCGGATGATGAGCGGCATGTCTTTGGTTAAACGCTCCTTGTCATAGTTGCCGCCGCCTACCATGGCGACCTCGTATTTTACACCGTCGACATCAAAGCCGAAAATATCCTGGTTACCTACTTCGATTGGTGAATCGTACAAAATATCATAATCGGGCGTCTGCCGCGTAAAGGGATCGTTGTTCACCATCTCCAGGCTGGTGGAAACCTTGCTCCAGCCTTTATAGGGAACGATACGTACGGTAGATGGATGATGGAGCATGCCATCGGGGTAGACAAACAACCCTGTTGCTGACAAGAACGCATGCGAGGCATCGATCAGGCTGGTACGAACCGAGAGCTCGAAGGCATAAACCCGGTATTTTATCTTAACCGCCGATACATTTGCGGAGTTGATACGCCATATGTTTTTACGGATCTTTTTAGCTTCAACAGCTTTCCCGCCGGCTTCGGCGGTAAACGATTCGACATTTTTAGAAAACTCCCTCACCAAGTACGAGCCGGGCGTCCAAACGGGCATTTTCAGGTCGAGTATTTTTTGATGTAAACCCGAAATGTCCATTTCGATATCGGCGTAATGCGCCTGCGCTTCGGGAAAGGTAACAGTATAAGATATTTTAACGGATGATTGGCTTTTGCCTGTATTTGGCTCCATGGTGAGCAATAATAACGAGAAAATGATAAGCGGTACTAATTTCATGCTGGCAATTTAGATAAAAAATAACGCGGGTTGCTAAGCGCCAGTAAATAAGGCTGTAAAACAACCTGCATACGCGTAATGATTAGAATTGCCGCACTCTTACGGGGGCATAAATAAATGCTGAAAGGCGTTCTTTTTTTATTTTTATAAAAACTATTTTTGGGTGCATGCCAAATCACTACAAAACCTGCCTTTTGATCGATGACAATTACATCGACAACTTTGTGACGCGCCGGATACTGGAAAGCAGCAATTTTGCCGAAAAAGTTGTGGTCAGCAGCTCGGCTTCCGAGGCTATAGAATGGCTGCGCGCAGGCAAGGTGAGGCCCGACGCGATCTTCCTGGATATCCGCATGCCGGTGATGGGTGGTTTTGAGTTCCTGCAGGAATATGATAAGCTGGATATTGAAGGCAAAAAGAATATTAAAATCTTCATGCTCTCCTCCTCGCTTGACCCGGCCGACATGAGAAAATCGGCCAACAATAAATATATTACTCATTTTATCCACAAACCGCTTACCCAAAAGGCGCTTGAAGATATCGATACATGATATTAGTTGCTGACAGTGGCTCAACCAAAACAGACTGGCTGCTTGCCGTGCCGCAACAAAACCCTTTAGAATTCAGGACAGACGGTTTAAACCCCTATTTCCGCACCGAAAAGGAAATGGTCAAAATATTGCAGGAGCAGGGCGCCGACCTGGTCGCTCATGCGCATGAAATACACGAGATCTATTTTTTTGGTGCGGGCTGCTCAAGCCCCGACAGGCACGAGATCGTTTCCAATGCCTTAAGCCAGTTGTTCCCCAAAGCCTACATCAGCGTCGACAGCGACCTGCTGGGTTGCGCCTATGCAACCTGCGGGCACGAAAAAGGACTTTGCTGCGTATTGGGAACAGGATCAAATATTTCATTCTTCGACGGCGAGGAGGTACACTCGGGCAAGCATGGCCTGGGTTATATTTTGGGCGACGAAGGGTCGGGAACGTGGTTCGGTAAAGCACTGATAACTGAATATTTATACGGCAATATGCCGGCTGATATTCAAAAACTGTTTAGCGAAGATTATACCGTCACCAAAGAGATCGTTATCCAGCATGTTTACCAGCAGGCGGGAGCAAATTCCTACCTCGCTTCATTTGCCGGCTTCATGAACAAGATCAGGGAAACGGATTATGGGCAAATGCTGATCAAAAAAGGCTTTGATGAATTTATCGAGACGAACATTAAATCGTACCCCCAGTACCATCGCTACAAATGCCATTTTGTAGGGTCGATAGCCTACGTTTTTGGTGAAGAGCTGAAGCGCCATTGCGAAAGCCATGAGGTTAAAGTAGGCAAGATCCTTCGTCAACCCATTTACGACCTCCTGCAATTTATCGTCGGAAGGGACGCATAGTTGCGGTTAGCTGCCGGTAGTGCTGATCTTTTTTCTCCTCCGTCGTGCATAAAACCACGCGATTACAAGGAAAACGATGCCTCCGACGGCAAGGGAACTGCCTAACCTAGCCAAATAATCGCCGTGCAGTACATAAAAGGTCAGGTCGGAGTTCAGGTTAATATTTTG
>JAFDZK010000205.1 GCA_018267005.1 Bacteroidota bacterium
CCGTATAAACAGCATAGGATATGGCTGTCGGTTAATATCGCACTGTTATTAATATTGCATACGGCGGAATATTACTATCCGCAACTGGCGCCGTATTCGTACCATAGCCGTTTCGACCTGTTTTTTGATAAGACATTCACCTTGATAATTGCGGCCATGCTGATCTATTACACTATAAAATATGTCAGGCATAACTACGACCATGAAAAACAACAGGCGGAAGAAAAGGCAGCCGCTATAAAGGAACAGAATGAACAACTGGAATACCTGAACGCCGAAAAAAGCAAGCTGATGTCGATCATTGCCCACGATTTGCGCGCGCCATTAAGCAATATCCATAACCACTTGCAATTGGTTACAGAATTTGCCCTGGATAAGCACGAACGCGAAATGGTGGAGGCCGACCTGCTGAAGGCGACCGACAATACGCTGACGATGCTGTCCAAACTTCTGCAATGGTCGCGGGCGCAAATGGACGGCGTAACCGTGAAGCTAAGCGATGTAAACCTGCTGGATGCGCTGCGCAACACACTTGAAATGGAAATGATGCTCGCTGCAAAAAAGGATATTACGCTAACCTATCATATCGAGCCTGCTATTACCGTAATTGCCGATACCGATATGCTGCAATTGGTAATACGCAACATTACCAGCAACGCTATTAAGTTTACCCAGGCAGGCGGCAGGGTGCAGGTAAATGCGAAGGTGGAAATGAACGAATGCCGTATCAGCATACGCGACAGCGGGCAGGGTATTCCTTTTGAACAGCAGCGCGACATTTTTACGCTCAAAGCCCGGTCGACCTTTGGCACCAATAAGGAAAAGGGCGTGGGCCTGGGACTGGTGCTGTGCAAGGAGTTCGTCGAACAGCAGGGCGGGCGCATAGACTTTGAAAGCACCCCCGGCAAAGGCTCGATCTTTCACGTTTACATGCCAATAGGCTGATTTGTCCATGGACTTCAGATCTAATTTCCTACGCTCTGCCGGCTCATATGTATATCCCCGCTACCCGATTCATCACCGTAGCTAAAGTTGCCTTTTGAAAACCGTGGGTATTTGTCGCGGTATTTTTTGAAAATATCATCCGGCTGCTTAACGCCGTTCACTTTCATTTCATAAAAGTTAAGCGTCAGTTCGTGCACACTTTTGGCGTTCGGAACTATTTTGTCGGCCACCAGGTCGGCAAGTAACAGCTTCATCTGGCGCTGATCCTCGGCTGCTTCTTCCTGGTCGTGCTTCGCTTGTACCTGATCGCGTGCCGCCTGTGCCTCGTCACCCGCGGCCTGTTCCTGGTCGCGTTTAGCTTGCTCCTCATCCTTTGCCGCTTCTTCCTGGTCGTGCTTCGCTTGCTGTTGGTCGCGAACCGCTTGCTCCTGGTCCAGTTTCGCCTGGGCCTGATCAAGCAGGGCCTGTTCCTGGTCTTTCTTAGCCTGTATTTTATCCTTGTGTAGTTGCTCGCGTATACCGGTTATAATGTTCTTGTAGTCACCCCACCTGGCTTCAGGTATCTTTTCGCCTTCTGCGTAAAAGTCGGTCATTTTGTTGTTAAGCAGCGTCATCTCGTAATGCTTGCCCCGCCAGTTAGTGGCAACATGCTCACGTACATGCCCCGGCGTCGAGCTAATGATCATATTCGAGTTGGCATACCTGTCCGCATCAAGGTTGTGTTTCGCGGACTCGTCCTGCGCATGGGCCATTATCGTAATGCCAATTGTTGCTATCAGCAGTGCGCTGCTTTTTAAATAAGTGGTTTTCATCGTTCTTAATTGATTTGATTTCATCTTCTGCCTGTTTTTAGGATCCAAAATGTAGCGAACAGCGTTAGAGCGATCGCAATACAGAAGCAAAGCATTTTACTAATGTTTAATTGATCCTTTGGAATTCGTTATTATTCACTATTCTCCTTTGATGATACCATCCCTTGAGTAGTTAAAATCGGGGTACAGGATACCGTATTTATCCTTGCTGTATTTTTGCTTATACCGCTTAAATACCTCGTCCGGCTGCCGAACCCCGTTTACATACATGCCATCGGCGCTGAAGCGGAACTGTTTCAGGTCGTTCTCATTTTTAATGATCTTGTCGTTTGCCAGGTCGCTGCTCAGGTCTTTCATTAGCGCTTCCATCGCCCTGGCCTGTTCCGCATTCCTTTTTGCCTGTTCCTCGTTACGTATAGTCTGTTCGGCATTGCGTTTCTCCTGCTCCTTATTCCGTACAGCCTGCTCGGCATTTCTCTTTGACTGGTCCTCGTTTAAATGCGCCTGTTCCTCATCGCGTTTTTGCTGTGCCTGGTTGCGTATAGCTTGCTCGGCATTCCGTTTTTCCTGTTCCTTGTTTCTTACTACCTGCTCAGCATTTTTTTTCGCCTGTTCTTCATTCCGTACTGCTTGCTCAGCGTTACGTTTTTCCTGTTCCTGGTTGCGCACAGCCTGTTCGGCGTTGCGTTTTGCCTGTTCCGCGTTACGTACGGCCTGCTCCTCATTCCTTTTGGCTTGCTCCTTCATTTCCCGGCGAATGGCATTTAGGACGTCATCATATTTTTTCCATTCGGCCGGAGGTACTTTTTCTCCGTCCACGTACAGGTCGGTCATCTTTTCGGCCACCAGGGTTATCCTGTAAAACTTATCATCTATTTCGGACTCGATTCTTTCTACCCGCTTGCCATTTTCGGTACGGCTATTGTCACGCATCATGCGTATTTCGTTATTGCTCGCCGTCGCGGGCTTTGTTTCGGTTTGCGCACCGGCGGTAAATGTCGCCAGCAGCATCAGCAGCCCCAGGCTGCTTGTCATGCAATTCATTTTCATGTTATTGATCTTTAAAAAATTTGGACAATACTTTAGCTTTCCGCTCTACGGCGGATTTTTTAAAAAAATATAAATCATGTTTGTTATCTGCTGCACTCGACGGCGGATGCGCATCCCGCCGTGTTGCAGATTTAGATAGTTGCCTTATTCCTGTATGCTTGCCTGGCTTGCTTTAGCAGTTTGTTCTTCGTTGCGTTTAGCCTGTTCCCGGTTTCTTTTGTCCTGTTCGGCGTTTAGTTTTATCTGTTGTGTGTTACGTTTAGCCTGTTCTTCGTTTCTTACTGCCTGCTCGGCGTTACGTTTTTCCTGCTCCTTATTACGTATCGCCTGTTCGGCATTTCGTTTAGCCTGCTCTTGGTTTTTCACCTCCTGTGCAGCGTTCCGCGTTGCTTGTTCAGCGTTTCGTTGGGCCTGCTCTGCATCCCTTTGTTGCTGCTCCAGGTTTAGTGCATCCTGATTTTGCTGGTCAGTTTTTGCCTGTTCTTTGTCGCGTTTGGCTTGTTCTTTATCAAGACGCGTTTGTTCCTCGTCGCTTAGTTTGTTCCCTGTTTTCTTGGTAGGCAGGTTTTCATTTTTTACCGGTGCAGTGGTGGTTGAGCTAAGCGCTGTCGCCACTGACCTCGGCGCTTTGAGCGGTTCCAGTCGCGTGTGTTTCGGCGCGTTTGGTTTGACGGCCGTTTTTATAACCCTGGCAGGTTCGGGTAGGGCGCGGGACAGTATATGAACTTTATGCCGTTCTGCATACCGGATAACGCCTGCATGTGCTATGCCCGCCGTAACCACAATGCCCGACAGCAGGATAATACCCAACATAAAGAACGCTTTTTCGGAAGGGGCAAGGGCCGTGTTGCGATTATTGAGAATGCGGCTCACTCGGTTAAGCAGGTGGTTCTTTTTGCCCGGGAAAGCCACCGCATATTTCGAACCATACAGCGCATGTTCCTTAAAGCTGATAAGCGCCTGTATGAATTCCTTTTTATTTTTAGTTTGCGCCAGCGCGATGTCGTCGCAGCAGTTCTCGCGTTCGTCGCGCAGCAGCGACGATATCCACAGCAGGCCGGGATTAAAGCAGAATACCGTTTCCGTAATGGTTTGCACCAGGTTGACGATATAATCGTGCCGGCGGATATGCGCCAGTTCGTGCAGTAAAACCGCCTCTACCTGCCCGGCAGGCAAGCCGGCCAATAGCCCCACAGGTACCAGGATGACCGGTTTAAGATGGCCGATCACCATCGGCATTTTAACATAGCCCGACTCCAGTAATTGCACGCCCCGCTTCAACTGCAGGTTTTCGCAAAGCAGGCCGACCTTTGCTTTCCATTCGGCCGGAGGGCTATAAATCAGCCTGTGCCTTGCCCGATGGATGAACACCAGGCCGCCCATCATGCGTACCGAACGGAACACGAAAAGTACGAACCACAACAATACGATCATAGGGGCATTGGCCGTAAAGTAGCTGATGCAGTTATCGGCAACGGCTTTGACCATAGTGATGTTAAGGCCGAAAAGTATCGTCGCGCCGCTTATTTTTATCCCGGTAGCTGCTGGAACCGCCGCTGTTAGCAAGGGCCTGTTCCACTCCAAAGCGAAAGTAACGCCGCAGGCTGCCAGGAACAGCATAAACAGCGCGAACACCAGGTTGTAACGCGCGGCGGCAGCCGCCTTTTTAGTTAGCATCAGCACCAGGCCGGTAAGCACGGCAAGCAGCATACCCTGCCACAGCGAGTGGAGCAGCATCCAGCTAAAAGCGCGGATGAAATGCTGTGCAGCGCTATCGGTTACGGCCATGTGCATATTTACATGTTATTTAACAGGTCCTTTATTTTTTGCAGTTCCTCTGCCGACGTTTTATCGTTGCCCAGTAAAGCTACCATCAGGCTGCTGGGTGACCCATGGTACATCGAGTCGACAAAGCGGCCGAGCATATTACCCTTTACTTTGTCCTCTTCCAGCACCGCACTATAGACGTGCTTCATCTGGCTTTCGTCACGGTCGAGCATACCTTTTTCTTTCATCGTCTGCATCAGCTTCAGCGTCGAGGTGTAGATCACCGCTTCCTTCTGCTCGTTCAGCTTGTCATGCACAAACCGCACCGTCGACGGTCCGTATTGCCATAACATCTGCAAAACATCCATTTCGGTTTTGGTAGGTATTATACCTTCGCCCGTATCTTTCTTCAACATCATAAATCAAAGGTATGTATAAAAAACGTACGTTGCAATAGGAAATCGTCAAATTGCAGTAATTGATTATGTAACTCTTTGATTTTGAGATGAATTATTACAGCTGTAACGGTAGGCGCAAAACATCGGCTAAACTTTTTCCTTATTTCACGGGTTGTTTTCCCGGCTCCGGTGGCATACCTTTACGGCATGATCGCGGCGACTTGCGCCCTGATCAACAAAAACTTCTCTATGAAAAAGTTTAAAGCCAACCTGCTATTAACGACCCTAACGCTGTTCGCTTTGTGCCAGCTCGCAGCGGTGCGGTCAAACGGACAGGCTGGCAAATGCCTCGTGATATCGGATATCCACTTTAATCCATTTTACACCAGCGACGGCAGCTATGCCATCGATACCCAATTGAGAGACGAGCTGGCGTTGTCGCCGGTGGAGTATTGGCAGAGCATACTGGATGCCTATTTTAAAAAGGGCGGCGCCAAACCATTGGACGGACTGAAAAGAGGATACGATTCCAATTATCCCTTGCTGGTATCGGCTATAGATGCCATGGCAAAGCAGGTAAGCCGTCCGCGTTTTATAATCATCGCAGGCGACTTTTTGTGGCACCAGTATTATGGCCACACCAATGACACGGTAGCATTCGCTTTGCCGGGTCAGCAAAGAGCGTTAAAGGACAGCACGATAAAGTTTATAGCTTACCTGTTTAAAAGCAAGTTCCCGGGCACGGCTTTTATACCGGCTTTGGGCAACAACGATACCGGCGGTGATGATTACAGCAAGCAGGGACAGGACTTCCTTCACCATTTCGCGCTTGCCTGGAACCTGGCCAAATTAAATGTTGATACCGCGAAATACGACCGCACTGGCTATTTTGTAGCTGAAACCAGCAAGGCGTCCGACCCTAAAATTGTGGTGCTCAATTCGTCACTCATCAGCAATAAAAAACGTGATGCCTATCAAAAGGACGCCCGGCAGATGTTTGATTGGCTCGACAATGTGCTGTCGCAGCCGGATAATAAAAACGTGTGGGTAATATCGCATATCCCGCCCGGCGCCGACCTGTACCCTGATTATAACGCAAAGTTGCTGAACAAGATCACCACAAGCCCGAACGTAAAGTACTATATAGCCGGGCATACGCATTTTAACGATTTCAGGGTTATTTATGACGAGAAAGCCGCCAAAGTGTATCCCTTGATTATCCGCATAGTGCCGTCCATCGGCTCAAATCACGATAATAGCCCTTCGTTCGAGGTTGCGGAAATAGGTAAAGATTACACACTTACAAAAGAAACCAATTATGTGCTGAACTCCGAAACCGCAATGACAGACCCGGCCAGTGCCCAATGGCTGGCCGGCTACAGTATCAATACCGTGGGACTAAGCGCCATAACCGCGCAGGCTATGTACGACTTTATGCAGCATAAAAACCCGAATAATTGCCAGCCGTACTATCGTTTCCACAGCCTTGATGACCAAAATCGCGACAGCTACCTGAAAAAGGTATCGGATTTTAATAATAATATACTCAGAATAGGACAATAGGAACATTTTTTTAGGTAATACTACTTATCATTTACCGTGTTTTCACCTATTGACAAACAGCTATTTATGCCTAAGTTTATTAAAAAAAACCTTATGGCATTCAAAATACTTTCACTTGACGGCGGGGGATCGTGGGCCATGATACAGGCCCGCGTGCTCAAAGACCTTTACGGCGACATCGGTGGACACGACCTGCTGAAAAAGTTCGACCTGGCGATTGCCAATTCCGGCGGCAGCTTAGTGCTGGCCTGCCTGTGCTGCAATATTAAACTGTCGGACATCATTTCCATTTTTAAGACGCAGGACGACCGCGAGCGGGTTTTTTCGGCGCTTACCGCTGGCGAGAAGATCGAGAATGGTATAGCGGCGCTGCGCTTCATCCTCGACATGGGCCCTAAATATAGTACCGAGCGTAAATACAGCGGCCTGGTGGATGTGCTGGCCGAAAAGCAGGTTCCCAAACCGGCTAAGGGCGGTAAACCAATCGTGGAAATGTTCCTGGACGAGATACCTGCCGTTATTGGCAAGCCGGAACTGCAGTTGATCATCGTGGGGTACGATTATTTTCGGCGCAGGGCCAATTTTTTCCGCTCGAAGCCGGGCAGCAAAACCAATCAGTTTGGTGGCACGCCGTTTAGGGTAAGCCTGGCGAGCGCCATCCATTGCTCGAGCAATGCCCCGGTGAATTACTTTGATGTTCCGGCCACAATTATCATGAGCAGCGCCGCCGGTGATGACGAACGGAGCAACTGGTTTTGGGACGGCGCCATCTCAGGTTTTAATAACCCGGTGCTTGCAGGCGTTACCGAGGCGCTGACCAATGACATAAAACCGGAAGATATGCGCGTGCTGGCGCTGGGCACGGCAACGGGCGACAAAACGATCATTACCGATTATGGCACATCCACCAAGGCCGCTATAAAGGCTATTTACGATGCCAACCTGGATAATACCGACCTGACCGTTACCGATCACAGCTTTAGCTTTGCACACGACATCAAAGAGCTGGCAACAAGCATTCTCGGCGATCCGCCCGATACGGACACTTTTATCGCCTATTCGATAATGCATCCGGCGCTGCCTGCCGAGGGTAACCTGGTACGCATCAACCCCTGTATGGCCGCGGTGCTTGATCCGGCTTCGAAACGGTACGTGCCGCCCGCGGTGTACAACGCCGATCCGAACAGCCGTGCCGACTTTGTTAAACTGCTGCAACTGGATATGGACGCCGTGCAAAAGGACGAAGTGGACCTGATAGCCGGCCTGTGCGATAAGTTTATTGTGGAGAGCGGTCCATGTGTACAAAACCAGTTGATACGCGGTACACCGGATACTAAACACCTGGGGTATTTAACCTATGCAGATGCAAAAAATCGGTGGAAAATAGTTGAAGCCTTGCCATAAAAATCAAAAAAGCCGCATGTTTCATTTCATGCGGCTTTGCTTTTTAAACGGGTAGATGTATGATGGTCAGGCTGCTTGTTTAGCGCCCTGGTTATTTTTGCAGATATATGCCCTGAATTTTTTCAAATCCTCATCCAGTAGCCTCTTAAGTTCTGCGTCTATCGATTTCAGTGTTACTTTGGTTTCAGTTGAGCTTTTCATGGTTTTGTTTTTTAATGCTGCTTGACATAATATAAAATCTGTGCCAGCCTGCCAAAGCCTCCTGGCGGCGAAAAAAACGATTCCCGCGCTTTTGTCCCTGTATTTTTTTCTGAACACGGCGTTTTGAAGATTGAACGCCGGCCGAAGTCGGGTTTATATCAGGCAATATAAACCACTGTGCATTAATTGGTTG
>JAFDZK010000206.1 GCA_018267005.1 Bacteroidota bacterium
TACCACCCTCATGTACCCAATTTTGCAGCTTGTCGGCGGGCAAATCGTCGTAATATCCGTCGGGGAATATCGCCACGTCGAAATCTCCCCAGCGCACACGGTTAAGATTGTGATAATTAACTAATGTAACAGGATAATTTATTCCCTTTTCAAAGTAGAACCATATTTCGCCCATAGCTTCAGCCGATACGCCGTCGCCCGCAACAAGCATCACTCTTGGCGCATGCAGCGGCTTTACCGCATGTGAGCCCATGTCGACTCCATTGTCGGCAAATCCCGAGTTCAAAGCCGCCAGCTGGCGGTCGCACTCCGAAGCGGCATGCCGGACGATATTGTCAAAATCCTTTTCCCTGTTGCCGGCCCTGGTAATGATAAGGGAGCCCGCATCAAATTTTTTTCCATCGGTTTCAAAAGGCTTTTCCGTGTACCGAACTTTAATACCGCTCCGAAGCAGCCTTGCTAAGAACTTCACATCGTTCTGCGACCTCCAGGCACATACGTAAGCATACGGGTGCTGATCTGTTGCCGGCAATATTACGGGCCCTTCGGGATAGTTCTTGATAAGATGCTCGGGTTTGATTCGCTCTTTCAAACCATAAGCCTTCAGCCCGTACGCATAAGGTAACGACCAGGCCGTGATATCATAGGTATTTGAATCGGCAACGAAGGTTTTGGGTTCGAGCAGCACGTTTGCCAGCACTGCCCTGGGTTGATAGGCGCTGATCACCATGTCGTTCTTGTCTATATCGACCTGCTCCGTTTTACCATTCACATAATCGTATCCAGTGGCCCTGGCCTTAACCCCATCCCCGAATTGTATGCCATTACGGTGAAGCAGCTTGCCCAAAGCGGCCAGTTTATCCAGGTTATCGTTCTTAATGATATAGGTTTTGTATTCGCCAGGCGGATTGCTGCGGCTGTCGTCAAAATATTTTTTAAACTCGTCTAGCGCTTTGTGTGCGTTCAGCGATGCCGTTTCGACCGTACTCAGGCTATTCGAAAGATGATGCGCGATACGGTCGGCCAATGTAAGCGTATCGCCGGTGCGGGTTGCTATGGCTAAACCTGCGCCGATACCACCCTGCTCGTAGGTCATGCCGATGGATCCGTTGTAGATCGGATAAGTGTCGCCATACGAGGGGTAAAGCAGGTCGTATTCCTCCCTGGTATAATACATCCAACCATTCTGGTCGAAATATTTGGCGTTGTTTCTTCCGATGATCGTCTGGAATTCCCTTTGCCAGGACGTTATATCCCTATGAAAAGGTTCGGCAGCCGGCGCGAAATAATAAGGCGAATTGTAGCCCTGCTCGTGAAAATCGACATGTATTTGCGGCAGCCAGCGGTTGAATAGCGCCACCCGGGCTTTGGTCTCCTTTTGCGTTTGCCAAGCCCAGTCGCGGTTCAGGTCGTAATAATAATGGTTTACCCTGCCGCCGGGCCAGGGCTCGTTATGCTCACGGGCAGCCGGATCGGCGTCGGGAGCGGTGCCAGCCACCGAACGATAGTAGTTTACATAACGCTCGCGCCCGTCGGGGTTAAGGCAGGGGTCGATAATAACCAATGTGTTTTTTAGCCAAGGCTGCGTTCGGGTATTGGAGGGATCGGCCATTTCAAAAAGCGCCTCCATAGCGGCCTCGCTCGAGCTGGGCTCGTTGCCGTGCACATTGTAGCTCAGCCACACGATAACCGGTGCATTTTTTATCGATGCGTCTTTATCGCCCTGCCCGGCCAGCCACAGGTTGTGCTGCCTGATCTCCTCGAGCCGGTTAATATTTTCATCTGAAGCGATGAACATGACCATCAGAGGCCGGCCCTCGTTTGTTGTACCATACTGCTCCAGCTTCACATTCTTTGCTACCGAGGCCACATATTTGAAATACTCAACGATATGGTTGTGCGGCGTAAACTGTGTGCCCAGCTTGTATCCCAGGAATTCCGAAGGCGATTGTATTTGCTGCGCGAGTGCAGCCGCGGCCAAACCAAGTAAAAAAATTGAGAAAAGTAGTTTTTTTAGCATAGAGATATATGCTAAGCTAAAAATAAAATTTGATTGTTGATTACGGGCAAATTTATATGCGGATTCTTATTTCAGGCTGCGTTGTTATTCCGCAGGAACAAGCACAATTCATGCAGGACTTAAAATATTAATTTGCATTTGCAAAATGCTAATATTTTTCGCAATTTGCCAGCCAACGCCTAAACCTTAACATCAAAAATCAAATATGGAACCTATTCAGGCTCTTCAAAAATATTTCGGATACGACCGATTCCGCCACCAGCAGGAGGCCATTATTCAAAATGTCCTTGCGGGCAGGGATGTAATAGTATTGATGCCCACAGGCGGCGGTAAATCTTTGTGTTACCAGTTGCCGGCCATGCTCTTGGATGGTCTTACCATCGTCATATCGCCGCTCATCGCGCTGATGAAGGACCAGGTTGACAGCCTCAATGTAAACGGCATACCTGCCGCTTTCCTCAACTCATCGCAATCGGAAGACGAACAGGCTGCCATCACCCAAAAACTAAGAAATAACCAAATAAAGCTGCTTTACCTGGCACCGGAACGTCTCTTCCGGTCGGGCAGCACGCTGATCGGCTTTTTAAAGTCGCTGCCTGTTTGTTTAGTCGCTATCGACGAAGCGCATTGCATTTCGCATTGGGGCCACGATTTCAGGCCCGAATATCTGATGCTCTCGGGGCTTAAAAAAGAATTTCCACAGATTCCCGTCATCGCGCTTACGGCAACAGCCGATAAGCTGACCAGGAAGGACATACTGGAAAAGTTAAATCTTAGCGATCCGGCCGAGTTTGTTTCATCCTTTAACCGCGCCAATATCACTTATCGCGTTATTCCAAAGAAAAACAGCATTAACCAACTGCTGGAATTTTTGAACGAGCGGAAAGAGGATTCCGGAATTATTTATTGTCTTTCGAGGAATTCGACCGGGGAGCTGGCCGCCGACCTGAAGGCGGAAGGTTATTCGGCAGCCGCCTATCATGCCGGTATGGAACAGGCGGAAAAGGCAAAAAACCAGGAAGCATTTTTGCGCGATGAAATTAAAATTATCGTAGCTACAATCGCTTTCGGCATGGGCATCAATAAGTCGAATGTCCGCTATGTGGTACATGCCGATCTGCCCAAGAACATCGAAGGCTATTACCAGGAAACCGGGCGCGCGGGGCGTGACGGCCTGCCCTCGGACGCTTTGCTGCTATATTCCTATAGCGATGCCAGCAAGCTGCAGCGTTTCGCCAAAGTGGAAGGCAACGAGGAACAAAGCGCCATCATGCTCAAAAAACTGGATGACATGGTGAAATACGCGCAGCTTAAAACCTGCCGCAGGCAATACCTGATGCAATATTTTGATGAAACCTTCCCGGCCGGTTGCGGATCGTGCGACGTTTGCCTGAGCGAGGTGAAAAAATTCGATGGTACGCTGATCGCACAAAAAGCGCTGTCGGCTGTCGCACGGTTAAAGGAAAGTTTTGGCAATACTTATATTATAGACTTTTTAAGAGGCTCTAAACGGGAAAAAATAAGGGAAGAACACAAGCAGTTGAGAACTTTTGGGGTCGGAGCCGATATTCACCGGGCCGACTGGTTCCGGTACATCCGCGAACTTGTCGCCCAGGGATACCTGCAGGTTACGGACGATGCATTCCCTGTTTTGAAACTAACCAACAAAAGTGATGCCGTATTGAAAGGTTTGCAAAAGGTTGAGCTGATCGCGTCGCAAACCATGGAAGAAAGGCGACCGGAAGCCCCTCCGTTTGAAACAGCATTGCTGAACGAGTTGAAAATGATCCGCAGAGACATTGCTGCGAACGAGAACGTACCCGCCTACATCGTTCTTTCAGACGCTGCACTGGTTGAAATGGCGACTTATCTGCCACAAACACTGGACGAGCTTCGCCTGGTCTCCGGCTTTGGCGATGTTAAGCTGGCGCGATACGGCCGCGAATTTTTGATACCGGTTAAAAGTTATTGCGTTAAAAATGGGCTGTCTTCACGTATTCATCAAAAAAGATATGCGCTAAAGCAACAATTAAAAACGAAGCAACCAACTACTAAACTCCGGTCTTCAGATACCCGCGCCGAAAGTTTTTCCATGTATCGCTCTGGCAAGAGCGTGCAAGAGATCGCGGCGGCGCGCGGCATGGTTGCTACAACAATTGAAGGCCATCTGAGCTATTTTATTCAAACAGGCGAAATGGATGTGCTGGAACTGGTTGAGCAAGAAAAAATACCGGCAATAAAGGATGCGGTTGAAAGTTATGGACACGAAAAACTATCGCCGCTAAAAGAAGTTTTAGGAGATAATTATTCTTATGGCGAGATTAGGGCAGTGATAAGCTGGATGAACAGGCGAGCCTGAAATTTTCAGCATGCCCGAATTGTTTTGGTTATAAATTCGGGTAATTCTTAATTCTATAAATTCTTGTTCAGACAAATGACAACCGACCAACTATATCAACTCTACCAACACCACTCCGTTATCAGCACAGATACCAGAAAAATAACCCCCGGCTGCATTTTTTTTGCCTTAAAAGGCGAAAAATTCGATGCCAACACTTTTGCCCAAAAGGCCATTGAATCAGGAGCTGCCTATGCAGTGATCGACAATCCGGCTTACCGTTTGAATGAACAATACATCCTGGTAGACGATACGCTATCTGCCTTGCAGGACCTGGCGCGGCACCACAGGCGCCAGTTGAATATTCCCGTGGTCGGGCTAACAGGTACTAACGGTAAAACGACCACCAAAGAACTGATCAACGCAGTGCTGTCGCAACGGTTCAATACCTACGCCACGCAGGGCAACCTGAACAACCATATCGGCGTGCCGCTGACGATTTTATCTGTCAATTCAGGCCACGAAGCCGCAGTGATAGAGATGGGCGCCAATCACCAAAAGGAGATCGCGTTACTTTGCAGTATTTCGCAGCCATCTCATGGAATGATCACTAACGTCGGCAAGGCGCACCTGGAGGGATTTGGCGGCGTGGAGGGTGTAAAAAAAGGAAAAGGCGAGCTATACGATTTCCTTAAAATATCCGGGGGTATGGCTTTCGTGAATTGCGACGACCCGGTATTGGTGGACATGGCTTTAATACGCGGACTGGATCCGGTCGTTTATTATGGCGGCAGTGACGCTTCGAGCCTGGTATCGGGTAAGATCATCGAAAACTCACCACTGCTGACATTGGAGTGGACCGACCGGCGTTCGGACAGAAGCCATGCGGTAAAAACCCAGCTTACCGGAGAATACAATTTACCTAATATACTGGCCGCCATCTGTATCGGCCTTTATTTTGACATCGATACCCATAAGATCAATGCCGCTATCAGCGAATACGAACCTAAAAATAACCGTTCGCAGATCGTTCAAACAGCGACCAACACCCTTATCTGCGACTATTACAACGCCAATCCGAGCAGTATGGCCGTGGCGATCGAGAACCTGGGCAAACTGGCCGCCGACCGGAAGGTGCTGGTTTTAGGCGACATGTTCGAGATGGGAGATGAAGCGGCAAGGGAGCATGAGGCGATCATACGCAAAGCGTTAGAGACGCCGGCGCATAAGCGGATATTTGTGGGGGAGGAATTTAGCAAAGCTGCAAAGACTATGGACCATGGACCATGGACCATGGACAATTCCGGAGTTAGGTTTTATCCTGCTGTTGACGAAGCTATCAACGCTTTGAAGGCCAATCCCATTCGCAATGCCACAGTCTTGATCAAAGGCTCACGTGGAATGGCGCTGGAAAGACTGGTTGAATTGTTTTAACATGACCGACGCTTTTATATACCTGCAATTCGTGCGCAATATCCTGCTCAAACTGCCCGGCGTAACGGAAAGCATTACGCATGGCACGCCCGGGTTTTATGTACAGAAAAAATTCCTGGCCAGGCTATGGGAAAGCGGCGAAGTGCTGGTCGTGCGCACCGACGAGCGCGACAAATGGATCGCAACCGACGCCGGGACTTTCTTTTTCACCGATCATTACCGCAATTACCCAACGGTACTGGTGAATCTTGGACGTGTTGACCTTGCTATGCTGGAGCAATTGCTGACAGAAGCGTGGAAAGGCAGGGCATCTAAAACTTTGTTAAAAAAAATAGCGGTGTAGTGTATTATGATACAGCTCCTACACCTGCAACACTGGCACAATAGTGTCAGTAATTTATTGACGGGCAAATCAGCCTTGCACTACGGGCACGCCAATCGCGCTACCTCTTCGCCTACCAGGCTTCCCATCGCCACGCCCATGCCATTGCAGCGCACCGCACAAAACACATTCGGCTGCACTTCTTTAATGATCGGGCTGATGTCGTCGCCGAAACCCATGATGCCGCTCCACCAGTAGTCGATCTCAAAATCCTGGCCCGGCAGGATCACTTCATGCAGGTATTGCACCAAACTGGCTTTCACCTGTTCCGTATGACCAAAATCCCAGGTTTGTTCCTTCTTAAAATCGAGGTTGCGGCCGCCGCCGAAAAGTACCCGCCCGTCGATATTCCTGAAGTAATAATAACCTTCTTTAAAGTGATAAGTACCTTTCAGTTTTAATCCGGCTATGGGTTTAGTTACCAGCACCTGTCCCCGGCCGGGTACCACGTCCAGTTCAGGGTACAACTGCGCAGCGAAGGCATTGGTGGCCAGTATCACTTTTGATGCTTTGAAATTTCCACGAGGAGTAGCAACGCTGATATGGCCTTCCGCCTGTTCGATGCAGTCGACGCTGCAGTTATTCAGAACCAAAACGTCGTTTTCATAAACACGGTTCAAAAGCGTACGCATCATTTTACCTGTATGTATCTGCCCTTCAAATCGATTACGGATCATGTGCGATACTTTCGCGAAACCGAAGCCCGCTATTTTGACATCGGCAACTGCATATATGTCAGCGTTGCCTGTAACTTGTTTCAGCAGATTGTTAAAATATGTTAATCTGTCCAGGGCCTCTTCCGCTTCAGCGGCCTCGTAGTTCATGAACAACTCATAGCCGCCATATTCGTGGTAATCGATATTAACATCGCCCAGGTTTTCGCGCAGCCTCTGTAGTCCCCGCCATTTGTAGTCCGCGAGTTGAAGCACATCCCGCTCTGACGAGCGTTTTAAATAAGAGATCTGCTCGGAAATGGTCCCAAAACAGGCAAAACCGGCGTTTTTAGTGCTGGCACCGCAGGGCAGAAAGCCCCTTTCGAGCACGGTAACCTTCAACGCAGGTTGTGTATTTTTCAGATGAAGGGCGGCGCTGAGCCCGACGATTCCGCTGCCTATAATGATCACATCCGCGTTATCGGTAAATGCCGTGCGTTCCCAGTATGAAAATGAGTGTTGCAAGCTCAAAAGTAAAGATTCAGTGGAATACTTTTTGAAATACCCTTTTAAACAATATTTACTATGAATCTTTTAGCATTAATTACAGGATATATAACGATGGGTCCGGCATGGCTGCTGATGATCCTGGTAGCCGTCGTCAGCTTTATCGTGCAGTGGCGATTTAAAAGCAAATTCAATCACTACTCCGAAATCGGCCTTTCATCCGGCATGTCCGGTCAGGAAGTGGCCGAGCGGATGCTGCGCGACAATAACATTTATGATGTACAGGTTATTTCGGTTGACGGCCAGCTAAGCGACCATTATAACCCGGAAAATAAAACTGTTAATCTAAGCCCGGACGTTTACAACAGCCGCAGTGTTGCGGCCGCCGCGGTAGCCGCACACGAATGCGGACATGCCGTGCAGCACGCGAAAGCTTATGCCTGGCTTAGCCTGCGTACCTCGCTGGTGCCGGTTATCAACGTAGCTTCGACGCTTGTGCAGTGGACACTGTTCATTGGCGTTATGCTGCTGTTTTTTATGCACAACCCGTTTGTGCTCGCCATTGGCGTGGCAGCTTTGGCTTTAGTAACGCTATTCAGCTTTATTACACTTCCGGTCGAGTTCGACGCCAGCCGGCGGGCACTGGCCTGGCTGAACAACAATTATACGGTTATGCAAACCCGCGAAGAGCACGACCAGGCCAAAGACGCCCTATGGTGGGCCGCTATGACCTATGTGGTCGCCGCTTTGGGTTCGCTGGCTACGCTGCTTTATTATGCATCGTTTTTGTTTAACAGGCGAAGTTAAGCGCCCGGCGCCTAAAGGGAAGTAATAAGACTCAAAATCCCGCTCTGTTTAAGGCGGGATTTTTTATTTGCCGTTTCCGGCTTAAAATCGG
>JAFDZK010000207.1 GCA_018267005.1 Bacteroidota bacterium
GGCGTTTCGCTTCAGTCAACCGCTTCTCCTGTAACCAGTGGCGCGGCGGTGCGCCAAAAGCTTTCCGGAAATCCCGCTTAAATCCTGCCAGGCTCCGCCCGGTCAATTGCGCAAACTTTTCAACGGGCACATTGAAATGGTAGTTTGTTAGCATGAATTTCTCCAGGTCAATTTTATGCGGTTCGGCAAAATCGAAAAGAAAGCTGCGCAAACCGGGAAGCACGTGCAGCAATAATTTAACCCCTTCTTTTATTTTCAGGATACCCAGTTCTTCCGTCAGCTCTGCAGATGTGCCGCGGGCATACGGAACAATAGACTGAAAATACCCCTGCAGAAATTCGTCAGGCGGAACGATAATATTGGGTGGGCCGATATGCTTTGGGCCAGGTTCAATCCGCTGCTCTAAAGCGACCTTCCTCAAAAGGTCCTCCTGCAAGGAAATAATGATCGTTTCATAGTTTGCATCCCCGGCAGGTGATTTCGTGATGGTGCCTAATTGATTCTTACCAATCAGTAACATTTGCCCCGCTGTCATCGAGACCGTCTGTCCCGTTGTCTCCAGCTTAAACTGCCCGGAAACCTGCAATACCAGGGTATGATGATTCCAAAAGCATACCTTCTCCTTCTTTGCGGCGGAGAGGTATGCATGGAAGATCACCCCGGGAAGGATCTCGTTTGGATTCGTCATTTAACGCCGTAAATAAGTTTCGCCCAAAATAGCGCCGGGCGCAAAAGTAGTGTTTAAGGTATACATTTCGTCTGCCGTGAATGCTATGTCCATGGCTGCCATGTTCTCCGGCAATCTGGACCGCTTACTCATACTTACCAATGGCATGAAATCAGGGCCCTGTGCGTTCACCCACGCGATAGCGATTTGAGCAGGGGTGAAGCCTTTATCCCTTGCGAGTTGCTTTAATACTTCCACCTTTTCAAGGTTCCGGACCAGGTTGTCGCCCTGGAAGCGCGAGAAATGGGTATGGTAGTCGGTTTCCGCAAGCGGGGCCTTCATTTCCCCGGTCAGCAGACCTTCCGCTGTATTGGCGAAAGTTACGATGGCAATGCCCAATTCTTTTGCAACCGGCAGCAGGTCATTTTCGATTTGCCGGTCCGCCAGTGAGTAGCCGATCTCCAGCGCGCTGACCGGATAAACGCTATTAGCTTCCCGCAATTGATCCGTCGTAATCTCGGATACGCCAAGATAACGGACTTTACCTTCTTTGATCAGCTCGGCGACGGTCCCGATGATATCAGCGACGGGCACACTATTATCCATGCGGCAGGGCTGATACAGATCAATGGTATCGATCCCTAAACGCGTCAGCGAATAATTGATGAAATTCTTGATCGCAATGGGGCGCAGATCGAGCCCAAGCCATTGACCATTGTGAAATATTGCGCCGAACTTCACGCTGATAAAGGCGTCGTCCCTGCGGCCCTTTATCGCTTTGCCGACCAGCATTTCGTTATGCCCGGCACCATAAAAGTCGCCGGTATTTAAAAAGTTGATTCCATTGTCCAGCGCCTGCTGAATAGTAGCTATACTTTCGTTTTGATCCGGCGTAGGTCCGCCCCAGACAGACGACATGCGCATACAGCCCAAACCCAACTTCGAAACCTGCGGGCCATGATGCCCCAATTGTATTTTTTGAATGTTTTTCATGACCCAAAGGTCAACATTCGGGGCTTTATAGGTTTTCCCTAACGGCTCATTTTACTTTACTCTGTGGCTCACCAGATGTGTACCCTTTGCTCTTCCGGCTTGTAATTCTTATCACCCGGCTGAACATCAAAAGCCCGGTAAAACGGCTCGAAATTCATCAGGGGACCATTCACCCGCCACATGGCCGGCGAATGCGGATTGGTGTTCACATAGGTACGCAAAAACG
The DNA here is from genome assembly GCA_018267005.1 of Bacteroidota bacterium. Taxonomy (GTDB): domain Bacteria; phylum Bacteroidota; class Bacteroidia; order Sphingobacteriales; family Sphingobacteriaceae; genus Mucilaginibacter. The sequence continues at coordinate 1,887 of JAFDZK010000207.1, forward strand.
CATCCCTGGTTTTAACGCGCCAGATCCGCGCTATAGAAAGAAAGAAACGCTGGTCAGGCGTAAAGCCATCGATCTTTTCAGAACTTTGCCCTTGCGGCGTCATTTTAAAGGCATCATAGGCGATCGCTATACCGCCGTTGTCCGCAGTATTTTCGCCCAGCGTCAAATTGCCCTTGATATGCACCGTATCCAGGACGGTAAACGAGCTATATAAGGCTGCCAGTTGCGCGGTCTTCGCCCGAAACCTTTGAAAATCCTCTTTGGTCCACCAGTTCTTTACGTTCCCGTCTTTATCAAAGCGCGCCCCCTGGTCATCAAAAGCATGCGTCATCTCATGACCGATCACCATGCCGATGCCCCCATAAATAATGGCATCGTCCGCCGCAAAATCAAAATAAGGATATTGCAGGATACCTGCCGGGAACACGATCTTGTTAACGGACGGATTGTAATAAGCCGTAACCGTAGCCGGATCCAAACCCCATTCGGTCTTGTCTACCGGTTTACCAAGCTTGCCCAACTGGAATTGGTAATCGTTTTGGTTCAGCGCGATAATGTTGTCAAAATATTGCGTGCGTTTGATCTGCACCTTCGAATAATCGCGCCATTTATCCGGGTACCCGATATTCTTGATGATGGCGTAAAGCTTTTCTTTCGCCTTTTGTTTGGTGCTGTCAGACATCCAGTCCAGGTGATTGATCCTATTCTCAAAAGCCTTCTGGAGATTGTTGACCAGCGAGAGCACCCTTTTTTTCGCATCCTCGTTAAAATAGCGTTTGACGTAGAGTTGTCCCAGCGCTTCGCCCAGATAGCTGTCTACCTGTTCGGTCATGATCTGCCTGCGCGGTTTTTGCACGGCCTGCCCGGTCAGGTCCTTATTGAAGTCAAAGGCCGCATCCACAAAAGGTTTACTAAGTGTTTCGGCATAAGTTTCCAGCGTACTTGCTTTTAAGTAAATTTTCCATTGGTCGAGGCTTACCGTAGTTAGCAGCGTATCCAGCTTTTGGTAATAAGCGGTTTGCGCCATATCGATCGAATCTGTCGCCGCGCCTAAACCGGAAAGCAAGTTTTGCCAGCCTAAATCCGGCTGTGTTTTGACCAGTGCGGCAACGGCCACCTTATGGTAATTGGCATCCACATCCCTCAGTTCGATATTCGTTTTATGGGCAGCGGCAAACCGCTTTTCCAAATCGTAGACCATAGCAGCGTCTTTAGCGGCCTCAGCCTTACTGCTCCCTGTCAACCGGAACAATTTGCGGACATAATCTTTGTAAGCCTGCTGGACGCGCAGCGTGGCTGAATCGGTTTTGAAATAATAGTCCCTATCCGGTAAGCCGATGCCCGCCTGGTACACATGGGCGATATTGACCGCGCTGTTTTTATTATCCGGGCCGACACCAAAACTAATGATCGATCGGTTCCCTGATTTGTATTCGGTGACCACAAACTGCAACAAGGATGGGACGTTGCTGATCGCATTGATTCGGGCCAGTACCGGCTTTACGGGCTGATATCCCCGTTTATCGATGGTTCCCGTATCCATCCCCGATCGGTAAAAATCGCCCACCTGCTGTTCAATACTACCCGGCGCGTTCTTCGCTTGTGAAACGCTGTCCAGGATATTTTGCAACAATTTTTTTTGCGGGATATTCAAAAAAGAGTAGGAGCCCACGCCCGATTGATCGGCGGCGATCTTTACCGTATCGTACCAGCGCCTGTTCACATAGCGAAAGAAATTGTTACCGGGTTTTGTCTGCGGATCCAAACCGGAGACATCGACAAAGCTTTTTTGCTGCGCACTCGTACAGAATCCAACACTAAAAAACGACGCTGTCAGGCAGAGGGTTATCAGTTTATTCATGAAGAAACATTTGGCTAAAGGTATGACCATAAAAACAAAGTGGAGAAAAAAATGTAAAAATCTTTAGGAAAATGCTAAAAATATTAGCATAACTTTATTGTCCCAAAATTGAATAGTTATGGCTGCGAAAAAACAAGATATTATAGCGAAGCTCCGGCAGGATATTATCACCTGGGAGGGCTTTCGCCCGATACAACCGGGCGCTTTGAGCAACTTTGGTTTAGGGCAACTGGAAAATGCTTTTCCAAATCAAGTCTTCCCCACCGGTGCTATACATGAGTTTTTAAGCACCAAACCGGAGGAAACATCAGCTTGTGGCGGAATGATTTCCGGTTTAGTTGGGAAACTGCTTCAACAGGGGGGCGTTTGTATCTGGGTTAGTTATACAAGGCGAATTTATCCACCTGCATTGAAGTTGTTTGGAGTTGATTCGGATCGTGTCATTTTCGTCGATGTACCCAGGCAAAAAGATGTCCTTTGGGTTACTGAGGAAGCACTAAAATGCGAGGGAGTTACCGCTGTAATTTGCGAAACTCATAATTTTTCTTTGATGGAATCGCGACGGCTGCAACTTGCTGTGGAACACAGCCAAGTTACCGGGTTTGTTTTACGTAAAGACGTTAAGGCGATTACCACAACGGCATGTGTCGCGCGGTGGAAAGTCAAGCCTGTACGGAGTAAATTACGTCCTGGTATGCCAGGTGTGGGTCATCCGCGCTGGAACGTGGAATTGCAACGGGTAAAAAACGGGCGTACAGGCCACTGGACGTTTGAATGGCGAAACCGCAATTTTCATGAGGTCATAGACCAGCAACAGTTACCTGATCTGCGTCAATATGCCTAAACGATTCGTCTCCATATGGTTCCGTCATTTGCTCACAGACAGGCTTGCCATTCGCAATTCTGAACTGAAAGGTAAGGCATTCGTATTTGTCGAAGTACAGCGCGGTCGTAAAGTTATCACGGCCACCACCGCCGCCGCTGAACAATACGGAGTGGTTCCAGGAATGACGTTAACAGACGCAAAAGCAATAACACCCGATTTGTTAGCCTTTGATGGCAAGCCGGGCCGCAATGAGATCCTGTTGAAAGGATTAGCGGAATGGTGTATCCGATTTACGCCTCTGGTAGCTGTAGACCTCCCGGACGGTTTACTTTTGGATGTCACAGGATGTACGCAATTGCGGGGCGGTGAACGGGTATGGCTGAAATCATTGATCGACCGGCTGACAGAAATTGGCTATGATGTCCGCCCCGGCATGGCAGATACAATTGGCTGCGCCTGGGGAATTGCCCGTTGTGCAAAGAAAGGGCTTATCGTCGCCGAAGGCGCGCACCGGAATGCGATTATGCCCCTTCCGCCTTCCGCCCTGCGTTTGCCTTTTGACCTTCTTTTAAAATTGCAAAATCTTGGGCTATATAGCATAGGCAGCTTTATCCATTTTCCAAAAGCTGTTCTACGCCGCCGTTTTGGCAAGGACATGGTTTTACGGCTTTACCAGGCATTAGGGTCAGAGGAAGAATTTCTGATCCCTTTACGCGAGCCTGTTCCTTACTGTGAGCGGTTGCCATGCCTTGAACCCATACGTACCCGAACGGCGATAGAAATTGCTCTTCAAAGTTTACTCGATAATTTATGTAAACGTTTGTATGGCGAAGGTAAAGGACTGCGTTCAGCGGTTTTGACTTACTATCGCATTGACGGAAAGCTGGGAACAATAGAGATCGGAACAAATCATGCAACCCATCGAAGTACCCACCTGTTTAAGCTCTTTTCATTGAAACTTGATACAGTTGCACCGGGACTTGGGATCGAACTGTTTGTATTAGAAGCGCCGTCAACTGACCAGGTCAGCGACAAACAGGTTGATTTATGGGCGAATAAAAATGGGACAGATGATGAGGTAGTCGCTGAACTGTTAGACAGAGTAGCAGGCCGTATCGGAAAGGAAACAATCCATCGATATCTGCCTGCCGAAAGGTTTTGGCCGGAACGTAATGCAGAGGCAACTGATGATCTACTCAAAAGCCCTCAAACGCAATGGCGCACAAATAAACCGCGGCCTTTACAACTGATCGTTCCGCCTGAACCTGTTGAAGCGATGGCCCGCATCCCCGATTATCCGCCCAAGCAGTTTATTTATAAGGGCAAAAAGCACGTGATCGTTGGTGCCGACGGTCCTGACCGCATTGAGCGGGAGTGGTGGGAAGAACAAGGTGAACACCGCGATTACTATATCGTTGAAGACGAAGACGGCGGCCGGTATTGGCTGTTCCGTTCCGGGCATTATGACCCGGAAAAGCAACAACATTGGTTCATTCATGGTTTTTTTGCATGAGCTACGTCGAATTGCAGGTTACCAGCAACTTTAGCTTTCGTCGGGGCGGAAGCCACCCGGAAGAACTCGTGGACCATGCGGCTGACCTCGGGTACGAAGCCATTGCGCTAACGGACCGAAATACTTTTGCGGGTATTGTCCGTGCTCATGCTATTGCCAAAGAGCGCGGCATCCGATTTATCCCCGCTTGCCGACTTGATTTATTGGACGGCTCAAGCCTGCTTGCATACCCGAAAGACGAAGCAGCCTATACCCGTTTATCAGCATTATTGACACGGGGCAATCTCCGTGCTGAAAAAGAAAAATGTTATCTCTACAAAAAGGATGTCTATGAGTTTGCAGAAGGGAACATCTTTATCATCATTCCACCCGCCGAGATCAATGAAGATTTTGAGTTCGAATTAGTCTTTAAGAACAATGTGAAGGAATACCAAAGCAATTTGCCTGACCTTTACATTGCTGCAAGCCGATATTACACCGGTGATGACAATAAGCGGCTTTTCCTGCTTTCCGAGCTTGGTGTGCCGATGGTCGCCACCAACGACGTACATTATCATAGCCCCGAACGAAGAGAACTGCAAGACGTGCTGACCTGTGTCCGCGAGAAATGCACAATTTTTACTGCGGGCTACAAACTGCATCAAAACGCTGAACGTTTTCTTAAGCCTATCGCTGAAATTGAACGTTTATTCCGGAACTATCCTGAAGCGCTGCAAAACGCGGACAAAATAGCCAGCTCATGCACCTTTGATCTTAAAAGTTTAAAGTTCGTTTATCCGCAAGAGTTAACCACCGATGGCCGTACGCCGCAGGAACAACTTGAAATGCTTACATGGCAAGGCGCACGGGCATTTTACGGAGACAATATTCCGGAATTGGTTATCAAAAAAATCACTGAAGAAGAATTACCAGTTATAGCTGAAACAAACAATGCCAATTATTTTCTTACGGTTGAAGATTATGTTACTGAAGCCAAAAGGCGCGGCATTCTTTGTCAGGGTCGCGGCTCTGCGGCGAACTCAGCCGTTTGTTTTTGCCTGGGTATTACTGCAGTAAAACCACACCGGGGGATGCTTTTTGGGCGCTTCCTGTCGGTGGAACGTAACGAACCTCCCGATATTGACGTGGACTTTGAGCATGAACGACGCGAAGAAATTATTCAATATGTCTTTGATCGCTTTGGCAGAGATCGCGCAGCCATATTGCCGACTGTGACGGTATTACACTACAAGGGCTCTGTTCGGGACGTAGGTCGTGCAATGGGGTTATCTGTGGATGTAATTAATAAACTTTCTGAAGCTTTCGGCGCATTTGATGATGAAGATATCAGCCCTAAACAACTACTGGAATACGGACTCAACCTGAATGATGCGCATTTACATAAGGTCCTGCAACTTACCGGTCAGCTTATTGGTTTTCCGCGCCAGTTGGGGCAGCATACGGGTGGCTTCGTCATTACGGAGGGGCAGCTTAGTGATCTTTGCCCGATCTTTCATGCTCGTATGGAAAACCGCACTAACATCGAATGGAATAAGGATGATATTGATGCGTTGGGGTTCATGAAAGTTGACATACTTGCCCTGGGTATGCTGACCTGCATCCGTAAAGCATTTACGCTGTGCAAAGACTTTTACGGACTCGAATTAACACTCGCGACCGTGCCTGAAGACGACCCGGATGTTTACGATATGATCACTGCAGCCGATACGTTGGGAGTTTTCCAGATCGAGAGCCGGGCACAAATGTCGATGTTACCGCGCCTTAAACCCAAGTGTTTTTATGACCTTGTGATCGAGGTCGCCATCGTGCGGCCGGGGCCAATCCAGGGCGACATGGTTCATCCCTATGTACGTCGGCGCAACGGGGAGGAACCTGTCGATTATCCATCCGAAGAAATCAAGACCATTTTAGAGCGCACGCTTGGCGTGCCTTTGTTCCAGGAGCAAGCTATGGAATTAGCTATTGTCGCTGCAGGCTTCACACCAGGTGAAGCAGACTTATTGCGGCGGAGTATGGCGACTTTCAAGTTTAATGGCCTGGTGACAAAATTCGAGCATAAGCTCATCAATGGCATGACTTCGCGCGGATATAGCAGAGAGTTTGCTGAACGGATCTTCCGGCAATTGGAGGGTTTTGG
>JAFDZK010000208.1 GCA_018267005.1 Bacteroidota bacterium
TCCGACGGCAATACAGGCATGGTTTTTATCATCGAAGGGCAGTTGAAAGTGAAAAATGCGGACGGTACAACCAGCGATCTTCCCGGCGTCTTCGTTTATGGTCAACTGGATAATTACCGCGATATTTATAGCGAAGTTGACACCCGTGTCATTATAGTGGTTTTCCAGCCTTACGGATTTTTCAGGCTTTATGGAATGCCGGCCGATGAGGTGAAAGGGCTGATAGTTGATGCATGCCTGATAGATGGTAACGGAATCAAATTGTTAAACGATCATTTGAGATCGGCGGGCTCCTATGCGGCATCAATCGCCATGGTTGAAAATTATTATCTAAAGATCTTTAAAGAACCTGCGATTAGTACAGATCACGTTGGACTGGTAATAAAGCAAATCATCCGGGTCAAGGGACAGGTTACGGTAAAGCAACTAACCGATATGACGGGCTTTTCGGAGCGCAATTTGGAGCGCCTGTTCCAAACTACCATAGGTATATCGCCGGTAAGGTATCTTCAAATTGTAAAACTGCATTATTTTTTATCGCTGATACGTTCGCAAGGTAATACGGTATCATTGACGCAAGCCGGCCTGGAATCGGGATATTACGACCAGGCGCATTTGATCCATAACTTTAAACAGACAACGGGGCTTACCCCAAAGCAGTATTTGTCGGCCGGTAATTCATTAACGGTAAACTTGCTTGCCGTAACTGACCGTGCCCGTAATTAAGAGCATGTCGGGAATATACAATTCAAAAGCGTTTGCCCGGGCTACCTTTGAACAAAAAGCAAAAGATGAAAAATTTAACAATAGCCACAGCACAATTCGAGAACCAAAGCGGCGATAAATCCTATAATCTTTCTATAATAGATAAACTGGCAGCAAATGCAGCAGCGAACGGAGCTGATGTCATCAGTTTTCATGAATGCTCTGTTACCGGCTATACTTTTGCCCGTCATTTAGATAAAAATCAAATGCTCGATCTCGCCGAATTTGTTCCGGACGGACCAAGCACCCAAAGACTGATCGATATTGCCCGTAAGCATAATATTACGATACTTGCCGGTCTTTTTGAAAAGGACGCGGATAATAATATTTATAAACCTCAGATTTGTGTGGATAAGAATGGCCTGAAGGCCAAATTCCGTAAACTGCATCCCTTCATTAATCCACACATTACGCCCGGAAGTGAATATGTCGTATTCGACCTTCACGGCTGGAAATGCAGCATCCTGATCTGTTATGACAATAACATCATCGAGAATGTCCGCGCCGTAAAGCTGCTGGGCGCCGACATCATTTTCATGCCGCACGTAACCATGTGCACGCCTTCAACGCGGCCGGGCGCTGGCTTCGTCGACCCTAAATTATGGGAAAACCGTGAAGCAGACCCGACGAGCTTGAGACAGGAATTCGATGGCCTGAAAGGCCGCGCCTGGCTGATGAAATGGCTGCCGGCGCGCGCTTATGATAATGCGATCTATGCTGTGTTCTCGAACCCGATCGGTATGGACGACGATCAATTAAAGAACGGCTGCTCGATGATCATCGACCCGTTCGGCGATGTGATCGCCGAATGCCGGAGGTTTGATAATGAGATTGCCATCGCCACATTGACACCTCAAAAGCTGACCGATGCCGGCGGTTACCGCTATATTAAAGCAAGGCGGCCGGAGCTATATGGCGACATCATCGCGCAGCCGCATCATTCGGAACAAAAGGTGGTTTGGATGAATGCGCAGGAATAAATAAACGTAGCATGAGAAGAATCTTTATTACCTGCAGCCTGATGCTGTGCGGGCTAACGTCTGCCAAGGCCCAGGAAGGCGATGGTTATGTAGCACCTGCCGACACAGCCGTTCAGCATAAATTAGCACAATGGCAGAACCTAAAGTTCGGCTTGTTTATGCATTGGGGACCCTACAGCGAATGGGGCGTGGTGGAAAGCTGGAGTATTTGTCCCGAAGACGAAGGCTGGACGCAACGTAAAGGACCGTATAGCGGCGATTACTATACTTATGTAAAGGCTTACGAGAATCTGCAAACCACCTTCAATCCGACACATTTCGACCCGGAAAAATGGGTAAAAGCAGCTAAAGACGCTGGCATGAAATACGTGGTTTTTACAACCAAGCATCATGATGGTTTTTGCATGTTCGACACCAGGCAGACCGATTATAAGGTTACAAGTCCTAAAACGCCATTTTCATCGAACCCGAAAAGCAATGTGGCTTATGAAATATTCAATAGCTTCCGGAATGCGGGTTTTATGACCGGCGCTTACTTTTCAAAACCCGACTGGCACTGCCCCTATTACTGGTGGCCATATTTTCCGCCAAAAGACAGGAATGTGAATTACGATCCGGCTAAATACCCCGACAGGTGGCAAAAATTTAAAGATTATACCTATAATCAGATCCAGGAGCTGATGACCGGCTATGGCAAAATGGACATTCTTTGGCTCGACGGCGGATGGGTAAGACCATTGAAAACGGTTGACCGAAAAGTTGACTGGCAACAGGGCATCAAATACGACCAGGACATCGATATGCCGAAGATTGCTGCGATGGCCAGGTCTAAACAGCCTGGACTGATCATCGTCGACCGGACGGTTACCGGGCCATACGAGAACTATACTACACCCGAACAGCAAGTGCCGGCTGCACCGTTGGATCATCCCTGGGAAACCTGCATGACCATGGGCAATTCGTGGAGCTATGTGCCTGGCGATCATTACAAATCGTCGTTACAGATCGTTCAACTATTGATCAAGATCGTATCGCGCGGCGGAAATTTGCTGATGAATATCGGTCCCGGCCCGGATGGTGATTGGGACCCGGAGGCCTATAAGCGCCTCGCTGATATCGGAAAATGGATCAAAATAAACGGTGAAGGGATATACTCCTCCAAAGCCGTGGCGCCATACTCATCGGGTGATATTTTCTTTACCCGGTCGGCAAACAAGAAAACCGAATACGCCTTCCTGTTATCGAAAGATGCAAACGTGGATTTGCCGCCGACAATTACTATTCAAACCGCGAACCCCGAAAAAGTAAAGTATGTAACCTTGCTCGGCATCAAACAACGACTCAAATGGGCTCAAAAGGACGGCGATATAATCGTTGCGATTCCGCGGGTGTTGCAAAATAAAAGCGGCTTGCAATATGCGGCTGCCTTTAAATTGGGTTATTAGCTAAGATCAGCGCAGATGGCAAGGCGGCACGAATTTTCAATTTGTTTAATTCGCGAAATTCGCCTCAATTCGTGAAATTCGTGTCGATATGAAATTGTCACAACTCACCGCCTATCTTGAAAGCCTGGCGCCGCTGGCTTACCAGGAGGACTATGATAATTCAGGACTCATCGTCGGCAATCCCGAAAAGGAAGTGCACCAGGCGTTGCTGTCATTAGATTGTACAGAGGCGATTGTCGATGAGGCCATTGCTAAAGGCTGCCAGGTCATTATTTCGCATCATCCTATTGTTTTTAGGGGGCTGAAAAAGCTGAACGGCAAAACCTATGTGGAACGCGTGGTGGAGAAAGCCATCAAAAACGACATTGCCATCTATGCCATTCACACTAACCTGGATAATATTATGGACGGCGTAAACGCGAAAATTTGTGAAACGCTTGAGCTGAGCAACTGCCGCATCCTGGCGCCTAAAAGCGGGTTATTGAAGAAGCTTGTCACTTATGTTCCGGTTGACAAGGCCGAACAGGTTCGCAATGCGCTTTTTCATGCCGGGGCGGGAAATATCGGCAACTATAGCGAATGCAGCTTTAATGCCGAAGGCCAGGGTACATTCAAAGGAGGCGAAGACACTAACCCCTATGTGGGCGAACCCGGTAAAAGGCACTATGAGAACGAAGTCCGGATCGAAACCATTTACCCGGCGACCATCGAGAGCAAACTATTGATGGCGCTTTTCCTGGCGCATCCCTACGAGGAAGTAGCTTATGACCTGTATGAATTAACCAATCAGCATAACCAGGTGGGCGCAGGCATGATCGGTGAACTGGAGGAGGAGATCACGGAAGAAGAGTTTTTGTTTGTGTTAAAACAGAATATGCAGGCACGGGTTATCAGGCATACAGCCCTGAGGGGAAAGAACGTAAAGCGGGTGGCTGTCTGCGGCGGTGCCGGTGGATTTTTGCTAAAACATGCCATATCGGCAGGAGCCGACGTGTTTGTGACGGCCGATTATAAATACCACGAGTTTTTCGATGCCGAGGGAAAGCTCGTGATAGCCGATATCGGACATTTTGAGAGTGAGCAATTTACGGCGCAATTATTGTATGATATTATTAGGAAAAAATTTCCTAACTTTGCCGTCCGTTTAACAGAAATTAATACAAACCCCGTCAAATATTTTATTTAATGGAACAAACCGTAGAACAGAAGCTGAAAGCTTTATACGAACTACAAACCATCCACACCAAAATTGATAAGATACGCCAGGTAAGAGGTGAGTTGCCTATGGAAGTGGCCGACCTGGAGGATGATGTTGAAGGTCTGGAAACCCGCATCCAGAAAATAAAAAATGAGCTTGATGACCTGGAAGATGCCATCGTTACCCGTAAGAACCTGATCAGGGACGCACAGGCTAATATCAAAAAATACGAGGCCCAGTTGAACGAGGTTAAAAATAACCGCGAGTACGACGCTATCTCGAAAGAGATCGAGATACAAGGACTGGATATACAGGTGAGCGAAAAGAAGATCAAGGAATTCGGCTACGAAATAACCACCAAAACACAGGTTTACGAAAAGGCTTTAGCCGACCTGGAAGGCCGCCGCGCCGACCTGGACGCCAAGAAAGCTGAATTAGGCACTATCACCGCCGAAACTGAAAAGGAAGAAAATGAGCTGAATTCGGATGCAGAAAAAGCATCGGAAAATATCGAGGAAAGATTGCTGACCGCATATACCCGTTTGCGCAAGAATGCTAAAAACGGCCTTGCGGTAGTTACCATCCAGCGCGATTCGTGCTCGGGTTGCTTCAACCAGATACCTCCGCAGCGCCAGGCCGATATACGCCAGCGCAAAAAGATCATCGTTTGCGAACACTGCGGCCGTATTTTGGTCGACGAGCAGATGGCTCTGGAAGTAGAAACTGCATAATTCTTTCTAAAGAATAACAAATAGAAAAGCGCTTCGGTTGAGGCGCTTTTTTATTTAGCCGATAATTACACTACAAAGTTTTTAAACTTCGTAAGTTTTTAAAAAACCTTAAAACAAACTCGTCTGCCTCCCCTTCTTCGGCACAAACAAACTATAATCAAATTCCGGCATCACGCGGTCGCCCATAAAGCGGTTTACCGACATACGGAACAATTGGTGGATCGACTCAGCCAAATTACCATCGCCTCCCATTCGGCGGCCGAATTCACTGTCGTTCAATTTACCGTCGTGGCAGGCTTTGATCATATTCAATACTTTTTCCGCCCTGTCCGGAAAAGCTTTATGTACCCAGTCCGTAAATATCTCAGCAATGCTGCCATTCAGCCGCACAATAGTAAAACCTGCCCCGAGCGCCCCCCTGTCGGCCGCTGCTTTGATCACTGAAGGTATCTCATTACTATTTAAACCGGGCACGATAGGCGCCACCATTACGCGGATGGGTATACCGGCTTCACTCAATTTCTGAATAACGCCCAGCCTCCCCGTAGCCGTTACCGTGCGCGGTTCCAGCTTTTGGCGCAGTTGTTCATTAAGCGAATTGAGCGATACATTCACCTGTACCAGGCGCATCTTGCCCATTTCGGCTAAAATATCCAGGTCGCGCAAGATGAGGTTGTTTTTGGTAATAATGCTGACCGGGTTGCGGTATTTCAGGAAGATCTCCAATAAGGACCGGGTGATCTTCAATTTTCGCTCAAGCGGCTGGTAACAATCCGTGTTGCCCGATAGCAGCATAGCCACGGGTTTGTAGTTTTTTTTGTTGAGATATTCTTCGAGCAGTTCGGCCGCATTGCGCTTCACTATGATCTTTCGTTCGAAGTCGAGTCCGGCGCTGAAGCCAAAATACTCGTGCGTGTTGCGTGCGTAACAATACAGGCAGCCGTGTTCGCAGCCCTGGTAGGGGTTAATGGAAAACATGTGCCACAGGTCGGGGCTGTCCGACTCGCTGACGATCTTTTTTGGCGTTTCCTCGTAGATCTGCGTTGCCAAATTTTCCAGCATAGGCTCGTCCAGGCCCTCGACATGGTCAAGTACATACTTGCTTTTCAGGAACTTGTTGTGAACGTTAACCTGGGCGCCCCTGCCCTTAAAAAACTCAGGATTATCTTCATGCGACATAAAGCAAATTTGCTAAAAAATTTAGCAAATCATCCGATATCGATCACTTTATTTTTAATAGCGAACAGCACCAGGCCGATGCGGCTTTTGATCTGCAGCTTTTCAAAAAGCGCATCCCGGTAGCCGTCCACCGTGCGCGAACTGACGCACATGTGGTTTGCTATTTCCTTGTAAGTAAGTTCGGTAGAAGCCAGCCTCAGGAATTCGATCTCGCGGTTGTTGAGTTTTGAAATATCGAAAGCAGTATTAAAATCGTGGATCAGGTGCCTGGTTACAAATGGCGGGTAATAGATTTCGTTTTGGGCTACTTTGAATAACGCATTTTCAAACTCTTCAGGTTCGGAATCTTTAAGCAGGTAACCCCGGACGCCGATGCGTACCATCGCCAGTACTTTTTCGGCATCCTCGTACATGGAAAGCACAATAATGCGGATGTCGGGATGGCTGTTGCGCAGCCACCTGGCAGCGGTGATGCCATCCATTTTAGGCATATTGATGTCGAGAAGAATGATGTCGGGTTTTAATTTCGGGTTTATTTTGCGCATCATTTCCTCGCCGTCGCCCGCTTCGAAAAGTACGCTGTATTTTTGGAAATTATTGACAAGGGCAGCTATGCCGCTTCTGAAAAGGCGGTGGTCATCAACCAATGCGATCTGGATGGGGGCGTCCATCTAAATAATATTGCGGTTTAACGGGGTTTAGTCTCACGGTTACACGGCAACCCTCACCGGGTTTGCTTTCGATCGTTGCGTTTCCTCCTATCAAAATTGCCCGGTTTACGATATTACGCAATCCTGAACCTGTTTTATTATCAAGCATTTGAGGCGAAAAACCTGAACCGTCATCCTCAAGGGACAAAATAAATAAATCGCTATGATATTCCAACAGTATTTTAAAATGTTTAGCGCCTGAATGTTTAAGAGCGTTATTTAAAGTTTCCTGGAAGATACGGAATAGCACCAGCTCGTCTTGCTCACCAAGAGGGTACGCATCGCCGGAAGTCTGCAGTTCGGCACGGATAACATCGCTTTTATTTATCCTTTCCGTTTCGCTGGCGATCGTCTTTAGTAATCCAAGCGACGTGATATGCTCAAAGCTCAGGCTTTTTGACAGGTCGCGCAAATCGGATATGGTGTCGGCCAGCAGCTCTCGGCACTCGGTAATTTTAAGCCGGCGGTCATTTTCCGTAGCATTGTTTACCGTTGCAAGGCTCAATTTTACAAAGGAAAGTACCTGGGTAATGTTGTCGTGTATCTCCTGGCTGACGTTTTCAAAGGTTTGTTCCTGTACCTCTAATTGCATTTTAAGGAGCTCCTGGCGAAAGGCGGCTTCCCGTTCTTCCTGCTCTTTTTTGTTTTTTAATTGCCGGTTTCGGTATAAAACAACGAAGTAGATGACAGAGCAAGCCAAAAAAGCGAAAAAGAAACACGTTGCCAGAATGATGACTTCTATATTGTCACCTTGTGTACCGGCTAAATTGTGGTTCATTGCTCGTTATTGTTATTTTATTGTCTATAAAAATAGATATCAATAAAAACAGATTGAATAAGATATCAACACAATACCAAAAATAAAACACAATCGAGTTTGTAAAAAGGTGTTTACCATAATAATTTGTAAGAGCGAGATTCAGAAACATAGTTGCGTAGAAAAACAAGATCGAGGTGTTATACCAAAATACGCTTTGTTTTATGATATCGACCTGTACCGGATACTGAAGCATTTGTTTGAATAATATCAGCGCAAAAATCACAAGTAATATGCCTGTAGCAATGTCTATATTAGAAGGAAAAGTATTTTTAAAAGGCTGAAAGAACAGACCATTGAGAATTGTAAAGGCGGTAATCAAAAATATTGATATGCGAATAAACGTTTTAAAACGTTT
>JAFDZK010000209.1 GCA_018267005.1 Bacteroidota bacterium
CATTATTTAGCCGGGCATACTCCTCTTTTACGAATACAGGCGATACGTCACAATTTGAGAACTTTAAACGGGCCGAAGCTTGGTGGCTGGATAATTTTGCCTTTTACCAGTTTTTGAAAGACAGGTTTAATGATAAACCATGGTACCAATGGCCCAGGCAATATAAGCTTCACGATCCAAAAGCGATGAAAGAACTTGCCGGCGAACCCGGTATAGACCAGGTCAAATGGCTTCAGTTTGTATTTGCCGGTCAATGGGCGGCGCTTAAGGCGTATTGCAATAAAAAGGATATTACATTATTGGGCGATATGCCTTTTTATATCAGCTATGATTCGGTAGATGTCTGGGCGAACCCGCAGCTTTTTAAAATTGATAAGAACGGCAAGATCAAAGGCATAGCTGGTGTGCCGCCCGATTATTTTTCCGCGACAGGCCAGCTATGGGGTATGCCGGTTTACGACTGGGACAGGTTGAAGCACAGCGGCTACGATTGGTGGTTTGGCAGGATAAGGCGGAATCTCCAGTTTTTCGACCTGATCAGGCTCGATCATTTCAGGGCATTTTCTGAGTATTGGGAAGTGCCGGGCGGCAGTAAGGATGCGATTGGCGGAAGCTGGGAACCGGCACCCGGAAGAGATTTCTTTGAAAAGTTAAAGAACGATCTCGGAAACCTGCCTTTCGTCGCCGAAGACCTGGGGCAGATCGATGAAAAGGTTTATCAGTTGAGAGACGCGTTCAACCTGCCGGGGATGCGGGTACTGCAATTTGCTTTTGACGAGGCGATGCCGGTTTCAGAGCACATCCCTCATAACTATCCCGTAAACAGTTTTGCTTATACCGGTACGCACGATAACAATACGGTCAGGGGCTGGTTCGACAACGACATCGATAGCAAAACCAAAAAGCGGCTGCGGCGATACGCAGGCGTTAAGTTGGGTTCTGACAATATAAACAAGGTGATGACAAGAATGTGTTATGCCTCGGTTGCCAAAGCGGCGATCGTGCCTTTACAGGATCTGTTGGCCCTGGATGAATCGGCCAGGATGAACACGCCGTCGTCAATTGAAGGCAACTGGCTCTGGATGATGCAAGGCGAAATGCTACCCGGCAAGCTGGCAAAGTACCTGCGGAACCTTACAACACTCTGTAACCGACAATGTTAGGCAGCCGACATATGAATTTTGCAAACAAATGTTAAAAAGATTTAAATAATAAAACCTGTGGCGGCCTCCGGCTGTTGATATTTAAGAAATTATAAATCTGTATTACATTTTATGCAAGAGATCGTTGTAATCAATGATGACTCCGTTGAGTCGTTCCGCGCGGCTGAATACGCCTATAACCTGGCTGTAACGTACGAGAAAAATATCGTTATAGTCAATATTAAGGCGACGGAAGAAAAAAAGAAGATATATTCTACCGTCGAGGTACACGATCTTTTGTATCATGTCATATCGTCAGACGAGATCAGCCTGACGAGCGATGTCGGGGAACATCTAAGGTCTCTCCGCCGGGACCATGGCTTTTCACCCCAGGTAAGGCCATTTTCAGAAGCGGGTTGCAACGAAAAAAAACTGACCAGCTATATCAATTCAAACCCGGTTTGGCTGATCGTTATGCCGGCGGCGGTAGAGGAGAACGAGATGCGCCGCGCGTTGAAATTGAATATGCAGGCGGTGATCAACAGGGTCCAATGCCCTGTAATGATCATTCCGGGCGAGGTTGTTCAAAAACCGGTCGAGCGTATCGTATACCTGGCCGATCTGCGTTATGCCCAGATACCCGTTCTGCGCTATCTTGCCAAATTCGACAAGCATGACGAGAATATCATATTGGCTCACCACTGCGCTTCGGGTCTGCCCGAACTGGACCGCGGCTACGCGAAGGATTTGTTTGCAAGCGGCCTTTGCAACAATGTGCGGTCGAAACGGATATTCTTTACCCAGATGACCGAACGGAAAATGGACGTGGTAGTAGATGCCGCGATCCATGGTATGCAGGCGGACCTGCTGGTTTGCGTAAACCGTCATTTCCATTTTAACGAGCTGGTTGGCAAAAACATCATGTGTAAGCTGCCCTCATACGTAAATATACCGGTGCTCATTTTCCCAAATTAACACCGGAAACGGCGCAAGGCGATGGCCAGGTGTGGGTGTGCGGGCCGCTTATTTCGAAGTATAATTTCTGGACCAGAATTCATCCCGGTAGTCATCTGTCTTTGGAACCGGATGCCTGCTAACCAGGTAGTCACCTACCTGTTTCAGGGTAGCCTCGGGCAACACAGCTTCCAGGTGAGGAAATAGTTCGCGTTCTTCAAAGCGGATATGTTTGATCAGCAAATCTGCAAATTCCAGGTATCCCCGGGCGTCGTTTGTGTTATGCTTTAAACGATTAATATACCGTTCCAGCATCAGATGTTCGGATTTACCACGACGGGCCATGGCGTCATCGAGCCGGCTGAACAGCAGCGCCTCTTCTTCCTTAAAATGTTCCTTCAAATGCTGGGTCCAAAAAAAATTGATGTACTGCAGTATGTTATCTAAGGGTACATTTTTCTTTAGGCCTTCTTTGATCTTCCAGCAGAATAGCAAACTGGTATGGTGGTCCCTGGAAAGAGCGATAATAGTTTCGCTTCGTTTAATGGGTTGCTGTTTCATTACTTTTCTTTATTCAATATTCACTTTCCGGCTGCTTTCATTTACCAAAGCAATTTTTCCTTTTACCGGAATTAGCACAAAGTAATAGCCTTAGCGCTAATAAAAACATGATCTAAATCATGTTTTGAATTGACGGGCGTCAACAGCGAGGGCAGTAGCCGGGGCTACTTTTGCCCTCGATTACTTATTAGATAAAAGGAAAATGAAAATAGCTTATTTAAATCTTTTGCTGTCTCGGGCAAGCGTTATACGGATAGTTCTTTTACTCGCAGTATCAGCCTGTATAACTTTTGCAGGATGTCATTCAAATGAAAAAGCAGGCGGGCCGGCTGCGGATACCGCAGCAGTAAGCGGCGAATATTCACCTGCTTTAACCTTCGCTCCTAATGTTCCGCCGGCGCGCAGCAGCGCAGCGCCAAAAAAGGTAATTGTCGACATAGATGTCATCGAGAAAGTGATGAAACTGGCTGACGGCGTTGATTATACCTTTTGGACTTTCGGCGGTAAAGTACCGGGCCCGTTCATACGCGTTCAGGAAGGTGATGAAGTGGAGCTGCACCTGAATAACAATGCCAACAACAAGATGCCGCATAATATCGACCTTCATGCAGTAAACGGGCCGGGAGGTGGGGCCGAAGCTACGATGACAGTTCCCGGGCACTCGTCCGTGTTCAGGTTCAGAGCCCTTAACCCCGGTTTATTCGTGTATCACTGTGCGACGGCGCCGGTAGGTATGCATATTGCCAATGGCATGTACGGTCTCATTCTTGTAACACCCAGGGGCGGCCTGTCCTACGCAGATAGAGAGTTTTACATTATGCAGGGCGAGTTTTATACAAAGGGTAAAAACGGCGAACCTGGTTTACAGCCATTTGATATGGATAAAGCGATAAAAGAACAACCCGAGTATGTTGTATTTAACGGCTCGGTAAATTCCACCACCGGCGCCAATGCCCTTCAGGCCAAAGTGGGCGACCGGGTAAGAATTTATGCAGGCAATGCCGGGCCCAATCTCGTTTCGTCTTTTCATGTCATAGGTCAGGTTTTTGATAAGGTCTATATGGAAGGCGGCAGCCAGGTCAATCAAAATGTAGCGACCATGCTAATACCGGCCGGCGGCGCTGAAATTGTTGAATTTACCTGCAAGGAACCGGGCACCTACAACATCGTCGATCATTCGATCTTCAGGGCGTTTAACCAGGGCGCATTGGCGCAACTTGTGGTTACCGGCCCGGCGGATAAGAAGCTCTATTCAGGTAAACTGGCTGACGAGTTTTATAATGCGCCTGCCGGGGACGACGCCGGCAAAAAAGACAAGGCTGCGATAGACCCGCCCGCGCCGGAGCCTTCATTTGCCGATAGATTTAAGGACGGGCACACCCTGTTTGAATCAAATTGCAGCGGCTGTCACCAGGCTACCGGCCTGGGTTTGCCGGGATCTTTTCCCCCGCTGGCAAAATCTGACTTTTTAATGAGCAGGCAGGATAAGGGGGTTGGCATTTTGCTCCACGGGATCAATAACGAACCCATTACGGTAAACGGAAAACATTTCCAGGGCGTTATGCCGCAGCTTTCGCTTACGGACGACCAGATCGCCAGCATCCTGACCTATGTAAGGAATAGTTGGGGCAACAAAAGCGACGCGGTAAAAGCCAGCGATGTAAAAAAGTTACGCGGACAGTAAATTATCGAAAAATGAAATGGTTAACCACATTTTTCCTGGTAGCCTGTTTCCTGGCACCGCAGAAAAACAATGGCGAGGCATTGCCGGGTAAATTACCTCATGCCCGTGTCAATAGTGCCGGAATGGCCGGCATACCCGCCGGCACTTACCATTGTTTCCTAAGACGGAAAGATCAGCCCGCGACCGTCAAGGTGCACGCTTTCCTGCTCGATGTGAATGCAGTAACCAACGGGGAGTTCCTGGAATTTGTAAAAGCTAACCCCGGGTGGGCCAGGTCGAAGGTTTCGCACTTATTTGCAGATGCCGGTTACCTGAAACAATGGGCGGGGGACTACGAAATAGGCAACGACAAAATAAAAAACAGCCCGGTTACCAATGTATCGTGGTTTGCCGCTAACGCTTATGCCAAATGGAAAGGCAAACGGCTGCCAACGCTGGCGGAGTGGGAATACGCTGCAGCGGCCGCGCCCAAAGGAATGGCACAAGGCGCGCGATTAACGCGAATAATACTGGCGTGGTACGATCATCCTAACCCCGTCGACCTGCCCCGGGTCCGATCCACCTACCAGAATACCTACGGCCTATATGATATGCACGGCCTTATTTGGGAATGGGTTCAGGATTTTAACAGCGTTATCATACAGGGCGATAGCAACAGCGGCGGAACAAATGTGAGCAGCTTTACTTGCGCCGCAGGTTCGCTTAATAGCGCTAACAAGGAAGACTATGCGGCCTTTATGCGGTTCGCGTTCAGGCAGGGCCTGCAGGCGCGGTATACGATCCAAAGCCTGGGTTTCCGCTGTGCAAAAGATTATTAAAGTTTAAAATAACTGTAAAAGAATATAATCATGAAAACACATATCATTTTACTCGGAATAGCCACTGCGCTATTGGTATCTTGTCAAAGGAAGGCTGCAATAAAGTCGGGTCCATGCTGTGCAAAGGACGAGGCCGCCCTGCGGGCCGGAATTTCTAACGACGCTGAAGCAGGCAATTCTATTTACCAGTTGCAGGGCGTATGGACCGACCAGCACCAAAAGCAATTGACGTTGAGCAAGCTGAAGGGCCGTCCGCAGATCGTCGCAATGATCTTCACACACTGCACCTCGGTTTGCCCGCGCATTGTGGAACAAATGAAAGCGATCCGCGATTCGCTTCCGGCATCGATCAGGAAAAATGTGGGCGGAGTACTGGTGTCGTTTGACCCACAGCGGGATACGCCGGCACAGTTGAGCATGTTTGCTGCTCAGCGGCAGCTTGACGATCAATGGGAATTGCTGAAAGGCAATGACGACCAGGTGAGAGAATTATCCATGGCCTTAAATGTCAAATATCAGAAGCTTGCAGGCGGCCAATATAGCCATAGCGGGAATATATACATATTAGACAAACAGGGCAATATTGCCGCCGCGGTTGACGGCTTAAGCGGCAGCGTACACAACGCCGATAAAGTTTTAGCCCGCCTTGTCCAAAGGTAAATTCTCACGGCGTGCAATGCTCCGCCCGGGTTTAATTTATGTTTATGACGCAGATCATATTTTATAAAGCCGCGCCTGCACAACTTTGCGTTGTGAGGAAAAATGTAACTTTTGACCATCGATACTTATAAATGAGGCGCTTATTTTAAACCGGCATAATGAACCAGGCTTGCGACTTGAAAAGATGTTTTTTATGCGCCCATTCGTTACCTGAATGGCACGACGCTATCAGCTCCCATCGGAAGAACCTGGAATTCAAAAAAGGCGAGGCGATTTTCAAAGAGGGCGACGAAGTAAAAGGCATCTATTTTGTTTATTCCGGGGCGGTGAAAGTTCACAAAAAATGGGGTAGCGATAAGGAACTGATCATCCGCTTCACAACCAACGGCTCGATACTTGGTCACCGAGGCCTGACGAACGATAAGATATATTCCGTATCGGCTACCGCGATAGAGCCGACGACGGTATGTTATGTAGACCTTGACTTTTTTAAGTGGTCGCTTAAAGTCAACCATACCCTGTCCTATAGCTTAATGACTTTTTTTGCGGAAGAGCTTGGCGAGGCTGAGCAAAAGATGCACGACCTTGCTTTGATGCCGGTAAAAGAGTGCCTGAGGGAAGCCCTTATGAAGCTTGAAAAACAATTTGGATGCGATGAGGAAGGTTACATCAACCTACGTTTGCCCCGCCAGGACCTGGCCCAATTTACCGGCACAACTTATGAAACCGTTTTCAGGACGCTCAACGAAATGCGCGATGAGGGCTCTGTTGGTTTGGAAAAGAAGCGGATTAAACTGCTGGGAGTGCAGGTTTGAAGGTGCAGATTCCGAAACCAGCCTGAATTGTCAAGAACGTTCTTTAACTATGCCGGGCGGGAAAATGGCGTAGCTGCAATTAGCTTGCAGTGATTGGTATCACCAGAAAAAAGAAGTCAGTTACAAATGGGAGTATTTATCATCGCAACAAACAAAAATGGCAAATACGATCTTTTCATATTCGAGCTTAAGTCGTTTTAATATTTAATAAAGTGGCTGATAAACATCCTTTCTCTAAACCGGTCGGACGTAGAAGCTTTGTTCGTTTTTAGTGTCTCGCTGTGTCTGCGATCCACGAACTTTTTTAGGCATATTTGATATAATGACGGGGTAATACAATAATTTATCGGAAGAATGTGCTGTTTAATTTAAGCTTTAGGTCGAACGAAAATAAACTATTAACCGAACTAAAAAAGCATGCATCAACATGCTTATAAAACTTATAAGAATACGAAAGCTTTAAATATGCCTTTTAATTGAATTACGCATGACATTTGCAATTCGGAGATGCTTTAATTTTACAGTGACAAAGAGAAACGGTTTATGGTAACCAGGGAAAAAATAGAGACTACATACATAGATTATGTCCTGACAGAGGGCTCGCAGCCAAAATCGGTATATGTTTTTGTAAAAAAACTAAAGATGACCGAATCAGATTTTTACAAGTTTTTCGCGTCGTTTGATGCACTTGAAGAAAGTATCTGGAAAGATTTCGGATCTGTAGTTATTGATGAGATCAAAGCGCAGGAAGTTTGGGCAAGTTACAGCGCCCGTGAAAAAGCGTTATCTTTTTTTTATGCATTTTTCGAGATGCTCAGGGGACATCGCAGCTATGCGGATTATAGCTTAAAAAATGCACCCAGAAGGTTAATTACGCCTCGTGTATTTCAAGGGTTAAGGGACCTGTTTCTGAATTTCAGTGACGAGATTATAAACGAAGGTCTCGAAAGCGGGGAATTATCCGATCGAAAATATTTTGCTAAGCGTTATAAGGATGGCCTTTGGGCGCAGTTTGTGTTTTTGCTTCATTTTTGGGTCCGGGACGATTCACCAGATTTCGAAAAATCGGATGAGGCAATCGAAAAAGGCGTAAATCTTACATTCGATCTTTTTCAGCGCTCGCCAATAGACAACTTACTTGAATATGGGAAGTTCCTGGCGCAAAATAGCCAGATGAAAGAATTCCTGAATTTTAGCGGATTTTGAGGGGAACGATTAAAAGAATGGTTGACCAGATTCCAAAAGAACAAAACAGCATCCCAACCAGTAAATTGCAGCGTTCGGGAAAATTTGTCAAGACTGGCTTAAAGGTAGGCGGCAATTACATCAAACACTATTCGAAAAAGCTTTTTAATCCGGAGCTGGACAGGACTGAACTGGACGAAGGCAACGCCGCTGACATATACGAATCACTGAGTGAGCTGAAGGGGAGTGCCCTTAAAGTGGCTCAAATGCTGAGCATGGATAAAAACCTGCTTCCCCGGGCTTACGTCGATAAATTCTCACAATCGCAATATAATGCGCCACCGCTTTCAGGTCCG
>JAFDZK010000020.1 GCA_018267005.1 Bacteroidota bacterium
CTTGTCAGTCTTCTTTTCAGCCTCGGTCTGCCTGTAAATAAAGCTATAAGTAACAAAATAACGGCCCAGTTGAGCGGGGAAAGGAAAAAAGTAAAAATGGCTGAAAAAATAAAATACATACGGGTTGAACGTTTATGCAAACCTTAGGGTTGGGCAAAAATATATTTTATCGGTCTGGCGGCATACCTGGAGGTAACAATTTAATTTGGTTTTAACGGCAGCACAACATCCTAAAAATATTTTAATAGCTTAGGTAATCTGATTTAAGCCCAACATTATGACCCAATCTTCTATACTCAGCGGATCGCCCAGACGTTTGCTATCCGTCGATGCTTTCCGCGCGCTTACTATGCTGTGTATGATCTTTATCAACGATCTGAGCGGAGTAAAAGGCATTCCTGTTTGGATGGACCATGCTAAAAAAATGGAGGACGGCATGGGCTTCGCCGACACTATTTTTCCGGCATTCCTGTTTATTGTCGGCCTTTCCATACCTCTCGCTATCGACCGAAAACTAAAGAAAAGCGAATCGACGGCGGCTATTTCATTTCACATATTATCCCGTTCGTTCGCTTTGATCGTAATGGGCTTTTTGCATGTCAATCTTGAAAACTACAACCCTGCCTCCATCCTGCCGGCAGGCGCGTGGGAAATATTTATTACGGTCGGGTTCTTCCTGATCTGGATCGATTACCCGGAGAATCTAAATAGAGTGGTTCGATACGTTCTTGTCCTGTCCGGCTGGTGCATACTGATTATTATGGCATTCCTGTTTACCGGCGGCAGGCACGGAGAAGTTGTTGGTCTGCAACCATACTGGTGGGGTATATTGGGCATTATCGGTTGGTCGTACCTCGTATGCGCCCTGGTCTATTTATTCGTCAAAGGCAACTTTACAGGGGTTATCATCGCATTCGCCGTCTTTACGGGCTTTAATATTATCGACCATGGTATGCACTTGAATTTGGTCGTCCCCGGAATATACGATGGCTCGTCCATTTCACTGGTAATAGCCGGCATGATAGTTTCCTTATGGTATGCCCGCCTTGGGCCGAAGGGCTATGGCGGAAAGCTTTGGCTTTTGCTTTTCACAGCCGGATGCGCCTGCATTCTATGCGGGTTGCTTATTCGCCCGTACACCGAAGGCATATCCAAAATACGTTCCACGCCGGCCTGGATATTTATTTGTACAGGGATAAGTATACTTATGTTCGAGCTTATGATCTATTTAGTCGATTACAAAGGCAGGAAGAAATGGTTCAAGCTTATATGGCCGGCCGGAACGGCTACGCTTACCTGTTACCTGATTCCTTACCTGCAGGACGGCTTTTACGATCTCTTCCATTTCCATTATCCGAACGTTCTTAATTACGGATGGGGCGGTTTTTTCCGCTCCTGGGCTGTGGCATTTATCGTGGTTATCATAGGCGGTCTGCTGGAAAAGAAGCACCTGAAATTAAAGGTTTGAGAACCATCAAAAAATTGTCAAACCCGATAAACAAAAAAGCCCGGTCCAGTGCTCTGGAACCGGGGTTCATGATTGGGTAAAGAACGTATATGTTATTAATCTTACCTATAACAAATCGGACACTTTTACGCCCTCAAACCGCAAATGTTTGGCGGATTTTTCCTGCAATTTTTTAATTGATTAACAATCAGTTAATAAAAATTTTCATTTTAAGCTAAAATTTTGGATTTAGTTCAGCAACAGCTCCATAAATTTCAAGTCGAGCCAGCGGCCGAACTTAAAGCCAACCTGTTTAAAATGCGCTACCTCGACAAACCCAAATTGCTGGTGCAAACGGTAACTGACCGTATTATCTGCGTCGATACCGGCCACCATAGCATGTAATTTCATTTCCCGGGCCCGATCTATCAATGGCTGCAGCAGCATTTTGCTAATACCTTTGCCGCGGTGACCGGCATGCACATAAACGGAATTCTCGACGGTAAAACGATAACATGGCCAAACCCTAAAGTGCCCAAAGCTGCTAAAGCCGGCTACCACGCCTTCGTCATCAGCTACCAATACGGGGAAACCACTACTTTTCCGGTCGCGGAACCAGGCAAGGCGCATTTCATAGGTATGCGGATGCTCGCTATACACCGATGTGGTATTTAGTATCACGTGATTATAAATATCCAGTATTTGCCGGACATCGTCCTCTGTTGCATCGCGTACGATCATAACCCATCTATATTTATGCCTCTCCTTTGAAAAGAGGGCGTTAGGCTGAAACAAAAAAGACGCAAAAAATTTGAGTCTTCTCATCTATATTTTATTGTCCCGGTGGCGGAGGGGGAGGCGTACCAGCCGGAGGCGGACCGCCCGGGCCACGCTGCCGCTCGGGTAATTTAACTTCGGGGTGCGCTGAACCGCGGTGACAGGTATAGCAGTTTACGCTGCTTGCCATAACCATGCCCAGCGAATCTTTTTTACCTTCAAAATATTTCTTGTTGATCTTGCTCATCATCACGAACATGTGACGGGCGGCTGTTTTTTCGGGTTTTGCGTCGCTGGCAAAATCCATTTTATTAGTCTGCGCATCCCGGGCATGGCAAAAATTACAATGCACGCCAAGCGATCCGGCCCAGGTATCCATGATATGATCGAGTTCGCGGAACGGGATATTTTTTGGCAGTACTTTTAAATTCTTGAGTTTTGGCGGTTCCTGTTGCTGGGGCGCCGAGGCCGCAATGCTGATGGCAACCACTCCGGCAAACCCGGCAATTACCATGAATTTCTTGTTTATAGGCATCGTAGTGAGATTTTGGACTAATATAGTTATTTGATTGACAAATCAATGACCGTCGTTGAAAAAAAGTAGTTACAACATGTAATTCTGTACAAATTCTGAATTTAAACCGGTCAAATGTTAAAAAATGTAAAATAATTTGGATATTTACGAAATATTCGTAGATTTACGAAATAATCGTAATACAGATGGACAAATTAACCCAACAGGAAGAAGAAGCCATGCAGGCCGTATGGCAAAGCGGCGCCGGATCTGTAAAAGATTTCCTTGAAGCTCTGAACGAACCAAGGCCGCCTTACACCACCCTTGCATCCACTATCAAAAACCTGGAACGAAAAGGCTTCCTTATCAGTGAAAAGATCGGCAATACTTACCGTTATATTCCGGCTATAAAGGAGGAAGAATACAAAAAGCGTTTTATGAGCGGTTTTGTGAGCGATTATTTCCAGAACTCCTACAAAGACCTGGTAGCTTTCTTCGCCAACGAAAAAAAGATCAGCGCCGATGATCTGAAAGAAATCATTAAACTCATCGAGAACCCCAAAAAATAAACGCCATGCCTGCCCTGTTTACCTTACTCTTTAAAATAAACATCGCCCTGGTACTGTTTTGCCTGGGTTATTACTTAGTGCTGCGTCACTTAACTTTCTATACACTCAACCGCGTGTACCTGGTGACGGCTATTCTTTTCTCGTCAATTTATCCGTGGATCAATATCACCGGCTTCCTGCAACGGCACCAGCAACTGGTCGTGCCAATGCAAAATGTAATTCTGCAATGGAGGTTACCTGCCGAGAACCTGGTAAAGCCGCTCGCCCGGCCCAATTACTGGCAATGGGCTGAAGCCGTGTTCTGGCTTGGCGTCACCCTGTTCGCTTTGCGGCTTGCTATGCAATTGCTGTCGCTTTACAAGCTTTACAGGAATTCAAGTCCGGGTACGTTAAATCAGCACAACGTCCGTATTGTGAACGGCAACATCAGCCCTTTCTCGTTCTGGCGAAGCATTTATATTAATCCGCATAAACTCCCTGCCGACGACCTGCAAAAAGTACTGGAACACGAGCAAATACACGTGAACGAATGGCATACCCTGGACATCCTGCTAGCCGAACTGAGCACCATCTTTTACTGGTTCAACCCGGGCATCTGGCTGATGAAGAAGGCTGTACGCGAGAACATCGAATTTATCACCGACCGAAAGATCCTGCAGAAGGGGGCCGACAGCAAACAATATCAATACAGCCTGCTCAGCGTAAGCATGTCGGGCACGCCTAATAATCTTGTGAATAATTTCAACATGTCAACCATTAAAAAACGCATCATCATGATGAATACGAAAAGATCATCCCACCTGAACCTTACCCGCTACCTGTTCGTAGCGCCGGCGGTTATCGCATTGCTGCTAATATTCAGCATTTCCAAAGCGGATATTGCCAAAAAAGGATTGCACACTTTACACAAACTTACTGCGGCCATAGCGGATATTACGATTGTAAGCCACGGCAAACCGGCCGCTTTAACGGCACAAAAAATTAAAACTGCGGCTTTGGTACTAAAGGCCAAGATCAGCCCGGTAAGTCCGGACACCATATATCACGGCAAATCAAAGGATGGCAAAAGGAACATGATGGTTACCAGCGACCAAAGCGTCGACTCGGTAATTTATGTGATCAATGGGGCCAAAACGGGCAGGAATGACCTGCTGGCGCTCAACCCTGCAAAAATTTATAGCCTGGACATGATCTCGTCCGACCTGGCAAAAAAATATGTCGATTTTACTTTGGACAAACCCGAAGTATTATTCGTAACCAGCGACGGCTCCGAGAAAGGGATGTTCCTGAAGGAAAGGATCGACAAGGACATGAGCCACGGGGTACTGGCAGGAGGACGAAATATGGCCACATCAGCCGCCGGTGCAGATGTTACGATCGCTCCGCCTGCGCCAGGTGCTTCTTATTCGCTTAACACTTCAAGTTCGGATGGTAACGCTCCGGTAACCGTGTCAGGATCAGCCCGCTCTCATAGCTACTCTAACACGGTGGTATCTTCTGACGATGCGCCCGAGGTGGTTACTATTACCGGCAAGCCAAAAACGATGAAAAATATTAAGATCACCAAAGCTCCAAAAGCCAAAGGGGTATATACCTTGAATAGCGGTGATGTAATCACTCCAGATCCGGAAACCGAAGTCATAACAATTGATTCGAATGGGGAGAAACACGTTAATTACGTGTTCAAACCCAAAAAGACGTTTTATGCCCTTAAAACAAGCTCAACCGACGAATTAACGGTAGATAATCCGCATATGCTGATCATGGTGGATGGCAAGGAAGCAAAAAGCCTGAAAAGCATATCACCGACGGCTATCCGGTCGTTGACGGTCTTAAAGAATAAAGCCGCTGAAAAAAAATACGGCGACAAAGGCAGGTACGGCGTAATCGAGATAACCACCACGAAACACTAAATAGCTTGGCTTATGAGGTGTCTGCGGCCCCATCGCTGGACGATGAGGGCCGCTGCATTGGCGTATGTTCACCTAAAACCGAAATTATGCGCAAATTTTTCTTTCAATTGCATTTATGGGCCTCGATAACGATAAGCCCCATGCTGCTCATATTCGCCCTGACCGGCAGCCTGATGGTATTTGAGCCGGAGCTGGACCATTTGCTGCATGCCAAACTTTCCTATGTTACGCAAGACGACCAGGTACTCTCATTAGCACAGATCAGCCAGTTGGTTACTAGGTCCTTTCCAAAGGACACGATCAATCAGTACTATCTATCAACCGATCCTGATATTTCGTACCAGGTTAGTACTAATAACCGAACGGTTTATATTGATCAGTATTCCGGGCGAATTTTAGGTACGGCTATGGGGCCGGATTTTTGGAACAAGGCGCAGGATTTCATCCATCAATTGCACTTGCGGCTTGCATTCCGCGATAAACATGATATAGGTGGTATCATTATGAGCTGGGCTGCCGTAGTTATGCTGCTTATTTTGCCTTCGGGGTTGGTTCTGTGGTGGAAAAAGAAGCGCATAACAGTAAAAAAGACCAGCAAAGGGCGGCAAGCCTGGTTCGATCTTCATAGCATGATCGGTGTAATGGTTTTCCTTTTTCTTTTGGTACCGGTACTAACAGGTGTTGCTATGGGTTTTGGCAGTGTGACAACTCCCCTGATGTATAAAATCACTTCGAGCAAACCTAATGAACAGCCTGATACAAAAATTGATATCCCGGCAGGAGTCAAAGTGATATCAGCCGACAGCGCCTATCATATTGCCCAAAGTGCCATTCCCGGTGCCAAACCCTTCGACATCTTTATTTTTGGTGCAGGACAGGCTTATTATGTACGCTGCCGTTTTCCCGAAGACCTGACCCCGGGTGGAAGAAGTACCGTAATCATTAATTCATATACCGGGAAGGTAATTTATGCGCAGGGCTCAAGGACCGCACCCGCGGGAACACGCCTGCAAATATTAACCCGCGCCATACATACCGGCGATGTTTTTGGCATGGCTTCAAAATTGCTGGGGCTGGTTGTATGCCTGGCGCTTGCGTTGCAGATATTCAGCGGCCTGAAGATGTGGTGGACCAGGAAATATGGCAAAACATGAAAACCCAGCGTACCTAATCCCGCCTGACGCGCTCGGTTCATAAATGATCGAAACTATGCGTAGCTTAGTCCTGGTTCAGCTTTCCATGATGCCGATCTCATGAAATATATTACCCGTACAGTTTGGGTACTATCCTTAATAAGCCTGTTTACCGATACGGCAAGCGAAATGCTGTACCCGGTGATGCCCGCGTTTTTGAAATCTATTGGATTTTCCGTACTGCTTATCGGCGTGCTCGAGGGCGTCGCTGAAGCCACTGCGGGTCTAAGCAAAGGCTATTTCGGGAAGCTTTCGGATACGACCGGCAGGCGCGTCCCGTTTGTACGGTTAGGGTATTCAATAAGCGCCGTGTCAAAACCTATGCTGGCGGCATTCGTTTACCCGCTTTGGATATTTTTCGCACGGACGCTCGACAGGCTGGGAAAAGGAATACGAACCGGGGCCCGGGATGCCATACTCTCCGGCGAGGCGTCGCCCGAAACGAAGGGCAAAGTGTTTGGCTTTCATCGTTCCATGGATACTATGGGCGCGGTTTTAGGACCGCTTATAGCGCTTATTTTTTTGTACTTCCATCCGCATCATTATAAAATGCTTTTCCTGGTTGCATTTTTACCGGGCTTGATAGCCATCGCCACTTCCTTTTATCTAAAAAAGGAAAAAAATGCACCTCCTGTGCAAAAAGCCAGGGTCACCTTTTTTTCATTCCTGAACTATTGGCGTACGAGCCCGCCGATATATCGAAGAGTTGTTGCCGGAATGCTGATTTTTGCTGTGTTCAACAGCTCTGACTTTTTCCTGTTATTAAAGATCAAGCAGGCGGGGCTAAATGATACCTGGGTTATCGGCGTATACATTTTCTACAACATCATCTATGCCCTGTTCTCATTTCCGCTGGGCGTTCTTGGCGACAAGATCGGTTTAAAAAGCATCTTCCTGCTCGGCCTGGCATTGTTTGCCGTTGTTTATTCGGCTATCGCATTTAATTCAAACATTTATATCTTCCTGATCTTATTTTTTCTTTATGGTACCTACGCCGCAGCCACCGACGGCATATCCAAGGCATGGATAACCAACATAACGGACAAAAAAGACGCGGCCACCGCTATCGGTACGCTTACAGGTTTTCAAAGTATTTGTGCCATGCTGGCAAGCTCGCTCACAGGCCTTGTGTGGTCAATATTCGGAGCAACTGCTGCGTTCGTGACAACCGGTATAGCAACCGTTTGCGTTATAATTTACTTTTTAACCGTGCCCAAACCGGAGATACACAAATTTGTGGTTGCCTCCAGTTAACTCGCCTCAGCCAGCTTCTCATTTTCCAATAATTCAAGCAAGGCTTTTTCAGCCATATTCAATTCGGCTATGTTAGTGTCCTTTTCCTCGTCCAGCTTGCTGATGTATTTAAAAATGGTGCCCTCCTCGTAACTTTTGATCACCGTGGGGTGCACATAGTATTTTTTGCAAACAGAACGCGTGTTGCCCAGGTTAACGGCTACCTCGTCCAATACACTAACGATCTTCTTTTTACATTCGCTCACCGTATTGAAGTCGCCCGCTTCTTTAAATGCGTAAAGCGCGCTTACGCTGCCCGCCCAGGTGCGGAAATCCTTGGCTGTAAAGTCTTCGCCGGTTATTTGTTTCAGGTACCCGTTCACATCGCCCGACCCTACTGCCCGCTTGTTACCCTCCCGGTCAAAGTATTGAAAGAGCTCGCGGCCCGGCAGATCACGGCATTGTTTGATCAGCCTTGCCAGCTTACGGCTATGCAGCGCAACCTTATGGTAAACGCCCTTTTTTCCTTTAAATTCAAAGACCACATCCGCTCCCTCGATCTTTACATGTTTGTTCATCAGCGTGGTAAGGCCAAACGAGCCGTATAGCTTTTTGTATGATTCATTGCCGACGCGGATGCTGGTAAGCTCCATAATGCGGATCACCAGCGCGACCACTTTTTCATGATCCAGCTCATGCCGGTTAAGGTCCTTGTCCACCTGCGCGCGAATGGCGGGTAAGCGCTCCGCAAATAATTGCATTCGGTAATATTTGGATTGATTGCGCAGCTTGCTCCATTCAGGATGATAACGGTATTGCTTTCGCCCCGCCGCATCGACGCCGGTAAATTGCAGATGACCGTTCTCGTAAGGCGATATCCAGACGTTGGTGTACGCCGGCGGAATTACCAGGCGGTTAAAGCGGTGCAACAAGTCCTTATCCTTGACCAGGCCGCCATCCGGGTCATAAAAACTAAATCCTTTGCCCGATCTTTTCCTGGTGTAGCCCGGCATCGAGTCGGAGACGTAACGCAACCCCGCCGCTTTTGCCGCTATCTTCGGATCTTGCGCGATCTTTTCTAATTTTTTCAGAAGCCTGTTCATGCAAATTCAGAACAAGTTTTTAGCTCCTTAAGTTTTCGTTGTACAGGTAAATCGGTTATCTTTATTGAAAATGAAGCTATTACCCATCAAAGAGCACCTGCACGAAAACATGGAATTCACTACAAACCCGGCCTGCCAGGATAGCCTTGGGATGTGCGTCGATTTTTATAAGCGGACCGGCTTTAATCCGCCCTGGATATGCTATTATGTCCAGGTGGATGGGCGACTGGTAGCGGCAGCGGCATTCAAGGGAAAGCCTGTTGGTAATAAGGTCGAAATAGCCTATGGAACGTTCGCCCCTTATCAAAACCAGGGTATCGGAACCAAAATAGCGGGGACGCTGGTGCAACTGGCGCGACAAACCGACCCCTCATTACGAATAACCGCCCAAACGGTGAAGGAAGAAAATTATTCTACCAAAATACTGCGGAAAAACAATTTCGTCATCGTCGGTACCGCCATGGACGAAGATAACGGCGAGGTTTGGGAATGGGAATATCAAGCCTCGTCCCAAACCCATCTCCAACAGAGGCGTACTTAAAATCTCGCCTTTCGGGGGAGATTTAGAGGGGGCCGAAACATTGACGCTATTTTGACGGTTTTTCAGTTTTAAACGGTCAATTTTACGCTCATTCAAATCACAGCAACTTATGAAATACAATCTTCTGGGGAACACCGGCGTGGTGGTTTCCGAATTATGCTTTGGCACCATGACCTTCGGCGGCGAGGGCGGTATCTGGGGAAATATAGGTAAAGTACAGCAGGCTGAAGTGAACGAACTGATGAAAACCGCGGTCGATTCAGGCATTAATTTCATCGATACGGCGAACGTCTATTCTTATGGTCTTTCAGAAAAGCTCCTGGGCCAATCATTAAAAGATACGGGCATTAACCGGAACGAACTGGTGATCGCCACCAAGGTCCGCGGGCGCATGGGTGAAGGCAGGAACTACGTTGGTCTGTCGCGTTTTCACATTTTCCAGTCGATCGACGAAAGTTTACAGCGCCTGCAAATGGATCATATTGACGTCCTTTATGTGCATGGCGTCGATCCTTTGACGCCTGTTGAAGAGATCGTACGGTCGCTGAACGATGTTGTGCTTTCCGGTAAAGTACGTTACGTTGCCGTTTGTAACTGGCCTGCGTGGATGGTAATGAAGGCGATCGGCATCGCCGAAAAACACGGCTGGAACAAGTTTATAGGATTACAATACTACTATTCACTGGCTGGCCGTGATATAGAAAGAGAAATCGTGCCGTTGGCAATCGACCAAAACCTGGCCGTAATGCCCTGGAGCCCGCTGGCAGGCGGTTTCCTTTCGGGAAAATATACCCGCAGTGCGGAAAAGGCCGGCGACTCGCGCCGTGATGTGTTTGATTTCCCTCCCGTAAATAAAGAAAGAGCTTACGATATCATCGACGTGATAAGCGAGATCGGGAAACAGCATGGCGTATCAGCGGCGCAGATTGCTTTAGCATGGGTACGCCTGCAAAAAGGTGTTACCAGTACCATCATTGGCGCCAAACGCACTGACCAGTTGCTCGATAACGTACGATCAACAGAACTCATATTGTCAGCGGACGAACTGCAAAGGATCAACGACGTAAGCGCTCTGCCGAAAGAATACCCGGGCTGGATGGTGGAACGGCAAGGCGCTGATAGGGTGATAAAGTAGTCTGAAAGTCCGCATAAGTCGGAAAGACCGAAAGATATTGCACGTCTTACTTTCGGACTTACGCGGACTTCCTGACTTTCGGACTGTCAAAGTTCTTTAAGAGCTTTGACCACGTACTCTACCTGCTCCGGATGTACATCCAGGTGAGTTACAAACCGGATGCGGTGGGCATCGGTGGCGTTGGCTTTGATTCCTTTCTCTGATAGTTTTTGCAAAACTTCTTTTGCCGGCTGAACCGTGTCGAATAAGACGATATTGGTATCCGCCGGCAATACCTGCTCCACCCAGCTTTGGTTGGACAAAGCTTCGGCTAATATTTGTGCGTGTGCATGGTCGACAGTCAGCCGGTGAACGTGATGGTCGAGCGCGTATATACCCGCTGCGGCCAAAAAGCCGGCCTGGCGCATGCCCCCGCCCAGCACTTTGCGTACGCGCCGGGCGTATTTGATCGTATCTTTATCGGCCAGCAAAACTGAACCCACCGGCGCTCCGAGCCCTTTCGAAAGGCAAACGGAAATGCCATCGAAATACTGCCCATACGCGATAGCCGGGTCTCCGGTATGAGCCAACGCGTTGAATATTCGTGCGCCATCCAGGTGCAGCTTTAGTCCTTTTTGTTTACATAGTGTCGCGATCGGCTTAATATCTTCAAGTGTATAACAGCTTCCCCCACCCTTGTTTACCGTATTTTCCAACACCACCAGGCTGGTGCGCGGGTAATGAACGTTATTGATGTCGTTAATCTCCGGCTCAATCATTTCGGCCGTGATCCTGCCGCGGTCACCGTCGAGCAAACGGGTTGATACCGCCGAATTAAACGCGATACCGCCGCCTTCGTAACGGTATACATGCGAGCGCTGATCGGCTATCAGCTCGTCCAGCGGCTGTGTAAAGCATTTGATGGCTATTTGGTTGGTCATCGTCCCTGAAGGACAGAACAAACCTGCTTCCATGCCGAACATAGCGGCAGCTTTAGCTTCCAGGGCGTTTACGGTCTCATCTTCACCGAACACATCATCGCCAACCCTGGCGCTCCACATGGCTTCCAGCATACCCGGCGTAGGCTTGGTTACGGTATCACTTCTCAGGTCGACGGTCATCATATATTAACAGAATTTGCGTTATTTTGTATTGGTTTGAATTATGCGTTCAATTTTAATCATTTTATTTTTCTTGCTGCTATCGGTATCGGCGAAATCGCAAAAATGGCCCGCCGGCGCCTTTACCGATATGAAGGGCAACCGGGTAACGGGCTTTATCAACCCCAGCCCGTCCGGTAAAGGTCCGGTCAAGGACGAAGGCTTTATCGAATTCAAGGACGACGAGAAAACCCACCCATATAAACTAACCGCCAGCGAACTGAAATCGTTTATTGTGGGGAAAGACAGTTTTGTGGTCGCCCACGCACCGCAAAACACGCTGTGGACCAAAAAAGAGCTTGATTTTGTAAAAGTTGAAGTCAACGACGAGGATACCAAACTCTATGTAGCTATTGTAGGCACAGATCTCGGTCGCGGAAGCGGGTTTGGCATCCATCCCACTGGCGAAATAGGCATGGGAACAGGCTTTGGCGGTTACGGCGGTTATGGAACAGGTGCCGGGGGCGGCGTAGGCATTGATCTGGGCGGCGGAGGCGGCGGTTACTCAAAAGTGGCGGCAACTTACTACTACGGTCCAAACACAGCTGAAATGCAGATGGTGACGCCACAAAATTTCAACGATGTGATGGGCGATATTATGGGCGACGAGCCCGACGTGCTGGATAAGATCAACGCTAACCAATATAACCTGGGCAATATTCAAAAATTGATCGCTTACTATAAACAGGTTAAAGAAGCTGAAAGCGGAAAGCAAAAAGCACAAAGCAAACAAAATTAAAGCTTCGGTCTTTCTGCTTTCAGTCTTCAGCTCATAAATTTTGCGCTATCACGAAACCGCTCGCCCAGGCCCATTGAAAATTATAGCCACCCAGCCAGCCGGTAACATCGACACATTCGCCGCCGAAAAACAGTCCGGGTACTTTTTTCGCTTCCAGCGTTTTCGATGAAAGCTCATCGGTCGACACGCCGCCGCGCATTACTTCGGCTTTGTCATATCCCTTATCCCCGGCCGGTTTGACCTTGAATTCGTGTATCAGGCTGGCGACGTGCTCTATGTCCGCTCTATTGAGCGAGGCGAGGTTCTTTTCGATCGGAAGCTTATCGCCCAGGGCATCCGCGAATTTGCGGGTAAACAAACCCGCGAGGAAAACCATTAAAGTTTTGCGGCCGTTTTGCCCCCGTTCCTGTTGGACCAGTTCGACAATATTTTGATGCGGAAGCAAATCGATATAAATAAATTCGCCCGGCCGCCAGTAAGATGATATCTGCAGGATAGCAGGGCCGCTCAAGCCCCAGTGTGTAAATAGTATATTTTCTTCAAAGCTTATCCTGTCGTTCCACACCCTGCAAAAAAAGCTGTTGCCCGATAGTTGCCCATACCATGCCTGGTCTTTTCCGGTTATAGTAAGCGGCACCAGCGCCGGCGCAGTCTGGGTCACGTTTAAACCAAATTTGCGTGCTGTTCTTAGTCCCAGGTCTGTAGCGCCGAGTTTTTGCACCGGCAAGCCTCCTGAAGCAACCACGACTTTTGGCGCAAATAAAGTCTGCTTCGCTCCGTCGATATTGGCAACTACATTAAACCCTTCGTCAAGCCGTATTACGTCCGCAACCTCCGCATTACACCATATCTCCTGCTCCATGCCGGCGCATAGATCAACAAAAACATTCACAATATCTTTTGCCTTATTGCTCACCGGAAACAACTGCCCCAACGTTTTTTCCTGCCCCGAAATACCATAGGCCTCAAAAAAACTAATCGTATCTGCCACGGTCCATTGGGCAAAGGCCGATTTGCAAAAATGTTCGTTCTCCGAAACAAACTGCTGCTCCGAAGCATAAAGGTTGGTATAATTACACCGGCCTCCCCCACTGATCAGTATCTTGGCGCCGGGCCGGTCGTTCTTTTCCAATATCAGAACGCGCTTTCCTAAAAAGCCCGACTGCACGGCGCACATCAGCCCGCAGGCGCCTGCGCCAATTATTATCGCATCAAATTGGGTTTGTTTTGCTAAATTTGTAGTCATGGACGGGGTGTCGCAAATATCTGAATTTGGAAAGATTTTTATCTTCCTCATAACCGGTATCATTATGGTCGGACTGGCTTTTTTTATTACGCGCCGGTTGTCACCCAAAAACCCGACTCCGGAGAAGCTGACCTCGTACGAATGCGGCGAAGAACCTGTCGGCAGCGCATGGATGCCTTTTAATTCGCGTTTTTATGTTATCGCCCTGGTATTTTTGTTGTTTGAAGTCGAAATGGTCTTTGTGTTACCGTGGGCCACGGTGTTCGGTAACAAGGCGCTAAATAGCGCCGACAGCCGCTGGGGCTGGCTTTCGCTTACCGAAATGTTTATTTTCCTGGGCATCCTAATACTGGGGCTTGCCTATGTCTGGGCAAAAGGCGACCTCGATTGGATCAAGCCGAGACCGGTAACGCCAACCGTCGACAGCCAGGTACCCGTCTCACTCTACGATAAACTGAACTTGCATCAGAGCGCTTACGCCGTAAAAGAATTTAAAGTTGAAGTGAAGCCGGTTCCTACAGAAAATACTGCTACTGCCTCTTCCACCCCGGCGAGACCTGCGTTCAAACCCATGTTTAAAAAGCCCGGCAATGAATCCTGAAAGCATGAACGAAAGTGGTGGTGTGATCGTCACCAAAATGAACGACCTGCTTAATTGGGCGCGTCTTTCATCCCTGTGGCCGCTGAGTTTCGGCATTGCCTGCTGTGCCATCGAAATGATGGGTTCGTTTGCTTCCACCTATGACATGGACCGCTTAGGCGTATTCCCACGCCCTTCTGCGCGCCAGGCCGACGTGATCATCATCGCCGGTACCGTTACCTTTAAAATGGCCGAACGGATCAAACGGCTTTACGAGCAAATGCCCGAACCAAAGTACGTGATCTCGATGGGCTCGTGCTCCGATTGCGGCGGTCCGTACTGGCAGCATGGTTATCATGTGGTGAAAGGCGTCGATCGCGTAATACCAGTTGACGTATATGTGCAGGGCTGCCCTCCGCGGCCCGAAGCGCTGATCGGCGCCATTATCGAATTGCAGAAAAAGATCGAAAAAGAGGCGATGATCAGGGGCTGACAGCAAACCGCCGCGTTTGCATAGGCAACCGGCTAACCGCAGGTCAAATATTCGGGCAAATACTTTACATTTGGTTGAATCCATTATCGATATATGAAAAAGGCCCTTGTCCTGCTTAGCTGCTTTGTTATCATTCTCTCAGTCAAATTAGTCGCCCAACCGACCAACCGGGTAATGTCAATTTTCCCTGAGAACACGACACTGTTCGATAATATTCCCTACGCGAATGATACACTGAAAAAGCATCTCCTGGATATTTACCTGCCGCCTACGCACCTCGACAAATACCCGGTTGTAATCTGGATACACGGCGGGGCATGGATGTCGAACGATAAGTACGCCGACATGAGCTATATGAAGCAGACGATAAAAGCTTTGATCGACAGCGGCTATGCCATCGCCTCCGTCGATTACCGCTGGAGCACGCAAGCTGTGTTCCCGGCGCAGATAAGAGACTGCAACCAAGCCATTGAGTATTTATACGAACATGCAGAGCAATATAGGCTCGACCCTAAACGCTTTGCGCTAATGGGCTTTTCTGCTGGCGGCCACCTGGCAAATTTGGCCGGCTTGTCGGCGAATAACGACGTTAAAGACTTTTACCCGAATGGCAGGAAACCAAATTTCAGGATCAAACTGGTATTGGACTTTTACGGACCGGCAAATTTCTTCACGCTAAAAGGCAATGATTCGGCCGATCCCAAAAATCCGATAACCTTGCTGCTCGGCGGCACGCTAGCCGACAAATCCGACCTGGCCAAAGAAGCCAGCCCCATTATGTATATCGATAAAAAGGATCCGCCGTTCCTGATCGTGCAGGGAGAAAAAGATGAATCGGTAAACCCCGACCAAGCCACTTCGCTGCTTGCAAGGCTAAAGGCTGCCGGTGTGCCTGCCGAACTGATCATCGTTCCGGGTGCGCCGCATTATGGCCCTATGTTCGATGCCGAAAATATAAGACAAAGGATATTTTACTTTCTGAAGAAATATTTAAAATGATGGTCTGAGCATTTTGTCATACTCTTTAACGACCTCTTTTAGCAAAGATTGAAGAATGGCCGCGTTCCAATCATTTGAAAAATTCCTGCTGAAATTTTTCTTTAAATTTTCACGGTGATGGATCATGAAATAGGTTTTGTAGTTGCTTAATGCTATCTCGTCCCATGAAAGACTCCCGTCAGGCCAGCTAATGCCGTAAGGATGAAAGTTTACACCGCCTAATTCAAAGTCCTGTTTTTCTTTCATAAGTTTTAGGAAGGCCACGTACTTGTCATAAAAGTAATGTCTCCACAAGCCATTTATGATATCCGACCATGCATCATAATAAATGTCCGATCTAATCTTGTAAACGCTGGTAAGTTTTATGGAATAGATTTGATTATCCCTACCCATAATCTGAACAACGTACCGCCTTCCTAAAATAAATTTATACCCTCTTATCCACTGCACTCCATATCTAAAAGCGATGATATCTTTTGCATAAATGAGCGTCGGCGGGTCGAAACTCAAAGGCTTGTCAATGGTGATCGCGTCGGACGTAAAATTTATCCTTTTAGCAATCTTTTTCTGTACAAACCCTGGTATTTCAACAACGTCAGGTTTAGTTTCCATTTGGATGGAAGTAAGGCAAGAAAATTTAAAGTGAGGATTTAGGTACTTTTTCGTACTCTTTAATGATCTCTTTCAGCAATGACTGAAGAATAACCGCGTTCCACTCGACCGAGAACAGGCAGCACTTGTATATGCGCGAATCTTTATTGTGGTGGACCATGAAGTAGTTCTGATAGCTCTTTATAGCTATTTCGTTCCACCTGAGCTTATTGCTTTTATCGAACGAGATACCGTCTGGGTAAAAAGTTACGCCGGCCAGTTCGAAACTCATCTGCATGTTATACAGTTCGATATAATAGTTTAGCTGGTGATCGATATAATGATCCCAAAAAGTTTGCAGCAGGTCGGCCCAAACGTTATAATAGATTTTTCTCCTGATGCCGAAATAACTCGTCAACTCGATCCGGAATATCTCGTTTTTAAAATCCCTTACCTCGATAAAATATTGACTGCCAAATTCAAATTTTGCGCAATACAATTGTTTGATGCCGAACCTGAAAGCGGCAATGTTTTCATCGCGTATAAATACACTCCGGCCGAAACTCATTGGTTTTTTGATGGTTAAGCCACCAGGGGTAAAAACCACTTTTTTCAGGATCTTATTTTGGAGTAATCCGGGAATAGCAAGGGTATGTTCAGGGCCTGTCATTAATAAAATAAATTTAAATAAAATATTACCTATTAATAAAGAATGTGCATAAATATTTCGTTGTTGTTAAAACAATATGAAAAAATGGCTGGCATGGTCTACCGATAATTTATATTTTATTAATTATCAGCTATTTATCCTAAAAATATATAGTAAACTTATACGCCCTGATTTTTCCACAGCAGGTATTAATAACTTGCCAGGGAGCCAAGCTCCGCTAAAAAACAATCCATAGCAACTACCGGGCGTGGCAATTTTTTCTGTTAGGTTTATAAAAAACCCTGCATAAAATGCAGGGTTCAAAGTCATTTTTACGGGTCTTTACTTGGTGTCCAGCACAGCGTCAAGACCATGAACCACGCCATTAGACGCGGGCAAGTCGAACGCGGTAACTAATGCCGTATTGCCGTGATCGTCGGCAAGCTGCAGCTTACCGCCAACAACCGATAAAGTCACATTCTGTCCGTCGAGCGTTTTCAACTCAACCTTCCTGTCCTTCGATGCGCTTAACGCCTTAATAATATCAGCCTTGGTATATTTTCCGCTTACCACATGGTATTTCAAAACCGTTGCCAGCTTTGCGGGGTCTTTGGCCAGACTGTCGGCTTTGGTGGCAGAAAGTTTTCCAAAAGCTTCGTTGGTCGGGGCGAAAACCGTGTACGGTCCGGCGGCATCCAGCGTACCGCTCAGGCCGGCTACCCTTGCAAGCATACCGGCAACATTGTAATTGTCAGAGGTGGCCATGGTGGCCACAACATCGCCGCTTCCAGCGGCAGGCGCGGCTGCCTGTGCAGATACTTTATTTGAAAACAAACTGATGGCCAGCAAAGCCGCAACGATTAAAATTGGTTTTTTCATATAGTTAATTTTTCTGTTTAGCAGATGTAATAGCGGCCGACAGCCGGTAAATTCTTCTATCCAATTATAAACCCACTTTTTTAAAAATGGTTCGAGTAAAATAGAAAAGTTTTGGTTTAAAGTAAACAATTTAATATTGTAAATTATATGTTACAGTGTTTACGTTACACTAAATAAAAAAGCATCCCTGTCACCCGGGATGCTTTTCTCAATTAACGGCTCAAAAGCTTAATTCTTTTCTTCGAATTTGTCTACATCAAGCCGTATCTTCTCATCCGGCTCATCCGGACTTTCGGCTAACAAAGTAACTTTGCCGTCCTTGCCTTCAATCGTCACGGTATAGTCCCTCGACTCACCCTCCTCATTGCTCAATGTAATCTGGAGTTTCGTTTTACCGTCCTTAAACGGTACTTTCCAGTTGCAGCTATCGGATTTGACTTTCCCGGTAAGCTTATGTTCTCCATTGTCGCCGTTTATTGAAATCGCAATATCCGATTGGCTGAACTCGACCGTAGTTTTTTCATCCTCCGCATGTTTCAAAGCGCCCTGGTTATCCAGGTGCTGTGTTTTGGATGAAGTAAGACTTACCTTTTTGTCGCATTGCGCCAGACTTATCGTACTGCCGGCCGCCAGCAGTAAAAACGTTGTTAAAATTGATTTCATATTGATTTGATTGATTTTACAACAAAGATATATGCTTTATATTGTACTATGCAATACATAGTTCTATAATGTCTACAATTCAATCTGCAAGTATTTGGTTATCAGACGATAAATTTTTACCGGCTGGCCATTAGTCAAAACATTCGCGTATTAGGTTGCATTCAAATGCAAAATATCCGGCAGATTAGCTCTAACTAAAAATGCGCATGGCTTTTTAAAAGATTAGGGTTAAATTTGCCCCTTCTGAAATGAAAGCATTCTACGGCGACCTCAAACTTGGCATCCTGGGCGGCGGGCAGCTCGGCCGCATGCTCATCCAACAGGCTATCAATTATAATGTTACGGTTAAGGTGCTCGATCCGGATCGTGACGCTCCCTGCCGTAAGTTGTGCGATGAATTTGTTGTTGGTTCATTAAGCGATTACGAGACGGTTTACAAATTCGGCAAGAAAGTGGATATGCTCACGATCGAGATCGAGAAGGTAAATGTGGACGCGCTGGAGGCTCTGGAAAACGAGGGCGTGCTGGTATATCCCCAGCCGCGCATTATCCGGCTGATACAGGATAAAGGCCTGCAAAAACAATTTTTTAAAGAGAATGAAATACCTACCGCCGGGTTCCAGGTCATATCATCGGTCGATCAACTGAAGAATACGCACATTCCCTTCCCATATATTCAAAAATTGCGCCGCGACGGTTACGACGGCAAAGGCGTTTATAAGGTGATCGACGAATCATATCTTGAAAAAGCATTTACCGAGCCGAGCCTGATCGAACATTGGATCGATTTTGAGAAGGAGATAGCTGTCATCGTGGCCCGCAACGCCGACGGCGAGACGAAAACTTTCCCCATGGTGGAGATGGAATTTAACCCACAGGCTAACCTGGTGGAGTTTTTGGTATCCCCGTCTGATTATTCGCGCCATATCCAGGAGGAGGCAGAGCGTATAGCCAAAAAAGTCGCCGAATCGCTGAATATCGTGGGACTGCTGGCGGTTGAAATGTTTTTAACCAAACAAGGCCAAATATTGGTAAATGAACTAGCGCCGCGGCCGCATAACAGTGGCCACCATACCATTGAAGGTAACGTCGTATCACAGTTCGAGCAGCACCTGCGCGCTATTTTCAATCAGCCATTGGGTTGTACGGATAGCCTGAACCATGCCGTGATGATTAACATCCTGGGCGAAGCCGGTTACGAAGGTCCTGCGGTGTACCATGGCATTGAAAAGGTGCTGGAATGCCCCGGAGTTTATGTACATTTATACGGCAAGGCGCTAACGAAACCTTTCCGTAAAATGGGGCATGTGACGGTTGTTGATAGCGACCGTGAAAAAGCCATTGAGAAAGCGAGATTTGTGCAGAAAACACTGAAGGTAATTGCCTAATATACCCTAATCAATGCAGAATTATAAAGCTTGGTAATGAAAATTAAGTTATATAAATCCAAATTGAAAGCGATAAGGCTAATTCTTCTTTCTCTGCCCTTCGTAATTGTATGCCTGTATTTTCTGCTAAACAATGATGCTGACAGAACAATGGACTGGTTTTGTCTCTGCTTTTTTGGTTTGGGCATTCCATTGGGCATCTATAATTTGTTGGACAATCGCCCCCAAATTATTATTGATCAGAAAGGAATATTTGACAGGATGGTTTACAGGGATGTTGTCGACTGGAATCTGATTAATGATGCTTATTATAAAGAGCTTAATACGAGCCGATTCAACTCGCAAAAGTTCATTTGTTTATCAGTTGATAAGAATGCGCCGATTTTATTAAAGGCCAATAAAAGAATCATGCAATTTTCAGAATCGCTCGGATTCGAGGGCCTCAATTTGCCAATAAGCGAACTGAAAGATGTTAATGGTGAAAAACTGGCTTTGCTGATTAAAACGATGGCACATGCCGACGCTTCAGCAAAACAGAATTTACTGCTAACCTTTAAGCTTTGAAATAATAACTATGAAACAAAATAACCAACCGAAAATCGGCATTATCATGGGCAGCAAGTCCGACCTGGGCGTAATGCAGGATGCGGCCGATGTTTTAAAGGAATTAGGCGTGGCCTATGAGATCACCGTGGTATCGGCCCACCGTACCCCGGAACGCATGTTCAGCTACGCCAAATCTGCTGCCGACCGCGGCTTAAAGGTGATCATCGCCGGCGCGGGCGGCGCCGCCCATTTGCCCGGCATGGTAGCCTCGCTTACGCACCTGCCGGTGATCGGCGTTCCGGTAAAATCAAGCAATTCCATTGATGGATGGGATTCCATACTGTCTATCCTTCAAATGCCGAACGGCATACCGGTAGCAACCGTAGCCCTTAACGCAGCCAAAAATGCGGGTATCCTGGCCGCCCAGATCGTGTCCACCGGCGATGAAACGCTGGTTAAGAATCTCGTTGATTACAAGGAATCCTTGAAACAAAAAGTTGAGGAATCGGCACGGGAAATGGAGGGACAGTAGTCCGAAAGTCGGATACATCCCACTTTCGGACTTATGCGGACTTCCGGACTAAAAAATCAGTTCATCATCGGGTTTTCCGGGAAATTGGCGATATGCGCGTAGCGCTGGCCCAGGCCTTTCACTACATCCTTCCACAGATTTTGCTCGTCGTGTGAAAACAGCATAACCGGGTCGTACTTCTCCGTCACGATCCAGGCATCGTCGCCAATCTCAGCATCGAGCTGGCCCGATGTCCAGCCGGAGTACCCCATAAAAAAGCGAATATCCTCTTTGCTTA
Organism: Bacteroidota bacterium; assembly: GCA_018267005.1. Lineage (GTDB taxonomy): Bacteria > Bacteroidota > Bacteroidia > Sphingobacteriales > Sphingobacteriaceae > Mucilaginibacter. Next base: position 21,147 of record JAFDZK010000020.1, read on the forward strand.
CCTGGTAATTGGTCACCAGCTCTTTCACTGTCTCAAAATCGCCGCCCCAATAAACGCCCTCGGCCAGTTCCAGGCCACCTTCTATCTTTTCGGGCACACGGTGTATAAAATGCAGTGTCTCAGCGCCGACCGGTCCGCCGATGTACACCGGCATTTCCGAATAAGCAATATCCGGCACCAGGTCGCCCAATTGGTACTCGCTTTCGTGGTTCAGCACAAAGCCTACGGCCCCTTCGTCGCCATATTCAGCCAGCAGGATAACCGACCGCTTAAAATTGGGATCGAGCATAAAAGGTTCGGATACTAACAAACGGCCGCTTCCGGGCGCAATGAGGCTAAGCATACGTGTGAATATATTAGTGATAACGCGTTATGTAAAAATATGTTCATTTCTTAAAATATGAAATAGTCCAACCCTTTAGGGCGCAATTAATTTGTAAGTTTGCACAAATGGACCAAACGGACATACAGAATATACGTAACGAATACCAAGCCGCAAAATTGTCTGAAAGCGACACCGCCGCCGACCCCATAAAACAATTTGATCAATGGTTTAAAGAAGCGCTGGCTTCGCAGCAGCACGAGCCGACTGCTATGACGCTTGCTACGGCCACCCCCGACGGCCGTCCTTCGGCCAGGATCGTACTGATGAAGGGATTTGACAAAGAGGGTTTCTCCTTTTATACAAACTACCTGAGCCGTAAGGGCAAAGAAATAGCCAAGAATCCGCTCGGAGCTTTAACTTTTTTTTGGGATACACTCGAAAGGCAGGTGCGCATTGAAGGTACCATCGAAAAACTGAGCCGGGAAGAATCGGAAAAATACTTTCATTCGAGGCCCAACGGAAGCCAGGTTGGGGCAGTGGTTTCGCCTCAGAGCCAGGAAATACCCGGCCGCGAGGGGCTTGAAAAAAAATGGAACGAATTGGAAGCTCAATACGCCGGGAAGGAGGTACCAAAACCTTCGCATTGGGGCGGTTATATCCTAAAGCCGAGAATGATCGAATTTTGGCAGGGACGCCCAAGCCGCCTGCACGACCGGATCCTGTATAAAAAGACCGACAACCAAAACTGGAAAAAAGTTCGCCTGGCGCCATGAACACGGATGAGATCAAATTATTGCTGACAGCCAAATTAGGGGCTGATATTGTCCTCGGCGAAGAAACCGAAGGCTTGCAGCCTGCATTGCTGATCGACCCGGACCGTATTGTGGAAGTTTGCCGCGAGCTTAGGGATAATCCCAAAACTTATTTTGACTTTCTTTCCTGCCTCAGCGGGGTGGATTACGGTGGTGACGCCAACCGCTTTGGGGTGGTCTATCATTTGGCCTCTATCCCCTATCAAACCCGGCTTACGCTGAAAGTCAGTAAAGAAAATACCCGCAACGAAAATGATTTGCCATCGTTTCCGAGCATTACACCGGTTTACGGCGCCGCGAACTGGCACGAACGGGAGGCTTATGAAATGATCGGGATCTACTTTGAAGGGCACCCGGATCTAAGAAAACTGTTGTTGCCGGACGATTGGGACGGATATCCATTGAGGAAAGATTATAGTACAATTGATAAGTATTACAAGGGAATAAAAATAGATTAAAACCAACCCGTCATTGCAGCAATGACCGACTTATTATAAAGCGAATTGAATATCGCCGAATCAAAATATGAAGAAGCCTTAGCGCGATACCAGCAAAAGATCGCCAACGCTGCGACCGAGGACATGGTATTGAACATGGGTCCGCAGCACCCGTCCACACATGGGGTTTTGCGGCTGGAGCTCATTACCGACGGCGAGATCGTAAAAGAGGTGATACCGCATATCGGGTACCTGCACCGCTGTTTTGAAAAGCATGCCGAATCGCTCACCTACCAGCAAACCATTCCTTTTACGGACCGCATGGATTACCTGGCATCCATGAACAACAGCCATATCTGGTGCATGGGCGTCGAAAAAATGCTGGGCATTGATAAGGATATCCCAAAACGCATCGAATATATACGTGTGCTGGTTTGCGAGCTGAACCGTATCGCCTCGCACCTCATTGCTATCGGTACTTATGGCATCGATATCGGCGCGTTTACACCGTTCCTGTGGTGCTTCCGCGACCGGGAGCATATCATGGGTATGCTGGAATGGGCCTCGGGCTCGCGCATGCTGTACAATTACATCTGGGTCGGCGGCTTATTTTACGACCTCCCCGTTGGTTTCGAGGAGCGCTGCCGCGAGTTTGTGGATTATTTTAAGCCTAAAATGGTTGAGCTGAACGAACTGCTGACCGACAACCAGATATTTATCAAACGCACGGCCAACGTAGGTGTTCTGCCGATGGATGTGGCCATTAATTATGGCTGCTCCGGCCCGATGCTGCGTGGGTCAGGTCTGAAATGGGACCTTCGCCGTATCGACGGCTACTCCGTTTATCCCGAGCTGGAATTTGAGGTGCCTATCGGCAAAGGCGAAATGGGAACCGTGGGCGATTGCTGGGACCGCTACAAAGTACGCGTGGATGAAATAGAGCAATCGCTGCACATCGTGGAGCAATGCCTCGACCGCCTTCAAAAAGAGCTGAAACGCACGCCCGATTTCGACCCGCGCGCCAAAATGCCGAGAAAGCTTACACCCAAACCCCAGGAATACTACTTCCGCGGCGAAGGCGCCAAAGGCGAACTGGGCTTCTACTTCATCCACGACAAAAAGAAGGAGCTGGACAAGGAAGGCAACATCCGGCTGATGGATACCGAGATACCTTTCCGCGTCAAATCGCGCGGGCCCAGCTTCTGCAACCTTTCCGTTCTGCCCGAAATATCCCGCGGCGTCATGATCGCGGACCTGATAGCAATTATCGGGTCTATCGATTTCGTTTTAGGAGAAGTGGATAGGTAGACGCGCAAAATGTGCAGACTCCGGCAGCGCCGGTATGCTTATATTTTAGAAACCTGGATGGCATTGATGCCTTTCGGGCCGCGCTCGGTGGCAAAGCTCACCTTGTCATTTTCCTTTGCCTCGTAAGTAAGCCCGTTGACGTGGAAAAAAACATTTTCGCGGCTCTCTGAATCGCGGATGAAGCCGTAACCTTTTGCAGTATTAAAAAAGCTGATCACTCCGCTTCTTAAATTGTCCCCCGGTTCGTTTTGCCGTTTCGGAACGCCGATCTCGATATCGGCTGCATCAACCGGCCTGGGTTTACCTTTAAGCGGCGGCGTAGTTGTTATGTTGCCATCCTCATCGATATAAGCCATCATATCTTCCAGTCCTTTGCCTTTAACCGAGTTGGCTTTACGATGTTCGGCCTTTTCTTTTTTCTCCTGTTGCTTTTTCAGGCGTTTCTTTTCTTTTTCTTTTTTGTTAAATGTTTCGCTGGATCTGCCCATGCTTTACAATTTTAGGTGTGAACGGATATAAAAAAACAAAACACCTGCCCCGATAAAGAGGCAGGTGTCACGAGTAAGTTTATAGTGATAATTAAATTACTTTTACGTTTACTGCGTTCAGGCCTTTTTTACCATGCTCCACTTCAAAGCTTACTTTGTCGTTTTCGCGGATCTGGTCGATCAGGCCGGTTGAATGTACAAAAACGTCGGTTTTTGTATCATCTTGTGAAATAAATCCAAAACCTTTCTGGTTATTGAAAAATTTCACTGTTCCTTCTTTTTGCATTGTATTATTTTTAAATGAGCTGCAAGATACGATAAAATATCCGTAACTTTTACTTTTGGTAAAATAATTTAAAATGAATTTAAACGGCATAATAAAAAGTAAAAAAAATCGTCTATAATTAAAAAATCGGTAATTTTTTCTGTATATTGCAGAAAAACATCCCGCCTTCACCACAATCTCTTAAACATTACCCCTCAACTGATTCAGGTGATCTTTAAGGTTTAATAATAACCAGAATCAGCTACAAAAAATGAATAATTACGAACAGCCCATAACGGGCAGCGCTGACGCGCAACAAACTTTCTTGGCCCGCCAGGCCGAGCTTTTTCTATTCGACCTGAAGAACGAAGCTTGCGAGCATGGTTTCAAACCAGGGGAAGCCTGGATGCTTCGCCTGGCTACGGACCAGGAGATCATCTGGTTAAAAAGGAATCATCACCTTGTGATTTCACTGCGCTTGTTTCCCGAAGCCCTGCTAAGCGTATTCAGGCAAGTGAAACAAAGGTTACGGCAATCGCTGAATAAACAAGAAGTGGAATTGACAGCAGGCGACTTAACCAGGGACGGACTTAAACACCTCGCGGCCTTCCCGGAAAAGGAAGCGCGTTAAGAATTTACAAATACTTTACCCCTAATCACAATTTTAATGGCTTTTTTAGATAATGTTTTACAGCCGCCATCGTACGGCTGGAAAACCGATGACGGGCAACTGGTGCAGCCCGAAGGGCGCCATATTTTTAAAGAATTTTTTTGCCGCCTTAATGTTTTTCGTGACAAAAAGAACTGGCTGCCTTTTTTTAGCTGGTTTAAGCTGCTCTGCCTCCTGCCTTTCTTTTTGCTGTTTCTCTTCAAATTCCTCAGCCCGTTAACCGCATTGTATGCTTTCATTTACGGGATGATGGTTATGGGAACGCACGGCACTATTTGGTATCATCGCTACTGTACACACAACGCGTTTAAATTCCGCAATAATTTTTGGCGTCTTTTCACGCAACAGCTTACAATAAGTATTATTCCTGAAGAGATCTATGTAGTTTCCCACCACGTGCATCACGCCAGGTCGGATCAGCCCGGTGACCCGTATAACGCTGAAGCCGGATTTTGGTATTGTTTCCTTGCGGATGTCAATCACCAGCCTATCGCTAAGAATTTAAGCGAGGCCGATTATGAGCGCGTAAAACGCCTGATGATACGCACAGGCGTAAGAGGCAACACTTACCGCCAATATCGGTACTGGGGCTCGTATGCCCATCCTGTGCGCGCTGTTACCGCGTGGTTGCTTAACTGGTCGTTCTGGTACCTTGTTTTTTACCTCACAGGAGGCAACCAACTGGCCTGCACGCTTTTCGCCGCAGCCGGTATTTGGGCCGTGGGTGTTCGAATGTTCAACTATGACGGGCACGGACACGGTAAAAACAGGCACAAGGAAGGTGTCGATTACAACCGGGACGATAAATCGATTAACCAGTTGTGGCCGGGACTGGTAGCCGGCGAATGGCATAACAATCATCACCTTTACCCGAAAAGTGCCCGCAGTGGTTTCAAAGCCTACCAGGTGGATATGGCCTGGCAATATATCAGGCTAATGCATTGGTTAGGCGCTATAAGAAGCTACCGGGACGATAAAAAGGCTTTCGTTGCTAAATACATCGATGTAAATACCTGATTATATTATCATTAATCGCGAAAAAATAAAAATACGCGCAGGCAATTAATCACAACAGCGGCGACCGTTCCGCATGGAAAAATTCGCGCCTGGACTGGCGGTCGAATCCCGGCGAGGATGAAAAATAAATTACTTTTACCTTCGTTTATTTAACTGATTTGTACTTGTTTTGCGAACGGCAATTGGACAAGCGCACCTAATGACTGTAAACCGTTTTCAGAAAGATCGTTCGACGCAAACGATGTTGTGCCTGTTAATGATGTTCTTTTTATTCGCCCGGATCTGTCCATCCTGTCATATAGTTCAGACGGTACCGATGCAGCGCCTTTACCGGGATAAAAACGCATCCATACAAAACGCGCAGGCATTACTGAATACTATGACGGTAATGTCTGATAAGTCCATTATCGAAGATGCCGAAGGCGCCTCAATCCCGGCAATCAAATTTGCCGGCATCCCTTTTGTTTTTTTCTTTCTTATAGCATGGCTGCCCGTCAGCCGCATTGAACTGTTATCATTTCAGTCTTTTTCCTTGTTGCCAGACCCGGACAGTAATGCGTCGCGGGTTTTGCGGTTATGATGCCCCCCTGTTCCGCTTCCACTATTAAACATTAAGACAAACGCTTTATCAACATGGCATTGCCATAGACCATCCCGAAATAATTTATGAAAAATTTTAAATACTCCGCTTGCATTATCACCGTTGCGCTGTTAACAATATTATGCGCATCCTGCAAATCCAAAAAGAAACTTGTCGACTATCAATCGGCTGCAACAGAGGAAAACACTACGACTTCTTCAACCGCAAAAGAACAAACAGCACAGGACGAAAGGCCTGATTTTAATTTCCATGCCATACAATTTAACTTCAACTCCAGGTCTTTACGACCGGACGCCATTCAATACCTGGATCATATAGCAGCCGAAATGCGAATGGACCCCAGCACAAAATTCGTTGTAAATGGGTATGCATCGGCGGAGGGTACGGCCAGGCACAACATGACCTTATCTATAAACCGGGCGAACGCGGTAAAGAAATACATGGTTAGTCTGGGTATCGATGGGTCGCGTTTGATTATTAAAGGTTGCGGCAAGTCCGACCCGGTTGCCCCGAATACCACCCAAAGCGGTCGGGAAAAGAATCGCCGGGTCGAAGTAAAGCTCGCTCACTAAACTGCCGGGCGGTTTTCAATTGTGTATATTATTATTTCGTCACGCTC
>JAFDZK010000210.1 GCA_018267005.1 Bacteroidota bacterium
TGATCTACCACACCGGCGAGCCGCTGTTGTCGAATACATGGTCGATCTTATTGCTCGTGCTATTGGCTATGCTCAGCGTTTGGCTGGTATGCGTCGTCCTGAAACGAACCAGCGACCCGAATTACCGGTTACTGGTCAAGGTGTTTTACATCGTTTCGGTGTTGTTTTTCGGCTACGTTTATTTGCGAAAGATGCCCATATCCTACGAGGCACGGCACTTCCGGATCATCGGGCTGATCGTAATCCCCGGCACTATTTACTGGATTGGCCAGCTCAAACTGACAGGCCGCGCACTTTTCACCCTGGCGTGGACCGGCATAGCCGTTTCCAGTATCATATATGCAACCAAGGGCTTTATTTACAACAAAAATAAAAGCGCCCACGGCACCACCGGCATAGCACAGAAAGCCATCGATCAGAGATCGCTCGATCAAATCCTGGCACTGGATAAGAAAAATACCAACGCCATATTTGTTTTTGTAAACGAAAGCCTGGGGCTTGAAATAAAACATAACCGGGTGATCACGCTGGAACCCATTGGGGACAACCTTACGATAAATTTGGACGACTATGAATATGACGGGCATGCCGGTCCGCTCTATATCATCCTTCCCGAAAATTACAATGGGCCAAAGGAAAAAATGATCCTGAAAGCATTCCCCGATTATAAAGGCTGGTATGGCTCGATGCTGAGCGATAATTATGTGATGTATCAGGCAAGATGAAGCTATTATTGGCAAGGATATGCTGCTTAATATTTGTAATAACAATTCTCCCGGCTTGCAAAAGAAGTCTGCAAAACAAGCTGTCAGAGGCAATAGAAAATAACTGTGGTAAAAATCCTCGTAAAGATTGCAGGATAATTTTGGCTAACGTTACAGACTTCAAATGGGATAGAGTATATTTATTCGGGTCGTGGACAACTCCTGATGCAATCAGTAGTAAGCTGGGAACTGGGTACGACGACGATGGAACGTATGATGATACTCAACGATTGATATTTACCCGGGGTAGTAGAATAATTTACGAGGAAGATATAAATTACCTTAACGGGGATAAAAAAATTATGTTTAATATTCCGGATGATTCAATTTTTCAACGAAAAAGATATTATACTTCTGAACAAGCAGTATTTAACGTAGAACGTGGTGACGATGAATTCAGTAAATATACCTTATCCGCATCAAGGTAATTTCTACCTGTTGATCTCCGTCCACAACATATCCTTCAACCGGTCTATCCCTTGCTGAGCCACAGAGGAGATAAACACCGCGGGCAGATCACCCGGTAATTCCTTCCGCATCTCTTCCTGTAATTCCCCGTCCAGCATATCCGCCTTGGTAATGGCCAACACGCGCGGCTTATGCATCAGTTCGGGGTTGTATTCCTTTAGTTCGTGCAATAATATCCTGTATTCGTCTTTGATCGTCCGGCTGGTATCGGCAGGGATCATAAACAGCAGCACCGAATTACGCTCGATATGCCGCAGGAACCGGAAGCCCAGTCCCTTCCCTTTTGAAGCCCCTTCGATGATGCCCGGTATATCCGCCATCACGAACGAACGCCCGTTGCGGTATGATACGATGCCCAAATTCGGAACGATGGTCGTAAATGCATAATCCGCTATCTCGGGTTTGGCTGCGGAAACTACAGATAGCAAGGTGGATTTACCCGCATTCGGAAATCCTACGAGGCCCACGTCGGCCAGCAGCTTTAGCTCCAGTATGTTCCAATCTTCCTTTCCGGGTTCGCCGGGTTGCGCAAAACGCGGCGTTTGCAGCGTAGCCGACCGGAAATGCCAGTTACCCAACCCACCGCGGCCACCTTCGGTCAGTATCCGGGTCTCGCCGTCCTGCGTAATTTCGAACAGCGTTTCGCCGGTCTCGGCATTTTTGGCGATGGTGCCTAGCGGCACTTCCAGTACTTCATCCCCGCCGCTCTTCCCTGTCTTTAGCGATGAACCGCCCGGGTCGCCGTCGCCGGCGATGACATGCTTGCGGTATTTCAGGTGAAGCAGCGTCCATAGCTGGGCATTGCCTTTAAGGATCACATGTCCCCCGCGACCGCCATCGCCGCCATCGGGACCGCCTTTGGCGTTCAGCTTGTCGCGGTGCAAATGCGCAGAACCCGCCCCGCCATGCCCCGAACGGCAACAAATCTTCACATAATCAACAAAATTGGAACCCTGGGACATTTTGAATTCGGATTACGGGCTTTCGGTTTCGGATTTGCTCAAAGGAACTTGTTCGGATTTCTAAATCCGAAATTCCAATTCCGAAATCCGAAATTAAAGCGCTTCTGTAACGGCGCTGATGGAATCGAATATTTCTTCTATCGACCCGATGCCGTTAACACTGGTAAATTTATTCTGGCTTCTGTAGAAATCGGCTACGGGAGTGGTTTTATCGTTGTATTCCTTGATGCGTTTACGGATCACTTCCGGATTTGCATCGTCCGCCCTGCCCGAATTCTTTCCGCGCAGCAGCAAGCGGTGCTCCAACTCTTCGTCGCCAACCTCAAGGGCGATCATCCCCGATATGTTTTCGCCTTTACTATGCAACAACTGATCCAGGGCCTCGGCCTGAGCAACCGTACGCGGAAAGCCATCGAAAATAAAACCGGCAGCATCCCTGTTCGCATCCAGCTTATGGCTGATCATACCGATCACCACCGCGTCGGGCACCAGTATACCCTGGTCCATAAGCTTTTTGGCTTCAAGCCCCAGTTCTGTCCCCTGTGCGATCTCGCTGCGAAGCAGGTCGCCGGTCGACAAATGGATAAGACCATATTTTTCGATAAGCTTTTGTGACTGAGTACCTTTACCGGCTCCCGGAGGGCCAAACAGAACCAAATTCAGCATACTTTTCGGTTGAAAATTTAAAAAGGCCTCCCGGTGCAAATACAGAAAGGCCTTAAAACTTATTCAGTGCACTCAAAGGGAGTCGAACCCCTAACCTTCTGATCCGTAGTCAGATGCTCTATCCAATTAAGCTATGAGTGCTTTTTTTAACGGACTGCAAAAATAGGATTTCTTTTCAATCCCAGCTAATATTTTTGAAAATATTACTTTACTGCCTCCGCTATGGCCTGGAAATCCGGCAGATCGCCGGCGTTCTCAAGCACTTCGGCATAAGCGATGTTTTGGTCCTCATCAATAACGAAAGCCGCGCGCCTGGATACGCCTTTAAGGCCCAAAGAAAACGTTTCATAGAACGCGCCGTACTTAGGCGACACTTCCTTATTGAAATCCGACAGCAGCAGGAACTGGTAATTGTTTTCCTTTTTGAACTGCGCCAACGTATGCGGCGAATCGACCGAAATAGCGATGATCTGCGCGTTCAGGCCTTCATAGTAGCCAAAATTATCGCGCATGGTGCAAAGCTGCGTAGTGCATACGCCTGTAAATGCAAAGGGGAAAAAATGCAGAACGACTTTTCTGCCTTTGAAGTCCGAAAGTGATACTTCCTTTTTTTCGGATGATACGAGTGTGAATTGCGGCGCCGGATCGCCAACCTGTAGTGCCATAGTGATCTATTTTTATGCAAAGAAAGCATAATAAGCGCTATTGTTTTGCCGTGACTGTATTTTTGACATCCGGGAGATCAAACGCCATATATCCTGGTTAAAAACATTATCGATCGGCATGGGGCAGGGCAGACACGCCACGGTAAAATTTCAATGACCGGCAAACGAATCCTGGCAAACTATCGTAGCTTTGATAAAACACCAACAAACCATTAAAAACCAACCCACCATGATCAAAAAATATTATTACTCAGCTTTATTAGTTTTCAGCTTATCGCTGCTGGTAAGTCTGCCCGGCTTTGCCCAAACGAAGATGCTGGCCAAAGGCGATGCCGCGCCCGCATTTACCGCCAAAGCAAGCCTGGCTGGCAACGCCTTTGATTTTTCATTAAAAAAAGCGCTTAAGAAAGGGCCCGTCGTGGTCTATTTCTATCCTTCGGCCTATACCGGCGGCTGCGATGCGGAAGCGCATGCCTTCGCCGAAATGAAGGATAAATTTACAGCGGCCGGAGCTACCATTATCGGCGTGTCTGCGGACGATATCCAGCGGCTGAACAAATTTTCTTCCGACCCGAGCTATTGCGCCGGCAAGTTCCCCGTCGCTTCAGATCCGGGGGGCAAAATCGCGGCAACATACGGCCTGACGATGGGAGCGCCTCACCTGGGAATTAAAGATGTTCTCGGCCAGGACCTCAACCACGGCTTCATCCCGCGAACCACTTTTGTGATTGGTAAAGACGGCAAAATTGTAGCGGTCTTTTCATCAGAAACCGACCATATTTCACCAACCGAACACGTCGACAAGTCGCTCGAGATCGTAAAAGCGCTGTAGTTCGGAATAAATGATAAATTGTTATGCCATTCTATGTTTGCATAGGGTGGCATAATTATTTATGTGGGCACCCCTGCCCCACTTGTTATAGACGAGTGCATTATCAGGATCACCACCAGCACCACGATAGCATTTAAAAACTGATATACCGCGTTTCCGCCGGCGGCGTATGCTCGTCGATACCAATGGTGATGAGGCAATTCAGGTGCGTTTTAACATGAGGGGCGTAGGTTGGGGTTGGGCTAAGATAGTGAAAGTGGGCAAATTTTAGGCACAAGTACACCTTGCTTTGCCCTGCGCTGCATACTCGCGCCAGGAGGGGAATATTTATATAACTAAATTATATTAAATTTGATATAAAGTCTATTAACCTATCCTTATGGCAAGGAAAAATTCATCAAGCATTAATAAAGGCCATCTCTTGGCAAATATTATTGAATCGGTAAGATCAGAAAAAGAAACAAAAAAATCTTTTAACAAAAAAATCTCCGAAGTTCTTTCTTCATTACATAGCAACGCTATCGAATATGAAAAACGCAAGCATGAAAACACTATTGAGATTGAAATTAGTAAGTTTAAAAGGATAGACAACGCGAAATTAGCTTTAGAGCCTGTCAATATTTTTATTGGGGCGAATAACTCTGGCAAAAGCAGCTTTATCCAAGGCATACAATTTGCTATATCAAGCGCTCAGACTCTGCAACTGAAAAGGGCCAACTGGGTTAAGAAAAGCGATTCACGAACGCTTTCGTTAGATTCTTCCGATTTTTTGTACACGCCAACTAGGCAAATAGAGAATCTATATCATGGAATTAAACTTACTGGGGCGAGAACAAAAAATGAGCGAAAGGAAATAGGCTTTAAATTTAAAACCCCTCAAGGACTGTCTAGTCTTAGCATTGCAAGAGGTAAAAACGGTGGATTTACAACCACCCATGTTGGGAGGATTTTGGGCGATCAGCTAAATAGCATAGATATTCCTTTTTGCGTGTACGTTCCAGGTATAGCAGGCATTCCAGTGGAGGAGAAATATGAGGTTGTTATTTCAATAAAAAAATCCGCGACAAGGGGGGATAGCAATAATTATTTACGAAATATTATATACCGCATTTCACAAGATAAAGATAAATGGAAAAGATTCCACGAATCTATAAATCGAATCTATCCTAATATTGCTGTAGACGCGTCTTTTGACGAGAATTTGTCAGAATTTATAAATATATCAGTTAAAGCGAACGGTATTATTCTGCCAATAGATTCAATCGGAACCGGCGTATTGCAAACCATACAGATTTTTGCGTATTTAGAATACTTTAGACCCCATATTCTTCTTCTCGACGAACCTGACTCTCACATACACCCAACCAAACAACATCTTTTAGCCAAAGAGTTATCAATTCGCGCAAAGAAAAATAAGGATTTGAGAATTGTCTTCTCCACCCATTCTAGGTATATTTTAGATGCTTTAGGTGATACTGCTCAGGTTATTTTTTTTCAAGATGGACAGGTTTTCTCTGGGATTAAAGGAAGTAAAATATTATTAGATATTGGCGCCGCAGACACTGATTATTTATTTTCAAAAAAATCTCTTAAATATATAATTGTAACTGAGGATATCGTCGATGGGGTAGACGAGAAAAAAGCGTTCCTAAAGAAGTTTATATCAGCAAATGGACTGTCTGAAGATGAATTTGTATTACACTCGTATGAAGGATGTAAAAAAATCCATTTCGCGAAACTGCTTGAAGGCTTCGTAAGAAAACACATCCCAAATGTCAAAGTAATAGTACACGTCGATAAAGATCAAAAGGAAGAATTAGATAGGGACTTGCAGAAATTTATTGAAGACTGCAAAGCACAAGATGTATTGCCATTCGTCACTGAATACTCAGAAATTGAAAATTATTTTTGTCAACCAAAACATTTACAGGAGGTTTACGGCTTATCCAGTAAACAAAGTGAGGACATTTACAATGAAAAAATATTGGAGTTAGAACAATTTACGAAAGACAAGATTTCCAATTTCTTGTTACGTGAACGACCTGAATTATGCAAAAATTCAGACAATTTAACCGACATAAGAGTCGTCAAGGCAGCAACTGAAAGACTATATAAGGAAGCTGGAGCTTCTCTCACTCCCGGTAAGGAATTGTTAGGAAAAATAAAATCGCATTTGCAAAGCGATTTAAAATTAAACCCAAATTTGATTGTGTGCCAATCCACGTCACTAAAGTCGAAGGCTTTTGAATTACTGATAGAATCAGAGAAGATAGCAGTGTAAGGGAGTATTGTATAGTGACATGTGATATCCCTCTCAACTGACGCGAGTATACAGCGCCCGGCGTGGGCTGAGTACTCGTGCCTAAACATTGATTTATTGCTCCGTTATTCTTAAATTCATACTGCTTATCAACCTCATCATCGCAATATGTACCCTGTTTCTATCTGGCTAAGGCTTGTCAACTTCATCGGCGATGCCTTATTTATTCGATTTGTCCTGCTGCGCCTGATCGTCATCCCGGCCCTGCAACAATTTGCCACGTCATTTTTGATCAATAACCGGAATCATCCTTATTTCCTGTCGTACCTGATCTACGCCGTAGTATTGTTCATTTACTATTTCGTGGCCGAAGCCTCCACCGGCATGACGGTTGGTAAGATACTCACACAAACCAAAGTGGTAACGCAGGACGGCAGACGGCCAACCACACGCATTTTTTTGTTTAGGACGCTCTGGCGCTTAGTGCCGTTCGAGGCTTTTTCGTGGCTGGGCTACGCAGGATGGCACGACACGCACACGGGCACTACGGTGGTCCGAATCGGCGAGGAGCAGCAACAACAGGAAGAGCAACCAGCGGACGCAACTGAATGACTGCTCCCTGCACCCTCTCACACTCCTAACCCTCCACGTCATGGCGAGGAACAGCCGGGAAAGCCATCCCTGCACTATGCCAATAACCGTTTAAGAAAAGGGTGATAAAACAAAGCCCCGGTCTTTCGACCAGGGCTTGCTTATGTTCTTAATTCGTAACCAAATTATTTACTCGCCTTTTTCAGCTTGCTCATCCTTTTCAGCAGCTTCTTCGGCCGATGGCGCTTCAGCAGCCGGAGTTTCTTCAGCAGCTCCTGCTACCGGAGCTTCCTCAATTTTGGTTTCCTCAGCCTTTGGCGTGTGGGTAGCCGGGGTTTCCTCAACAACTACATTGTCGTCGCCGGGAGTTACCTCAGCGCTGGCAGCAGGAGCCTCTGCTTTAGCAGCAGCGGCAGGCTTAGCAGCGCCACCTTTGCCTGAACCACGACGGCGGGTTGATTTCTTAGCTACGGCAGCACCGTCTTTGGTGTAAACGGTGTTATAGTCCACCAGCTCTATCAGGGCCATTTCGGCGTTGTCGCCCAAACGGTTTTCCATTTTGATGATGCGGGTATAGCCACCCGGACGGTTTGCAATCTTTGCAGCTACGTCGCGGAACAGTTCGCTTACAGCGTCCTTGTCCTGCAGGTAGCTGAATACCGTACGGCGCGAGTGCGTAGTGTCGTTCTTTGATTTGGTCAGCAGCGGCTCTACGTAAACACGCAGCGCTTTTGCTTTGGCCAGTGTAGTGTTGATGCGCTTATGCTTGATAAGCGACGAAGCCATATTCGCCATCATCGCCTTGCGGTGACTGTCGGTACGGCCCAAATGGTTTAATTTTTTTCCGTGTCTCATTGTTTTGTTTGTTGTGGCACGTGCATACCGTCGGGCGGCGTTACCGTCAAGCCCTCGGAATTACGCGGTTGGTGAATGGTCAATAGTGAATGGTGAATTTT
>JAFDZK010000211.1 GCA_018267005.1 Bacteroidota bacterium
CAAAAAAGGCTACGATCTTTTCTGTTTCATCCAGCCTGTAAAGTGGAATGTTTTGCCAGTCGGGTATGGAATCCTTTATGAAATCGAAAACGCCCGGGGCATTCTCTGATAACAGGATCAATTCGACGTTGGTCAATTGCTCCTGTCGTTTTTGCAACGATGCCCGTTTGCTTTCGTGTATGATCACCACCTGGGCTTTAGCTTGCTGGTGATTACCGTTCACCAGCACCAGGTCTGTACCGGAAAAATGCTGCCGTAACCCAAACGGTTTTGAGACCGAGCTGTAATTAAATTGGTGGTGGTTCACCTGGTCGGTATAATCTAAACTTGCGCCGTTTGCCAGGTGACCGGGCAAAGTAACCACTTCGTCGTTATGCGATGTGTCGGTGTAGCCGCACTTGTATCGTGGCGAAAGCGCTTTGATAACACTATCGGCCAGGGCCTTAATATAAACACACGGCGCTCCGACAATGGCCCATTCATTACGGGCGAAATTGCCGATAGAAGGGCGGGTTAAGTCGGCGTGTTTCTTATGCTCTTTTGAAATCACGTTTGCCTCCTGTTTTCTCCATCAGTTTGGTTTCCCTGATAACGATATCATGGCTCATGGCTTTGCACATATCGTAAACTGTTAAAGCAGCTATCGACGCGCCCACCAATGCCTCCATTTCGACGCCGGTTTTTGCGGTTATAGTTGCTGTGCAGTCGATCACGATTTCCTGCCGATCGTTCAAATGAATATTAATATCGCAATTATCCAGTCCCAGCGGATGACAAAGCGGTA
The DNA here is from genome assembly GCA_018267005.1 of Bacteroidota bacterium. Lineage (GTDB taxonomy): Bacteria > Bacteroidota > Bacteroidia > Sphingobacteriales > Sphingobacteriaceae > Mucilaginibacter. The sequence goes on from JAFDZK010000211.1 coordinate 785, forward strand.
TTAAATCGCCGGTTTTCTTGGCAGCCATAATTCCGGCTATGATCGCTGTTTGAAATACCGACCCTTTTTTTGTTTGGATATCGCCGCCGGTTAGCTGTTCCAACACTTCGGCCGGAAGCAAAACGATTGAACGTGCAGTAGCTGTTCGCCGGGAAATCTGTTTTTCACCTACGTCGACCATTTTAGCCTGACCTTTGTCGTCCAGATGAGAAAATGTCATATCACAAAGTTACTGAAAGGCCATGTACGGAACGCCTCGCCGCTTTTAAATTCGCTACGTCCCAAAGGCAATTCCATAAATGCATCCGTATCTGCTAAGTTAGCAAAATCGCCTGAACCGTTGCCTTCAAGCGGCGTCGCCAGCAATTTGCCTTCCATTGCGAATTTTAATTTTACCTGCAAAAAGTACGTCAGTTCGGGCTTGAATGAAAAATTCCGATCTAAAACCGCATATATCGGCGGCCGCTCCGACAAACCCAAACCCGTGTTAAGCCAGGGCAGAAAATAACGGTGCAGGCACATAAATGTCGCCACAGGGTTTCCGGGAAATGCAAACACCAATGAACCTTGCGCATGCTTTCCGAACCAAAAAGGTTTTCCTGGTCGCTGGCTTACTTTATGAAAAATAGTTTTAACGCCACTGTCCTCCAATGCATGCGGGATGTAATCGAACTTGCCGGCGCTGATGCCGCCGGTCATTAGTACAGCATCGTAGTTTTGTATGCAATAAGCAATCTTTTCCCTCGTTATGGCCGGATCATCGGGTATGTGCAGCAGTTCTGCCGATATGTTATATTTCCTTAATACTGCCTGTATCATATAACTGTTCGATTTTCGTATCTGGACAGGAGAGGGCTGAAGATCGATATCTACCAGCTCATCCCCCGAAGATACGATGACAACACGCGGCAGTTTTTTTACGAGCAGGCTTGTTTTCCCTACCGAGGATATTGTATTAATCATTGCCGGGCTAATCAATTTCCCCGAATGAATAATAATGTCACCGGATTTTTTATCAGCACCACGCAAATGCAGATTCTGGCCTCGCCTTATGTCTGCAGATAATAAAATTGCTGTTTTATCCGAGATTTGAACCTGCTCATACGGAATCACTGTATCTGCCGACGCTGGCAAAGATGCGCCGGTCATGATTTCAATACACTCGTTCTCGTTTTGCAGTTCAATCGGATCGTCACCGGCAGCCTGCGTCCCGACTATCTGAAACGCCGGTACCTTTTGATCGATTGCAGTATAACGGATAGCAATCCCATCCATCGTTACCCGGTTAAAAGGCGGCAAGTCCCGGTCGGCTTTAATATCTTCAGCCAATACCCGCCCCAAAGCATGATCAAACGGAATGGCCTCGGTCCCGAAGTCTCTGGTTTCGGACAATATCAATTTTTCCGCCTGTTCGACCGTCGTCATAAGTTATCCGCCTATTGTTGCCATGGATTCATGTGCCGGATCACCAATATTCCGATTTCGTTCGGCCTCCCATCCGTCTGCCGGCCGGTTCCCGAACGTATCGAGCAGTTTTTTTTGCAGATCATCGTCGGATATACCCGATCTTACGAGGTCTTTTATATTGATCACACCCTCATCATATAAACACGTTTTCAAAACGCCGTCGGGAGTGATACGGATACGGTTGCAGGTGCCGCAAAATGTACGTGAATAAGCCGCTATGATACCTACATTGCCCCGGTGGCCGGGAATATGATAGTTATAAGAGGTAGAAGATGCGTCGTCATGCAATTTTTGAATTGCGGGATATGCGTTTTTTATCTCTTCCAATATCCGGACGTAATCCCACTTTAAACCGTCATAATGATGCCCTTCGCCATTAAAAGGCATTTCTTCGATAAAACGCACGCTGACAGGCAACTCTCTGGTCAATTCGACCATTGGCAAAATGTCCTGTGTGTTTTTCCCGTCCATTACGACTGCATTGATCTTTACCTCGATATCATGCTTCATCAACTGGTTTAGCGTTTCCATTACCTTGCTAAACTCGTCCCGGCAGGTGATACTAAAAAATCGAATGGGATCCAGTGTATCCAGGCTCAGGTTAACAGAACGGACGCCGATATCTTTTAATTCGCGCACGAAAGGCCCGGTCAGTACGCCGTTGGTGGTGATCGTCAATTCTGTTAAGCCCTGTAATTGAGATAATCCGCGTAGCAAATGCATCAAGTCCTTGCGGACAAATGGCTCACCGCCGGTAATGCGTATTTTTTCGATACCCATTTTGACGAGCAGCGAACATATCCGCAGCATTTCCTCATAGGTTAGCAATTCGGTGCGTGAAAGCCAGTTCAAGCCTTCTTCGGGCATGCAGTAAAAGCAGCGCAGGTTGCACCTGTCGGTTACCGCCAATCGTAAATAGCTGATCTTGCGTCCGTGATTATCTGTCAGCAATGCTTTTGATTTAAATGCTAAAGATAAATATTACCAACCAGCCTAATGTTTGCGTAATGTCGTTTTTGCCTATTTGGTCTTGAACTTATAAATAGTCTCTGTTTTATAAACCTGCCCTGGCTTCAGTACGGTCGACGGAAACTGGGGCTGGTTGGGCGAATCGGGGAAATGTTGGGTCTCCATCGCAAATGCCGTACGGTGATCGTCCTTGTCGCCGTCCTTCATTGTGTTCCTGCTTTGCATAAAATTGCCGCTATAAAACTGCAAACCGGGTTCTTCCGTGTAAATTTCCATTACGATGCCAGTCTTATCGCCTTTAACGGTCGCCACAGGCTGGGACATATCATGTTTGTTTAGCACGAAATTATGGTCATAGCCTTTGCCATTCTTCAATTGCTGATTATCATCGTTGATTCGCGCGCCGATGGTCGTCGGCTTAGTAAAATCAAATGGTGTTCCTTTTACGGGTTCAATTTTTCCCGTTGGTATTAGGGTCGAATCAACCGGGGTATAATTGTCGGCGTTTATCTGGACAAGGTGGTTCAATATCGTGCCGCTGCCTTCGCCGTTCAGGTTAAAATAGGTGTGGTTGGTCAGGTTTACCACAGTTGCTTTGTCTGTAGTAGCTTCGTAATCTATTTTAACACCATTATCATCGGTTAGCGCATAAGTTACTTTGATTTTCAAATTACCCGGGAAACCTTCCTCCATATCTTTTGAAAGATAGGTGAGCTCAAGAGTATGATCATTCAATTTTTTTGCATCCCAAACTACATCCTGGTAGCCCTTTTTGCCGCCGTGCAAAGTATTTGGCGGATTATTGGTGGCTAAGGTATATTGCTTGCCATCCAGCGTAAAATGCCCCTTTGCAATACGATTGCCATATCTACCTATAGTGGCCCCGTAATAAGGTTCCGTCGAATTAATATACCCGTCCACACTGCCCAAGCCAACCGATACATCGATCATTTTCCCTGCGCTGTCGGGCACGAGCAGGTTCACCACACGGCCGCCGTAATTGGTCATGGTCATGATCATGCCGTTCTTATTTTTAAGCGTATACAAATGAGCTTGTTTGCCATCAATGGTTTTTTCAAATGCCGAATCGGCAGGCAAGCGGGTATAATCAATACTGTCTTTCATACTGGTGTTTGCGTTTGTTTTATTTGTCGATCCATTGCATGACCCGAACAGCGCGATAGAGGCAGGCAGCAGGGCCAAAGATAAAATCCTAAGTTTCATGATCCGATTGGTTATTTAATGTTGTTCAATTTCTTTATCAGGCTAATCTCGTCGCCGCTAAATGGTGTTCCGTCTTTCCGGAAAATATCATGGAACCAAACTTTCGGTTCCTGTCCGTCGGGCATGGGCGTATCCCAGGCATAAATGGTGTTGGTTTTGCCCGAAACAAGCCCCCAATTGATGGCACCGACGTTTTCCTTCTTCAGCATCGGCATGGTGTTAGCAAAAGTACTGTTCCGAAGCCGGGCCATGTATTCAGTACAGATAACCGGCTTGCCGGTAGCCTTTAGTATTTGTACAACACGCTCGTGCTTTTCCGGATCTTCGTAATCGTGATAGGTGATCACATCGGAATGCGTCAACTGGTATGCGTTTAGTTTTTCAAGGCTCCAGTCCCACATGCCCGCGCTCAAAGGCTGGTCGGGATTTACAGCCCGCGCCCAGGCGAATATTTTTGACAGCAGGTTCAATGATTTGTCGCCCTTGTTACTATTTCCCGGTTCGTTGTAAAGATCCCAAAGCAGGATGCGTTTATCGTGCCTAAATGTGGTCATAACATCGGTAACATACTTTTGCAACATAGCCGTTTCACCGGGTTCGTTCAGCCTGTTGCCGGGATCTTGCAACCAGCCGGAATTGTGGATACCGGTTTTGGGTTTGGGTTGCTCGCCGGTCTTTGCATTCGAGTTCCAGCAATCATCAAAAAATACGAAAATGGTGTTGATATGATGTTTGTCGGCGATTGATAAGTATTGGGCAACTCTTTTTTTGAAGCCGGCGTGGTCTTGCTGCCAGGCCATGCTATGCAGAAAAACACGCATGGCATTGAATCCGATGCCTTCCGCATAATCCAGTTCGCGATCGATGGTTTTCGGGTCGAAAGTATCCGCCTGCCACATTTCGAGCTGATTAATGGCTGTGCTCGGTATAAAATCCGAGCCATTGATCCATCTATACTGTGCGTACCATGCGTTGGCTTTGGTGGCGGTCCAGACGCCTGAAGCTTTGGTTTGTGCGCTGACAACCGCTGTTGTAGTAAGGAGCAGAATTGATAATACCAGGTCCCTGATTTTCATTCGTTGTTTAATTTGAGCCGGAAGGCATTAAAATAGGTTCGTTTGTTTTAACCGGTATTCCAAAATTTGGCGTTCCGTCAGTGTTCCAGGTAAATTGCTGGGCCCTTGGTGACCGGTCCTTTCCGCAGCCTTGTCCAGGGGCTGAATTGGCATGATACAATATCCAGTCCTGTTTGCCATCGGGCGATTTAAAAAAAGAATTATGGCCGGTTGCATACACTCCGTTTTCGGGCGATTGCTTAAAAACCGGCTGAGCAGATTTTTTCCATGATATCGGATCGAGCAGGTACTCGTCATCTGTCGTGCTTAACATGCCGAGCGCGTAATAATCCGTCCAGCACCCACTTGCCGAATAAATAAGGAACAGTTTATTTCCATGTTTCAACATTTCCGGTCCTTCGTTCACATTAACATGCGGAGGATTGCTTGTATCGTGCAGATCGCCGTTCTTTTCCCAACCGAAGGTGGGATAGGACAACTTGGAACGCTCGCCATCTACTGTCCAGGGGTTTTTGAGTTTGGCGATGAAAATGTCCTGTTCGCCATTGACATCGCCATCCCATCCCGACCAGATCATATAAAGCTGGCCACGGTTAATAAATACCGATGCATCGATGGCCCATTTGTCGGTCGAATCTGCTACCTTGCCTTTGAATATCCATTTGCCCTGCAAAGGATCAGCCGAACTGTTTTCGAGCACATATATCCGGTGGTGATCGTTATTGCCATCGTCCGCTGCGAAATACAGATACCATTTCTTGTTAATGAGATGCAATTCGGGCGCCCATAATTCTTTCGAGTACATGGTATTAGGCGGCGGCGTCCACACGACTTTCTTTTGGGCGGTTTTCAGCTCTACAATATTTGGGGTTTTCCAAAGCGTAATGTTATCTCCAGTACTGTTGGTATAATAGTAGTAACCGCCGTGTTGAATACACCAGGGATCCGCGCCCGAGGGCAGTAAAGGATTGGTGAAAGCTTTTCTTTGTGCATATGATCCCGCTGCAGACAGCAAAACAACTGACAACGATACAATTGTTTTAAAGTGTGCGTATCTGTAAGAAAGATGGATCAATTCGGGCGATGTTTTTCTGATTTTTTAAAGGTAGTTTTTTATTTAAACGGATAAAATAATTTTTGAAAAACCTGTTTAAAGGAAATACCTGTTGAAGACAGTTTGACAATGAAGTCTTTACAGGGCGAGCCCACTGAGGTCGACCACGGCGGTATCGCAGATGTAAGTAGGCATGATGCCGGCCGAAACGATCCGGCTCTCGTAATCTTTCGCCTGGGTATTACCTGAAAGCACGAGTACTGTATCCAGTCCAAATTTATTTCCGCCTAAAATGTCCGTATTCAGCGTGTCGCCTACCATTACAATATCACTTTTTCCGATTTGCCGGTACTCGCGTATAAGGTCGTAGGCGAACATGAACATCTGTGAGTCGGGCTTTCCGAAGCGGATGAACTGTTTACCCACAACGCTTTCTATCATGGCGGCGATACCCCCGATAGCGATGGACACGTTGGTAGTGGTGAGGGGATAGGCGCGGTCGGTATTTGCGACGATAACTGGTATGGGCCGGCGGCGCAGCAGGTTAACCGTTTTATTCAGGTCGCGGAACCAGTCGAAGCCTTCGTCGTCGAGGAAGATCATCACACTGATCTTATCGATATTATGCTCATTTACTTCACTCACAGGCAACGTTTGCAAGCCGGACCTTTCGATATAATGTGCAGAATCGGGTGTGCCGAGATAAGCCACTATACCATCGGGCACCTTCAGATCCAGGAATTCCTTCGTTAACATGCCGGAGGAAACAATACGTTCGGGTGTAATGGCTTTTAGCCCCATGCGATGATACGACTCGGCCAATTGCTGGGGGCTTCGCGAGGCGTCGTTGGTAACGATATAGTATTCTTTTCCTTCTTTTTCTAAATAGTCGAACGTCCGTTCGATGCCGGGAACAAGGCCGGCATAAGTTTTAATAACGCCAAAGGCATCGAAGAAAACGATCTGATACTTGTCGACGATTGATTTGAAATTGTCTATTTTCTTCATGGGTTGGCGGTAAGGATTTTGCTGCTGGTTCCCAGTTTTAATGCATCTATAACTTTTTCTGCGTTAAAGTCGCGATCGACCGAAGGCAGGTATATGTTCAAGGCTTCGGTCTGTAGTTTCTCAGCGTATTGTTCTTTAAAAAAGCGTTTGCCGTCTTTGATCACATAATTCAGGATAAAAAACCGGTAAGCTTCCTTCATGAATTTGACTTCCGCAGCCGAAAGCGGGTATATTTTGTGGTACTCCTCCAGGAAAATAATAAAACGGTCTTCCATCAACGTATTAATGTAATAGCTGAATACCGTCCGGTCGCCTGCGTCGGACACAACGCGGCTCAGGAAATAAAAATCGAGCACACGATAGCTCATTCTAAACCAGTCGTAATCCCAGCGGGAGTATAATTCGAGATTTTTGGTGACCGAAAAATTACCGATGTTCCAATCGATAAACACGGGCATCACACCGAATGCGCCCATGTTATATTTCGAACGGTTCTTCAGGAACATCTCGCAGTGATATTTCAGGAAATCGACCTGCATGGCCGAGCCAAATTGT
>JAFDZK010000212.1 GCA_018267005.1 Bacteroidota bacterium
TATTGAATGGCAATAAAAGCAAGGGGAAGTAATAGCAATACCCATTTGTATTCCAGCAAAGTTGACTTGGTGTCTGGCTTCAGAAATGCGAATAAACAACATAAAACGACCATGGCTGCCAAAAACAGCCCAGCGGCGATCACGTTTGATTTGATTTCGCTGCTATGCTTTTGTTCAGCCTGTATTTGTCGCGTTACGTTTGCGGCGAAATCATAAGGCAAACCTTTTTCCGGCTCGCTTTTGAGCGCCTCAAACAGTGTTTGATATGCCCTGGCGTCGTCGCTCGTTGGTTCACTATTGGGCGTTCCTTCTTCAAACAAGCGCTGCAGTTCGTCATCGTTCATTTCCTTCATGGCAATTCGTATTTTAAATATAACTCTAATTTTTCTTTCAGCAATTTTCGCGCCCTGAAAAGATAACTCTTTACCGTTCCCTCAGGCATGCCGGTAATTTCCGCTATTTCCGGTCCGGAAAATTCGTTTAAGTGGTATAAGGTTAGCACTGTCCGGTACCTTTCCGGCAATTCCAATATCAGTTGTTCCACATAATTAGCTGTATCCTTTCGGGTCAGCAATTGCTCGGGTGTATCAGTGGTAAAATGATAATTTTCCAGGTCGTCCGGGTATGCTGATGCTTTTTCCCGGTAATATTTCCTCGTATAGTTAATCGCTGTCAGGTATGCAATCCGCGCTATCCAGGTGGATAATTTGGATTGAAAGTTAAACCGAAACATGCTTTTATGTACTTTAATGAAAACTTCCTGGCAAATGTCCTCGGCGGCCTGCTGATCCTTTACGAGGCGGTGGATGACATAGAAAACAAGCTTTTCGTATTGTCTTACCAGCAATTCAAAGGCGCGCATATCGCCGCTGAGTATCCTGGCAACCACATCCTTTTCATTAAACATTACAGATTAGTCAATGCACACTGAATAAAGGTTGCAAAAAATAAATAAAAAATACCTGCAACCTTTGGCATTGAGCCGCTGACTACTGTGTGATTTTTAACTAATTTTAAAAGCCATGTTAGGACATATTTTCGTTTTCATAACCATCATCATTCTATTCATCATTATTGCTACGGTGATCATCAGTTGGTATAATTACCGGCTCAAAAAACGCATCATCGATTCCGGCCCCATAGACAATGATGCCATCAAATTTCTGCAAAGACTGGCCGGTTCCAATACAGAAGCATTCAAATGGGGCAGTGTTCTATTTATGGGCGGTCTGGGTTTGGTTATTATGCAGTTTTTACCGTACGACGACGAGTCGCCCCTGCCCTACGGTTTGGAAGTAATGTTCATAGCGGCAGGTTTCCTCATCTACTATTTCGTCGTACGCAGGCAACAAAACTAGGTCATTCTGAACGACGCCGGCCTTGCCGGATTTAAACACAAATTCTGATTGAAATTTTTAAAGGCTGGAATAGTCCTGGGAATCTTTTTGTCTAAAAAATGAAAAAAATCATACTCTTATTTGCATCTGTATTGAGTTGTGCTTACGTAAAAGCACAGAGCCCTGGCGGCCATAAAATATATGGCATCGTAATAGATTCCCTTACCAAAAAACTACTGGATAAGATCACGTTATCCCTTACAGGTAACGAACATTTGAAAAATATAACTACCGAGGCCGATGGCAAATTTGAGTTTGACGGGTTGCCGGCTGCGGCTTATAAACTGGATATTCATGCAGTCGGTTTTAAACCGCTGGAGATGACGCTTAAACTAAGGGCCGACACCGACCTCGGTATGGTCAGCCTACGCGAGGATGCAAAAAGCCTGAAGGAAGTGACGATAGTTTCCACGCGCCCATTGATACAGCAAAAGCCGGGCAAACTCCTTTACGATATGCGAGCAGATCCTGAAAGCAAGGGCAAAAGCCTGTTGGATATGCTGCATAAAATACCTTTTATTACGGTCGACGCGCAGGATAATGTTTCTCTTAAAGGCAGCACGAACTTTAAGGTTTTTATCAACGGTAAACCATCGGCAATGATGGATAATAACGTGACAGCCGTCCTTCGTACCATGCCGGCATCGTCAATACAGCGTATCGAGGTGATCACCAATCCTCCGGCTAAATATGACGCCGAAGGCATCGGCGGTATTATCAATATCATCACCGTAAAAAATGTCGACAACGGCTACCGTGGCAACCTGAATGCAAGCGAACAACTTCCCAACGGAGGCCCTAACGCCGGCGGCGGATTTACGATGAAACAGGGAAAGTTCGGCATGAATGTTTATGCAGGTGCAGGTATTTACAACAACCTGCAAACCAGTTTCACCAATAAACAGCAAAGTTTTGGAAGTGACGCTACCCTGCTTGAGCAGAACGGCTATACGCATAACAACAGCAGCAACGGGTATGTAGGAATGGAACTGAGTTATGAGATCGATTCGCTGCATTTATTGTCCGGTTCATTTAGTTATAACGGATATCATAACGATGGCAGCAGTTATCAATCGTCTACACTGACAGGCGCCGCCGGTGTTATGCAGGCTTATGACATCAGCAATGATAACAATGGCCACGGCAATGGTGGCGATGCCGCTATCAATTACCAGGTTGGTTTTAAAGTCGACAAAAACAGGCTGCTGACATTCTCCTACCGTTATGCCGGTTACCGTAACGATGCTTTCAGTAACCTGCAATTGTCGAACGAAATCGCTTATGCGACCCCTGACTACCAACAGCCTAACAGTTCGACTATATCCGAACATACCTTTCAAACCGACCTGGTTTATCCTGTTAAAAAAGTAATGATAGAAGGCGGTGTGAAAGCCATACTACGGTCGGACAATAGCGATTACCAGTATTTGCAACTCAATCCCAATACGTTTCAGTACGATCCTATTGATTCATTAAGTGACCGGTTTTATTATAGCCAGGATGTATTCAGTATTTACAACTCCTACCAATTCAGCCTCGGCAAATGGAATGTGAATGCGGGAGTGCGTGCTGAAGAGACTATGGTAAACGCACATTTTCTCTCAAGCGAAACAGCAATCAATCCAAACTATCTCAATGTCGTTCCGTCCCTGTCTGTCAACCATCCGCTAGGTTCCGGAGGGATTAGCCTGTCGTTTAATCAGCGCGTTCAGCGGCCAGGCATCGAGCGGTTAAACCCATATATAAACAAAACAAACCCTAACTTTATTATTACAGGGAATCCCAAACTACAGCCAAATGCCATGAACCAGGCACAACTAAGTTACAGCACCGGCAATGCGGGAAAGGTGTCGGTATTCCTGGCCACCGATTACATTTTTGTGCACAATTTGGCAGTAACGGTAACCACTTTCAACCCGGCCACACAGGTTACTACAGCAACCTATCAAAATACCGGGAAAGGCGAGGGCATCGACCTGGTCGGAAATCTGAACTACAATGTCACCCACGAGTATAGTATAAGCTTCAATACTAATTCTACCCGCTTTTTGCTAAGCGGTATGAGCGGAAACAGTATTGTATACCTGCATCGGTGGATGACGATGGAAGAATTAAATAACACGCTGCGCTTAAATAAAGGCTGGAGCTTTAATGCGTCGATTAGGTACAACAGTAGCCAACCCGTCTCCATACAAGGTTTCACCAATGCATACTTCAACACCAATTTTGGCCTGAACAAGGAGATCGTAAAAGGCAAGCTCTATTTTGCAATGTCGGCAAATAATCCACTTACCAAATTCCGGAACATTATCAATACCACTAAAGGGCCCGATTTCCTGGAAACTAATATCAACCAAACTTATTACCGCTCGGTAAGGGTTAGCTTGAATTATAATTTTGGCCAATTGAACAGCGATCTGAAAAAGAATAAAAAAGGCATCAATAATAATGATGTTAGCAACGGCGGGTTATAAAATAATAATGACTTAAAACAAAAAGACCCGCCAGTTGGCAGGTCTTTTTCAATATCATCTGAGATTTCAGATTACTTTACAGCCTCAACTATAGCCTTAAAAGCATCGGGATGGTTCATCGCTAAGTCGGCCAGAACCTTACGGTTCAAACCGATCTCTTTAGCAGCCAGCTTACCCATCAATTGCGAGTAAGAGATACCATTCTGGCGGGCACCAGCGTTAATACGCTGGATCCATAAAGCCCTGAATTCTCTTTTCTTGGTCTTGCGGTCGCGGTAAGCGTACTGCAAGCCTTTTTCTACGGTGTTTTTTGCTACGGTGTAAACCTTACTGCGTGCGCCATAATAACCTTTGGCGAGGTCCATCACCTTTTTCCTGCGTCTTCTCGACGCTACTGCGTTAACTGAACGTGGCATTTTTTGTCTTTTTTGGTAGTGAGTGCCCGCCTTTTGCGGATCTTTAGTACTCTAAAACCTGGTTAAAAAATCTGTTAATTATTTTCCGATGCAGAGCATACGTTTTACGTTGCCCGTGTCGGCGTCAGATACTAAGCTGACGTGGGTAAGATTGCGCTTTCTTTTGGTCGACTTCTTGGTCAGAATGTGACTTTTGAAAGCGTTCTTCCTTGCGATTTTACCGGTTCCAGTAAGCTTAAAACGCTTTTTGGCACTGGAATTGGTTTTCATTTTTGGCATAACCCTTATTTATCTATTTTATTTAATTAATTCTTCTTCGAAAACCAAAAACCAACAACCAGGATTTTATTTGTTCTGGCTGTTGATTCTTGACTCTATTTTTTTGTTGCCTTCGGCGCAACGGTTAAAAACATCCGCTTGCCTTCCAATTTGGGCAACTGCTCCACTTTGCCTACTTCTTCCAAAGCCTGCGCAAACCGCAGCAGCAGTATTTCGCCCTGCTCCTTGTAAACTATCGCACGGCCCTTAAAGTGCACGTAGGCCCTTACCTTTTCGCCCGCTTCGAGAAATTTGATAGCGTGTTTGAGCTTGAACTCAAAATCATGATCATCCGTGTTCGGCCCGAAGCGTATTTCCTTAATAACAGTTTGCTTGGCATTGTTCTTAATCTCCTTCATCTTCTTCTTTTGCTCGTAAATGAACTTATTGTAGTCAATTACTCTGCAAACCGGGGGTACGGCGTTAGGAGATATTTCAACCAGGTCCAAACCTTGTTCTTCAGCTATGGCGAGGGCTTGCCTGGTGGGGTAAATACCCTGTTCCACGTTATCGCCAACGAGGCGGACCTCCTGGGCCTTGATAAACTGATTAATATTATGTTCGGCTTCCTTTTTCTTAAAAGGAGGCCGCGGACCTCTGTTAAAATTGGGTTTGTTTAATGCCAAGTTATATTGTTATTTCTTTTATTATCTGTTGTTTAAATTCTTCAATCGTCATGCTTCCCAGGTCGCCCTGCCCGTGCTTGCGCACCGCAACTAAACCTTCGGCTGCTTCTTTCTCGCCCACTATCAGCATGTATGGGATTTTTTTGATTTCAGCATCGCGTATCTTCCGCCCTATTTTTTCGTCCCTGAAATCAATTAGCCCGCAAATATCGGAATCTTTTAATATTTCGGAAAGTTTTTTTGCATATTCTTCATATTTCTCCGATATCGGCAATACGATAAATTGCTCTGGCGACAGCCACAATGGGAAGTTGCCTGCACAATGTTCGATCAGCACCGCAACGAACCGTTCCAGCGAACCAAACGGTGCACGGTGTATCATCACCGGCCTGTGTTTTTGGTTATCGCTGCCGGTGTACTCCAGTTCGAATCGTTCGGGCAGGTTATAATCAACCTGGATGGTACCCAATTGCCATTTACGGCCGAGTGCATCCTTGACCATAAAGTCCAGCTTAGGGCCATAAAATGCCGCTTCACCCAGCTCTACTACAGTTTTTAACCCCTTTTCATTGGCTGCCTCTATAATGGATTGTTCAGCCAAAGCCCAATTCTCGTCCGTTCCGATATATTTAGCCTTGTTTTCCGGGTCACGTAATGAGATCTGCGCCGTATAATCTTCGAATCCTAAAGCGGAAAACACATACAACACCAAATCGATTACCTTCTTAAACTCTTCTTTCACCTGGTCGGGCCGGCAGAACAGGTGTGCATCATCCTGCGTAAAGCCACGAACCCGCGTCAAGCCATGCAGCTCGCCGCTTTGCTCGTAACGGTAAACCGTACCGAATTCTGCATACCTAACCGGCAGGTCTTTGTAAGAGCGTGGTTTAGTTTTATACATCTCGCAATGGTGCGGACAGTTCATCGGTTTCAAAAAGAACTCCTCTCCTTCCTGCGGTGTTTGTATCGGCTGGAAACTATCCTTGCCATATTTTTCGTAGTGACCCGAAGTCACATACAAATTCTTGTGCCCGATATGCGGAGATATAACCTGCTCGTATCCGGCTCTGACCTGGGCTTTACGCATAAAATCCACCAAGCGTTCGCGCAAAGCAGTGCCTTTTGGCAACCACAATGGCAAACCCATACCTACTTTTTCGGAAAAAGCAAACAGTTCGAGCTCTTTCCCCAGTTTCCTGTGATCGCGTTTTTTTGCTTCTTCTATCAGGTGCAGGTAATCTGTCAGTTCGCTTTGTTTAGGGAAGGTAACCGCGTAAATGCGGGTCAACTGCTTCCTTGTTTCGTCGCCGCGCCAATAGGCGCCGGCTACGTTCATTAGCTTAGCTGCTTTAATGAAGCCGGTATTGGGAATATGCGGACCGCGGCACAGGTCGGTAAAATTGCCCTGTGTATAAAAGGTAATCGAACCGTCGGGCAAATCTTTGATCAGATCAAGTTTATACTCGTCCCCTTTTTCGATAAAGTATTCTGTGGCTTCAGCTTTACTGACCGGTTTGCGGATATACTCTTCACGGCTTTTGGCCAGCTCGAGCATTTTGTCTTCGATCTGCTTGAAATCGTCGGAAGAAAATTCCCGGTCGCCAAAATCGACGTCATAGTAAAACCCGGTCTCGATGGCAGGACCGATGCCAAACTTTGTACCGGGATATAAAGCCTCCAGCGCCTCGGCCATTAAGTGCGCCGATGAATGCCAAAAGGTGGCTTTGCCGCCTGTGTCATTCCAGGTTAATAGCTTGACGGTCGAATCGTGCTCAATGGGGCGGCTGGCATCCCATATATGGCCATTAACTTCGGCAGCCAGTACGTTTCGTGCTAAACCTTCGGAGATCGACATGGCGATCTGCATGGACGTGGTCCCTTTGTCATACTGACGAACGGAACCGTCAGGAAGAGTAATGTTGATCATGTACAACTATGATTTAATTTTCAAAAAGATAAATAGTCGGTCACCTACAAAGTGACCTTGTCTCAAGCGAGCAAATATAGCACAATAACCGAAAATCTAATCAGCAAGCCTGATCAGTTCCTCAATATCCAGTGAACGTTTGAAATAACGTTCTCTGACATTCTGGTTGACATAGGTGCTCAACCTGGACCCATTAAGAGCAAGTTGCCTCATAATTTCAACTTGATCAGCGCCCGGCCTTTCACGGTTATAAAGATAATATTCGTTTTTAGACCTGAATTTGAGAATGATTCCATCGCTAACGAACAGGTAGGCGGTCACGCCGCTCACATGATCGCTTAAATAAGGCTTCATTTTTGCCGATGACTTCACAAACGTCATCAGAGCAAAAACGTTGCCGTAATGCTTTAAGGCCGGTATATAAGATTGATTTTCCCGAGGCGTCTGCTTTACTATACCAGAAACTTATTTATAATTTAATATTACAGGCCAAGGCCGACATTTTTTATTAGCTTTTTAAAAACTATCATTCATCGTTTTGTCCAGCGAGGCTATGGTATTGTTTATCGTTGCATTTAAAGCCTGAAGCATTCCCCGTGCCTGGTTTTTAGTCAGTTGGCTCTGCCCGCTTTTGCCGGTCAGGAGGTCCACCATGCTTTCGGGATTGATCACCAGGTTATCCAAGAGGTTGTTCGTAGCATGAACATTTCCGTTTGTGAGCGTAATACTGTATAAACGGCACCGGTATTTGCCGTCTTTGCAGTCTATCTGAATACTCATCAGGCTTCTAAAAGGTCCCGAAGCATTCAACCCACTGGAAAAGTTTACCGTTTCCTTCCCCTTCCCAATAACACGCATGTTGGATGTATCAAGCACTTCAATGCCGTCGTCGGTCTTATACCGGCCTATAAACCATTGCTGCGCACTGTTAAAAAGCTGGATTTTAGTTTTACCCGGAGCGTCAAAAACTTT
>JAFDZK010000213.1 GCA_018267005.1 Bacteroidota bacterium
GTCTACCGACGAAGCCAAGCAGTCGATGAAGCAGATCGAAAAGATCTACACTGACAAAGGCGACGCGCAAACCTTTATGGCTTATGCCGCCACTACCCCGCTCGGCAACTACACTGCGTCGCAACAGGAAGACATCATGTTCACCGCTGCCAATAACTTGTATTTAAGAGGCGACTGGGCAGGCGCTGTGCAGGGAATAAACGCTTACTTTGATAAATTCCCGACCAAGCCGATCTATGAGAAGCAGGCCCGGTTCATCCGTGCGGAAAGTTTGGTGGCTTTAGGCAAGCCTAACGATGCGGTAAACGACTATAACTTCATCCTGAACGACTGGACCAGTGCTTACACCGAAAAATCACTGATCAGCATGGCCAAATTGTACATCGCGCAAAAGCGGTACAACGATGCGGTGGTTTACCTGAAAAAGCTGGAAACTACCTCGGAGTATAAGGAAGATTATTCGTTCGCCATCAACAACCTGCTGCTGTGCTATGCCCATATGAACGCGCCCGACGACGCGATCAAATACGCCCAATTGGTGCGCGATTATGAAAAAACCTCGCAGGAGCAAAAATTCGAGACCGGGCTATATGCCGGCCTGGCTTATCTGCAAAAGGGAGATACTGCGACGGCCGTAAAACAACTGGAATATACCGTAGCCAATACCAAAACCATCGCCGCTGCGGAAGCCAAGTATAACCTGGCCAATATCGAATACCTGAAGGGACATTACAAAACATCGCAAAAAACCTGCTTTGACCTGGTGAAAGAGTTGCCGAATTACGATTACTGGGTGGCTAAAACTTTTATCCTGCTGGCCGATGATTATACCGCCCTGAAGGACAACTTCCAGGCAAAAGCCACGCTACGAAGTGTGATCGACAATTATAAAGGCAAAGACGATATCCTGCCCACAGCAGAACAGAAGTTCGAAAAATTAGGCGGCAAGCTTAAAGAAAAACAGGTTGCGCCTGATACGACCGAACAGGAGAAACCGGATACAGCCACGATGCAGAAAGACACGACTAAACAATAAAAGGACAACTAAGCATAAGAAGAACAAATGAAATTAAGATACCTATATACGCTGTTTGCCTTAGTGACCGTATTTTACATCACGCCTGCTTACGCACAACATAAAAAAGCTACTAAGAAACATCCTGCCAAGGCCGCGACCAGGAAAGCGCCGGCAAAAAAAACGGCGAATAAACAAACCGCGCAAAAACCGGCGCCCCCTGCGGCCGCTACCGATACCACGAAGAAAAATCAGCCGCCGGCCGGTAGCCTTGCCGAGCAGATCATCATTAATACTTCATACAAACCGGTGCTTGCCGATGCGGTAAAAATACGGCGCAACCCCGATCTTTCGGACAAGACGCCTTTTAAAGCGCCCTTGACCTATGTAACGCTGGACAAACGTTTGGAAAGGAATACGGACATCAAGCAGCTCGACGCAATGAAGATGCCGAAGGAACTGGATTCGATACCGTCAAACAACTACGCCAAACTCGGCCTGGGTAACCTGAAGACCTCCTACGGCGAAATATATGTAAACAACGGCCAGGATGAGGCGCTGCAGGTTGGCGCTTATGCCAAGCACATCGCACAATCGGGCCAGAATATTTATCGCCAGAATGACGACAGGGACGAGGTGGGCGTATTTGGAAAAGCCACGGGTGATGAAAACGCATTTAACGGGCGTATAGATTATCAACGGCATGGAACCTATTTTTACGGTTACGATCCGGCCAACCCGCCGACTTCTTTCAATCCGCTTGCGCAGCATTTCAATACCATCAGTGCCGCGGCCGAAGTGAAAAAAAATTACAAGGATGTTCCCAACGACTTTACCTACGCCTTTAAAGCCGACGGCTATATTTGGGACAATGCCTTCCAGGCAAAGGAAAGCAACCTGGTGGTTAGCGGTTTCCTGAATGAAACCATCAACCAGTTTTACGCGGGCTTAAACGCATCGCTCGACCTGAGTACGCAAAAGGATAGCCTGTATTCATACAACAACAGCATCCTGCGGTTGAACCCTTACCTGAAATTCCAGGGCGACAACTATAAGATTGACGCCGGGGTCAATATAGCCAAGGAGTTCGGTTTTTCATCGAGGATATTCATTTTCCCGGCCGCCAAACTGGAATTCCAGGTAGTGCCGAAATACATACGCCTGTTTGCCGAAGTGCGCGGCGACGTTAATAAGTCGTCCCTAAAAGACTTCACCGACGTCAATCCTTTTCTCGAGCCCAACATCAACATTATTAACTCGGTCGACAAGCTCGACCTGAGCGCCGGGTTGAAAGGCACTATAGCGCCAGGCTTGGGCTTTAAGGGAACCATTTTCCGCAACAGCGTCAAAAACCTGCCGATGTTCGTAACCGATTTTAATAATACCTTCAATAAATTTACCGTTATTTATGACGACGGCAACGCTATTGTTACGGGATTCAACGGCGAACTGGATTACCGGGCATCCGATGACTTCGACCTGTTCGGGCGCGCCGAATTCCGCAATTACCAGTTGGCTTCGCAACCGGAGGCCTGGAACCTGCCGAAATTCAAGTTGACAGCCGGAACAACGATCCATCTGACCAAACAGTTGAGCATAAACGGCACTTTGTTGTATCGCGGCAATACGTACGACCGCACGTTTTCGGCGCCGCTTACCATCGGGCAGCCGCCGGTGGAGCATGTTGTGCTGATCAGCGGCTTTGCCGACCTGAGCGGCGGCGTTGAATACAAGATCAACAGCCGGATTTCGGTCTTCGGGCAGGTAAATAATATTTTAAACACAACAAATCAGGTATGGCTATATTATCCTAATTATGGATTTAATATATTTGGCGGTGTTGGAATACACTTTTAAGTGTTAACCTTGCCTGGTTTACATCGGAGAGAATGGATCTTGCCATTTATATAAGTGAATTATTGGGCTTTAAAGGCGAAGTGAATGTGCCCGGTTTAGGACATTTTACACAAAACCATATCAGCGCTTCGTATAATGAGCAGGAACACAAGTTTTATCCGCCGCGCTACGAAGTAACCTTCGATCCTCAGTTTACCGATGATGAAGGTTTAGCCAATTATATCACGTCCAAAAAAAATATCTCGCTGGCGTCCGCCAAATATTTTATCGATAAATATGTAACGGCGCTTAAACAGCAAATAGCGCAGCACGGCGCGGATATTGCCGGCATCGGGCATTTGTATTACGAATACGCGACATTGCGTTTCAAAGCAGGCACCGCCCGTGCCTCGGGCGACCCGGCCTCATTCGGTCTGCCGCCGGTAACGTTGCACAAGCGCAATGAACGGCCCGTAGCTACGCCAGTGCCTCCCGAAAAAAAGCCTGTACCCGTTGCACAGCCGGCAATTGAAGAATCGAAAGCAGAAGAGCCCGCTGAAGGGGCCATTATTGGTAAAACGACAGCCGAGATAGAAGAAATGCCTGCCGGGCAGACGCCAGATTACGTGTATGAAGAGGATGTCCCCAAGCGCCGAAATGGGTGGATTGTATTCCTGCTTATTCTTATTATTGTGCTCATCGGCATACCGGGTTTGTACATGTATAAGCCTTCTCTGTTCGATAATTTCATACATAAGAATACCGTTACCAAAATCGTTGTTGTAAAGGATACGGACAGCGTCGCCAAACCGGCATTGAAAAACGATTCGGTAGTCAAACCGGTCGATTCGGCCGCAAAACCTGCGTTAAGACGCGATTCGGCAACGAAGCAACCTGGTAACGCCGTCGCCCCGGCATCGATACTGCAGGATTCGACCAAACCTTACTGGATAGTGGTAGGAAGTTCGTTTGTAACTAAAAAGGCGGCCGACCAGGCGATAGCCAATTATAAAAGTATCGGCATTACTGCCGGCGTTGCGTCTGAAATGCCCGGGAGGCGGATAAAGCTCAAGCTCGGCACTTACAACACCGAACCGGAAGCAGAGAATGCGCGACGCGAATTGATCAAATCCGGCAAAGTCAGAAAAGATATTTACACACAAAAAATAATACCTAAAAAATGATGCTGTTAGCTCAAATAACCGACACGGCCCATAAACTGGCGGATACCGTAAAAAACCTCCCTCAAACAGGATCGCCCCAGGACGAACTCCGCTTTGGCGACCTGCTTGTAAAGGGTGGATGGATCATGCTGCCAATCGGCTTACTGGCTGTACTGGGCCTGGTGATATTCTTTGAACGCTATTTTACCATACGCAAGGCCGCGAAAGACGAATCGAACCTGATGACACAGGTGCGTACCAGTATTTTGACCGGTAAGCTGGAATCGGCTATCGCTATCTGCCGTAACAGTAACTCGCCATTGGGCCGAATGCTGCAAAAAGGCTTGTTGCGTATAGGCAGGCCGATAAAAGAGATCGAGGGTGCAATTGAAAATGTCGGAAAGCTGGAAGTTTCGAAACTGGAAAAGAACATCAGCATATTAGGTATCATTGCAGGTATCGCGCCCATGTTCGGGTTCTTGGGAACCATTTATGGGGTTATCAAAATATTTTATGATATATCCAAAACAGATAACATCAGCATGGGCGTTATATCTGGTGGATTGTACGTAAAAATGGTTACATCGGCCGCGGGCCTGTTCGTAGGTATCGTAGCTTATGTTTGTTACCACGTACTGAACATGATGGTGGATAAGGTGATCCTGAAGCTGGAAACAGACGCCATAGAATTTATCGACCTGTTAGAAGAACCGAGCAAATGAACCTGAGAAAAAGACACGGACGCATATCGGCCGAGGTACACACTTCGGCAATGAACGATATCATGTTCTTTTTGCTGCTGTTTTTCCTCATCGCCTCGGCGATTACCAACCCGAACGTAATCAAGCTGATGCTGCCCAAATCATCGTCAGGACAAGCGGTTTCGAAAAAGACGATTTCCGTTACCATCAGCAAAGACCTGCAGTACACGGTTAACAATAAGCCTGTTAAGGTACAGGACCTGCAAAGCACCCTGATGACCTACAAAAAACTGGCGACTGAGCTGACTATCGTTCTGGCTGTGGATCGCAGCGTGGCCATACAGGATGTAGTGGAAGTGATGGACATAGCGCAAAAGATGAACATAAAGCTGGTTTTGGCGACAGAACCTAAGGGTTGAATGATTAATAGCGAAGGGCCGATTATCCGCGCCTACTCACTATTGATCATTGACTATTGACCAAGAAAAATGGTAGATTATCAACAGGAAGAAAATAATTATCCGAAAGCCTTTTTGGCAACGGGCATTATTGTGGCCGTGATGGCGGTGTTATGCTATATTATAGTTTTCACTAACCCGCCGCCGCCAGAAATGGGAACCGGCGGCATCCTTGTTAATTATGGCACCAGCAATGAAGGCATGGGCAACGATTTTACCAGCGTTGAAGAGCCTTCCAAAGCCGAAAGGCCTAACCATACCAAGCCGAGCAAGGTGACCCCTGCGCCTGCTACCGAGCAAAAAACCAAAGTTGACGCGAGCGATAAAAAGATTGTTACCCAAAATACCGAGGACGCGCCCGAAGTAAACACATCTAAAAAAGCCACAAGTAAAAACGTCTCAACCGAACAACCGACCAAACCAGCGAGACCGACCGTTAACCAAAACGCTTTATACAAAGGCAAGAGCAATGGTGCCACGGGCGAAGGTGATGGTACAACCAATACTCCCGGCAACCAGGGCAGCCCTAACGGATCGACATTGGTAAGCAATTACGGTCCGGGGGGTTCGGGCAACGGAGGGGTGGGACTGGGCAACCGAACCTGGACATCAAAACCGGTTGTGAAGGATCCGCACACCGTTGAAGGTGTCGTTGTTGTCGACCTGATCGTCGACGCTGATGGAAACGTTACCTACGCCGCGGCCGGTCGTGGTACCAAAATGTCCGACGTGGACCTGATTCAAAAGTGTGTAGACGCGGTAAAGAATTCAAGAGTGAGCCCGTCCACCGTCCATGCCCCCCAGGAACGGGGACAGTATAAGTTTTTCTTTAGGGTACATTGATTTTCATTTGTCCATCGTCTATAGACCATAGACCATAGTTTATATATAGATTTGCACATACATCATTCTGACTCCATAGGCTATGGACTATGGACCGTGGACTATGGACTACCGAACCACCCTCGACTATCTTTACAGCCAGCTACCCATGTTCACCCGGGACGGGCCTTCTGCATTCAAGAAAGACCTGACCAACACCATCGAGCTTTGCAAACGCCTCGGCGATCCGCAAGCGAAATTCAAAAGTGTCCATATCGGCGGGACCAACGGCAAAGGCTCTACCTCGCATATGCTCGCCGCCATATTGCAGGTGGCGGGTTACAAAACAGGACTTTATACCTCGCCCCACCTGCGTGATTTTCGTGAAAGGATACGCATTAACGGCGACATGATCAGCGAGCAGGCGGTGATCGGCTTTGTCGAACAGCACAAGCGCGACTTTGAAGAAATAAAGCCTTCATTCTTTGAAATGACGGTGGCTATGGCGTTTGACACATTTGCCAAGGAGCAGGTCGACATCGCGGTGATTGAAGTTGGCCTGGGCGGCCGCCTGGATTCGACCAATGTCATTACTCCGCTAATGTCGGTCATCACCAATATCGGCTGGGACCACATGAATATGCTGGGGAATACACTGCAACTGATAGCAGGCGAAAAAGCAGGTATTATCAAGCCGGGTATTCCGGTCATCATTGGTGAATATCAACCTGACGTAGCAAGCATTTTTATTGATAAGGCCAAAGAACAGGGTGCGCCGCTGGCCTTTGCGTCGACGGAATGGAAGGCGGACGTCGGAAATCAGAGGTCGGAAGATTTACCGCAGTATTCAGATATTAATGTTTCAAAAAAAGACTCGGGACTCAAGACTCAGAACTTACGGCTTGACTTAACAGGTACATACCAGTTAAAAAACTTAAAAACCGTGCTTTCGGTGGTCGGCGAACTAAGAAAGCAAGGTTGGGTTATTAGCGATGAGCACATCCGGACAGCGCTGGAACAGGTAAAAAAACTGACTGGTTTGCGTGGTCGCTGGGAAATATTGAGCAACAACCCGTTGACGATCTGCGACACTGGGCACAACCCCGAAGGCATTACCGAAGTACTGCAAAATATCGGCCGCGTGTCATACAAGCACCTGCACTTCGTTATGGGAGTAGTAAACGACAAGGATATCAGCAAAATACTGGCGATGTTACCCAAAGATGCGACGTATTATTTCTGTAAACCGGATATTCCGCGTGGTTTGGAGGCCGAAAGCTTAAGGCAACAAGCAGAAAGCTTTGGTTTGCACGGCGGGGTTTACCCTTCGGTAAAAGCAGCGGTGGAAACGGCACAAAATAAAGCGATTGACGACGACCTTGTATTTGTAGGCGGGAGTACGTTTGTTGTTGCAGAGGTTATCTGAATCGGAATTTATAGATTTATGAATTAACAGAATAAATAAGAATGGCTTATTACACCTAAATTCATTAAATTCTTAAATTCTGCAAATTCTGATCAGGCAAAAATGTTACTTTTAGCGGTAAACATTTAAGGCTTTAATATGACCTACCTACCCTCTCCCGACCGTTATAAAAACATGATCTACCGCCGCTGCGGACGCAGCGGGATCAAACTCCCGGCAGTATCGCTCGGCCTATGGCACAACTTCGGCGGCGTGGATGTGATGGAAAATTTCCGTAAAATTCTTCATCTCGCTTTCGACAGCGGCATCACGCACCTCGACCTGGCCAATAACTACGGGCCGCCGCCGGGCTCGGCCGAGGAAAACTTCGGCGAGATACTCAAAAAAGATTTTCGTGGTTACCGCGACGAGATGATCATCTCCAGCAAAGCCGGTTATACCATGTGGGACGGCCCTTATGGCGACTGGGGCTCAAAAAAATATTTAGTAGCCAGTCTTGACCAAAGCCTGAAAAGAATGGGTCTGGACTACGTAGACATTTTTTATCACCATCGGCCAGACTCCGAAACGCCGCTGGAAGAAACCATGACGGCCCTGGACCTGATCGCGCGTCAGGGAAAAGCGTTATATGTCGGTATATCGAACTATCCTGCAGAGAAAGCCGCGGAAGCGATTGCCATACTGAAGAAATTAGGCACGCCCTGCCTG
>JAFDZK010000214.1 GCA_018267005.1 Bacteroidota bacterium
CATGCTCGGGATATTTTTCATGGCGTCTACGCTGGTAGTAGTTTCTTTTTCGTGCACCGGACCCATCATAGGAACCCTGCTTGTCGAAGCTGCGTCAAAAGGCGAACGGCTCGGCCCGGCTGTCGGTATGTTTGGCTTTGCGCTGGCGCTGGCTTTGCCGTTTACAGCGTTCGCGCTGTTTCCTTCGGCGCTGAAAGGGCTGCCGAAATCGGGAGGCTGGCTCAATAGCATTAAAGTGGTTTTGGGTTTCCTCGAACTGGCTTTTTCGCTTAAATTCCTGTCCAACGTCGATTTGGCTTATCATTGGAACTGGTTCGACCGCGAGATATTCTTATCGTTATGGATAGCTTTGGGCTTGCTGCTTGGGCTGTACCTGATCGGCAAGATCAGGTTTTCGCACGACAGCGAGACAAATTACTTGTCCGTACCGAGGTTTTTTATTTCGGTTATCGTTTTCGCATTTGTTATCTATATGGTTCCCGGGTTATGGGGCGCGCCGCTTAAATCGATCAGCGCTTTTTTGCCTCCGCCTGCAACGCAGGATTTCGATTTGTCAAGAACACCCGACGGGGGCGCGACTTCGTCTAATACTTCCTTATCCTCACTACCCGAAAGGAAATACGCAGCCAACTATTACAGGATAAAGACCAAAGGACTGGATTCGTGGTACGATTACGACCAGGCCCTGCAAGTGTCGAAGATATTGCACAAGCCGGTTATCATCGATTTTACCGGCTTCAACTGCGTTAACTGCCGCAAGATGGAAACCAATGTATGGTCAGATCCCACTGTTTTCAGGCACTTGCGAGACGATTTTGTGTTGCTTCAGCTTGTGGTTGACGATAAGGCAGCGCTTCCATCCGCCGAGCAATATGTATCGGCCTACAGCGGTAAAAAGATCACAACACTGGGCGGTAAATGGAGCGATGTCGAGGCGTCGCGCTTTAACGCCAACTCCCAGCCGCTTTATGTTATGCTCGACAGCAATGGTAACCTGCTGAAGGATAAGAGCGGGCAGGATATCCAACCCTCGCCGGCCGACTACGATATCGCCAGTTACAATAAATTCCTCGAAAGCGGCATCGAAGCTTATAAAAACTCGCACTGAGAGTCAAAAATTAATGTAAATTCGCCCCTGAATCAGGATTGTGTTACAACGACACTATCGAATGATGAATATATTGCATTTACTTTAGTACAGGGGGCAGGTTTGATCTGCCGTTATAGCGATGGCCCAGATAAAGAATATCGGACTTTTTACTTCGGGAGGCGACGCACCGGGAATGAATGCCGCCATACGGGCGGTGGTGCGCACAGCTTTATTCCACAACGTTAATATCATTGGAATAAAACGGGGTTTCGAGGGAATGATCAACGGTGAATTTTCACCGATGGACCGCCGGTCGGTTTCCAATATCATACAGCGTGGTGGTACCATCCTGAAGACTGCCCGCAGCGAACAATTCAGGCATGCCGAAGGGCGCAGGAAGGCACATGAACAATTGATGAGCCACAATGTGCATGCCCTGATCGCCATCGGTGGCGACGGTACCTTCAGGGGAACCAAGACCTTTGGCGACGAATACGACATGCCCATCATCGGTCTGCCGGGAACGATTGACAACGACCTGACCGGAACCGATTTTACTTTGGGCTACGACACGGCTATCAATACCGTGATCAACGCCGTGGATAAGATACGCGATACCGCCGAATCGCACGACAGGCTGTTTATTGTGGAGGTGATGGGTAAAGATTCGGGCATGATAGCCGTGCGCACGGGTATTGCCGCCGGCGCCGAGACCATCCTGATACCCGAGAGCAAATCAAGTTTACCAAAGCTTTTCGACAGGATTGAGAACGGCCGTAAGGATAAAACTTCGCGCATTGTGATCGTTGCTGAAGGTGAAGGAGAAGAAGGCGGAGCTTTTGAGGTTGGCCGGCGCGTAAAAGAAAAATTTCCTCACCTGGATACCCGGGTTTCTATTCTCGGCCATATACAACGCGGCGGTAAGCCTACCTGCATGGACCGCGTAGTGGCAAGCCGACTGGGCGTGGCTGCTGTTGAAGGATTGCTGGAAGGTAAACGCGGCGTAATGGCCGGGTTGGTTGAGGACGAGGTAGTTTATACCCCGTTTGAAAACGCGGTAAAACGCAACATGCAGATCGACCCTAATATCATCCGCATTATCGAAATGTTGTCTCTATAACGGGAAGCGCGTATCTATAAAGGTATTGTTGACGATGAGGCGGATCACTTCATCGATCTCATTGGTTACAGTAATGAGGTGCTCGATGATCTGTTCGTTCTCCGGATTGCTGAAATTTTCACGGTCGAGGATATTAAGCAACCCTATCATGCTGGCTACAGGGCGCCGCAGTTCATGCGAGCTTAGCGAGGCGATATTCCTCAGGCGTTCGTTCTGCTCTATCAGGGCGTCCTCCGTTTTAAGCCTGCCGGTAATATTCCTGGCAAAACATCCCACGCCTACTATTTCAGTTTTCGAAGCTTTATAGATGGGGTTAAAGCTCACTTCAAAATATTGCTGCTCATTGGTGGTAGGGTCGAGGCTCTCGTGACGGGTCACATACCTCTCGCCCGAAAAGGCGCGTGCGTAATAGCCGTGCCATTCGTTGCGCACCTTATCTGTTCTGCCTGAGTGGATATAAGCATCGTCGCCCTGCCTCGGTTGGATACCTGCGATATTGGTGATTCTTTTGCAGTAGGCCGAGTTCATATACACATATCTTCCGTCCCTGTCAACCGACCAGATCAGGTCTTCGGTATTGTTTATCAATGCCTCCAGGTTGTTTTTTGTCCAGGCTATCTCCTCGTTAATATCCCTTGCCCTGCTTTCCAATTGCTCCGGTAATCCGTCCTGGTTTATTTTGTGCATAAAATTTAATCGACCTATAAAGTTACATCTTTTTGATCTTATGCCGGGCATCTACAACAACATATCCGCGACTTCCAGCCAGTTATTGGCCCGCTCATACTCGGTAATATAGTGATTATGGGGTGACGAGAATATTATTTTACGTCCATGGAAGCCGGCAAAATTGCGGATACGGTCGTCGATCATGATCTGTACATCTACGATCTTATTGCCGCAAAAAACAATGTTCTTCCAGCCGATATTCGGAAAATGCTCGTTCATCCAGTCCAGCTTGTCTATCAGCGAATTGCGAAACTCCATAGCAGCGGAGACGATATAGACGTCATATTTTTTCTGCAGATCGGCCACCACCTGCTGGGCGCCGGGCATTACTTTAAGATCCCTGAAAAATCCCGGAGCGTTCACATAGTCGCGCCAGCTATGGCTGAGGGTGTCGGGTAAAAGCTCGTGAAACTCTTTGCCGCTCATTTCTTCGAGCAATATTTCAGTATTGTGGTCGCGGCGGTATACTTCGATGAACTTGTCTATCGTATCGGCCAGCACCTCGTCCATATCGATAGCCAGGCGTATTTTTTCTTCCATGATTTTACAGGCCCAAATTGCCAAAAAATTTAAACAGACGCTAATTTCACTAAATATTTGTGCCATTTGTGTTTGTGCCTAAATATTCCTACTTTTGCATCCCCGCTGAAGGAGACTCCGGGGATAATGTTGAATACATAAAAACTTTTAAATGGCAACTAAGATCAGACTGCAAAGGCATGGTAAAAAGGGTAGCGCTTTTTACTACATCGTGGTGGCGGACGCACGTGCTCCGAGAGATGGCCGCTTTATCGAGCGTTTGGGCTCGTACAACCCCAATACCAACCCTGCTACAATTGACATTAATTTCGACAAGGCGCTTGACTGGATGAACACCGGCGCGCAACCGACTGACACTTGCCGTGCTATCCTGTCGTACAAAGGCGTTCTGTACAAAAAACACCTTCAGGGCGGCGTTACCAAAGGTGCGCTGACGCAGGAACAAGCCGAAGCAAAATTCAATGCATGGCTTGAACAGAAGGAAGGCAAGATCAGCAACAAAAAAACCAACGTTGGCAAGGCCAAAGAAGACGCTAAAAAAGCTGCTTTAGCCGCCGAAGCCAAAAAGAAGGAAGCAAAGGCTGCAGCGATAGTCGCTAAAAATACTCCTCCGGCCGAGGAAGTTGAAGAAGAAGCACCGGCTGCTGAAGCAGAAACTGAAGCTCCTGAAGCATCGGCAGAAGCTGAAAGCGCTGAGTAATTGAGGGTAAAAATAAAGAGCCAAGACAAGGCTAATTAAATTATACAATAGCGGACATGAAGGTGTTCGCTATTTTTGTTTGATACACTGTGTTCTTAATGCAAACCGTCGTGTTCTCTGCGATTAAAGATTTAACCACAAGATTCACAGAGAAGGCATTACAAAGATCACAGAGGCAGATAATAAGCAATGCACGATAAACATTTCCGCATAGGTACTTTTATCAAAACCAAAGGGTTAAAGGGCGAGCTGCAGCTTTATGTGGACTATGACGGCCTGGAAGCCATCAGATTCAATGCTGTATTTGTAGATATGTCCGGCAAACTGGTGCCTTACTTCGTATCGTCGGTAAAATACCAGGGCAACGGCGCTTATGTATTTTTGGAAGATGTAGATACAATTGAAAAAGCTTCGAAGTTGCTTAAGAAAGACGTTTACCTGCCCGATAAGTTAAAGCCCAAAAAGAAAAAGGAAGAATTTACCCTGAAAGATCTGAAGGGATTTATCGCCATCGACGAGCAGGAAGGCGAGCTGGGAGAAATACTTGAGATACAGGAATTGCCGCAGCAGTATATCGCTTCTGTTCGCTATAAAAACCGCGAAGTGCTATTTCCTCTGAATGGCTCGATCATCAAAGGCATTGATGTAGAAAGCGGCGAGGTTTACATCGATCTGCCGGAAGGATTGCTGGATATTTACCTCGGATAAACAGGCGTCCTAAATTTCTAATCCCTTTCTAATCAGTAAAATCTCTTGAATTAATACTGATAAGTTAATTTTGGGTCAGTTCGATTAGGAAATACCCCTATTAAATTCAAGTGAAAGTTACCCGGCGCCTAAAAACGCCGGGTTTTTTGTTTAAGCTGGTATTTCGGAAAGAAAATGTAAAGTTTACTTGACTTTTAATAATATATACTTTACATTTGGTCAATTGAAGTTGACAAAAATGAAAAACCGCGTTCTTTTCCCCTACTGGTTCCGCTACCTCGGCTGGGGCCTGGTAATATTGCATGTGCCGCTGAGTATGCTGGGAAAGTCACATGGCATGGTCAACATTATGGATGCGCAGCCTACCAGCGGCGGGGCGTTTTCGGGCGAGCACCTGTTTTTTATTTGTACCACGCTGATCATGTCATCGGGTTTGTTTTTCGTCGCTTTTGCTAAAGAGCGGATCGAAGACGAACAGATATGGCAGATCCGGCTCGACTCGCTGCGCTGGGCAATTTACGTCAATTACATCATCCTCATTGCCAGCCTGGTGTTTATTGAGGATGTAGGCCATATCCTCGAACTCGATTTTTGGGTGCCGCTGCTGTTTTTCATTATCCGGTTCCGCTGGATGATATGGCGTTTGAACCGTTCACTTAGCAGGGAGGACGGGCGATGAAGAATAATATACGTGTGGAGCGCGCTATTAAAAACATTACCCAGGCCGACCTGGCCGAGGCTGTGAATGTGTCCCGCCAAACGATCAACACCATCGAAAGTAACAAATACGTACCATCGACCGTGCTGGCGCTGAAGATCGCAAGAGTGTTTGAAAAGCCGGTCGAGCAGATTTTCCAACTTGAAGAGGGCGATTAATAATTCATCAATTGAAAAAAAGCAAAAATGGAATCCAGAACTACATTCGTGCCGGTTTTATCGGTAAAAAGCGGTGTAACCGATGTTGAATTTTACAGGAACGCCTTCGGGGCGGAACAGTTATGGCGTTTGAATAATCCCGATGGATCGGTCCACGTAGCAGCATTCTCGATAAGAGGTGCTATGTTTCGCATGCATGAAGAGGGTAAGCAGGCGTCGAGTCCTGATAAGGCCGGAACTACCACGGTAACAATAGCCCTGGTGGTTGACGATGTACACGCTGTGGTACAGAGCGCTATGACTGCAGGAGCAATCCTGGTTTCTCCCGTGAAAGATTATGAGTATGGTTACCGCCAGGGAGAGGTACGTGATCCGTTCGGCCATTGCTGGCTGATCGAAAAACTTTTGAGCCGGGAAGATCTGTACAACTTTGTTCAAAATGCTTAAGATGGAAAAGAAAAATCCGCAGAATGAGGTGGGAGATCAATCCACGAGTGAGATTAAAGCAGCCTTTTTGCCAACCTTGTCAGTCAGGAACGGTGCGGCGGCAGTTGAATTTTATAAAAAGGCGTTTGACGCCGAAGTGGCATTTTGTTTAGCCGACCCGGACGGCGGCGTAGTTGCAGAGCTTTCGATCAGGGGTGTTAGGTTCATTGTTGCTGATGAATCGCCCGAACATGAAAACTTTAGCCCTGAAACCTTAGGGGGAAGCACGATACGGATGGGACTCGTTGTGCCTGATCCCGACGCTATGGCGAAGCAAGCCATCGCATCCGGCGCGGAAGAGATCTATCCCGTTGCCGATCAGGATTACGGCTACCGGCTTGGCAGAGTAAAGGACCCATTTGGCCATCACTGGGAAATTTGCCGCAAACTGTAAAGCCTTTCACCTTTATCCTTTCGCCTTTCACCTCAAACAAAAGTATCTTTGCGCCATGCGCTTTGATCTCGTTACGGTATTGCCCAACCTGCTGGAAAGCCCTTTTGCACATTCCATTCTGCAGCGGGCGCAGAAGAAAGGTATAGCCGAGATCGCGGTGCATAACCTGCGCGATTATGCCAATAATAAGCACAAAAGCGTTGACGATTACCCCTTTGGAGGGGGCAGCGGCATGGTGATGACCATCGAGCCGTTCGCTAATTGCATTGAAAAGCTGAAAGCTGAGCGGAACTACGACGAAGTGATCTTTATGACGCCAGACGGCGAAACTTTGAACCAGTCCATCGCCAATCAGTTATCGGTCAAACAAAATATCATCATCCTTTGCGGGCACTATAAAGGTATCGATCAACGCATACGCGACGTTTTCGTCACACGCGAAATATCGATAGGTGATTACGTGCTCTCAGGCGGTGAATTGCCGGCAGCGGTTTTGGTGGATGCCGTGGTGCGGTTGATACCGGGCGTTTTGAGCGACGAAACTTCGGCCTTATCCGATTCTTTCCAGGATGGTTTGCTGGATGCGCCGGTTTATACCCGCCCGGCCGATTGGAACGGTCACAAGGTGCCGGATATCCTGTTAAGCGGCAATACGCCCGAAATCGAAAAGTGGCGTTTTGAGCAAGCTGTGGAGCGGACGAGGCAAAGACGCCCGGATTTGCTCAAGTAATTTGAATGCGATTTTCGTGATTGTACCGATGGCCTGGATCGTATAAATTCACTAAATCCTGAAAATCGTCTTCTAACAAATTTTTACAACGCACTTTTTATATTAAAATAAAATCCCTATTATTGCAGGCCGATTTTTACGGGTTAAAAATCGCTTTTAGAGCTTAATATCATGGATTTAGTAAAATTTGTCGAAGAGCAATCAGTAGAAAAAAAGAACGTTCCTGCGTTTAAAGCGGGTGATACTGTTAGCGTACACTATAAAATTCGCGAAGGTAACAAGGAGCGTATCCAGGTTTACCAGGGTGTGGTTATCCAGCGCAACGGCGCCGGGACGACTGAAACATTCACTGTTCGCAAAGTTTCAAACGGCGTTGGTGTTGAGCGTATTTTCCCGATCAATTCCCCAAACATCGACAAGATCGAAGTTAACAGCTACGGCAAGGTTCGCCGCGCTAAGCTGTTCTACCTGCGCGACCTGACCGGTAAAGCAGCCCGTATCAAATCAAAAAGAGTATAATCCCCCTAATCCCTTAAGGGGAAATTTACGAAGGGTATCAATAAAAAAATCCCGCTTCATCAACGAAGCGGGATTTTTATTTATTAGTGGTTGTCATGCGGGTTATAAATTTAGGGGACTCTGGAGGTAAAATGATGATTTTGCGGACAGGTGTCATAGTGAGCGTGTCGAACCGTAGTGGGCAGGCCCTGCGGCACCACCCTTCGATGGGC
>JAFDZK010000215.1 GCA_018267005.1 Bacteroidota bacterium
TTTTTAAAACAACTGGGAGCCAGGCCTGAACTGTACAGCCTATTGCCTACCACGCAAATCTCCGTGGGAGGTCATCGGTATCGGTCCTTAGTAAAACCAATTTCGCAATATTCTTTTATCGGACGCTGAATGACAGACCGTTACTAAAGCCTGAGAAGTCGGGTTTAAGCTGCCGTGATACCACTTGCAAGCTATCCTGGTAACGCCTGACGAGCAAATAATGAAATGCAGGCTTATAGGCGGCAGCAAGATCATGCGTTAATTCCTTCGTGTATAAGGGCTGGTGCAGGCCGCCGCCACCGCCGATAACCAGGAAGCATTTATTCTGCATATAAAACCGCTCAAAATTATGCGAGTGGCCCGACAGAAAAAGTACGCATTTTTTGGAATTGATAAAAGCCGGAACAAAGTTTTGACGCACTGCCATCGATGGTTTTACAATGCGGCTGTTGGTATAGGGCGAGTGATGACAACCCACAATGATGAATTTGACCGAGGCATCGCTATCCAGCTTTCCGATAGCATGGTTGTACCAGTTGTCCTGCGCGAGAATTTGCGCTGTCGTCATCTTTGTAAAATTGGAATTTACGAGCACTACAGCTATCGAGTCAATAACCTCTGTATAGCCCGACGGGTTATACATCGGGAACCTCAACTTAAAATTAGCGGTTCCGCGTTTGGCGTTAAACATTACTTCGTGGTTACCGAGGGTAGCATAAACAGGTATCGAGTCTTTAGCACATTGCTTTATATAGCTATCAACGGCCACCCATGCTTTGTTCTTGTACCCTAAGGATACTACATCGCCTAAAATGAAAAAACCAGACGGATGTTCTTTGTTAACATCCTCAAATATCATTTCAGTGGCTTTCAGGTTGTGATTCGACTTCAGCCATATTTTCTCCTCCCACATCGGCGCCTGGGTATCACTTGCGAATGCAATAAGCGGTCGTTTGGGTTGTGACAACGCGGTGCATGCGATCAGGGTGAAAATTGAAATGCTGATGAGCTTTTTCATACAATTGAAGAACGCAAATCCGGCGCATTCTGTTCACGACGGGTAAATAATTGCTTTTCCGTTACGCTATTCTTTCGGGTGATAGCGTTCCTTTACATAGTTAAGCATATTCACCGCATCATCGGCGACATATTTATTGTCGCGTAAAAGCTCCCTGGTATTGATCCTGATCAAAACCATTTGCGCGGCAAGCAGGGTCAGGTCGGCTTGCGTCAGGTTCCGCATCTGTGCGGTTAATGCTGGCTTATCGCCGAAAGCGCTGTCCATATTTGCCGGGGTGAAATGCTGCGCCATAAAGGGGTCGAAATAATTGCGCTGGTATTGCAGCGTAATATCCTGTATGGTGCGTAACAGTTCGGCATGCCTTTCATAATTAGCGATGAAGCTGATGATCTTCGAATTAGCGAATTGTTTCAGGTGCAGCTCATTTTTAATAGCGCCGATAGCCCCCATCGACGGATGGAATATCCAAAGGCTATGCGAGTCGACGATCAGTTGCTGCAGTTTCCTCATATCGATCTTATCCATAGGCTGCTGTAAAAGCCTGAACAAGGTGTCGTTGGTTTTAACAATAGCGGTTTCTCCCTTGTACACAGCGTTCAACTGGCTCGTATCTACTTTCAGGTCGCGCACCAGTTGCCCGGTCAGCTCGCGCGCATGCTCGTTGTTGGTGATCACTTCCCTTATGTTCTCGGCAAGAAAGCCAAGCATCACTGCAATAAAAATCATGAGGCCTTCCAGCAGGTATTCCTTCCAGGGCCTGGCCTCCTGGTGGTCTAAGCGGGGATGATGGTGTACTTCCATTTTTTGGATGTCAGGTTTCGAATTTTCAATTTCGGATTCAGCCTGTTTTGCTGCAGGTGATTTAGCACCCGGTATCTGGCTTTAGTCATCGAATTTCAAAGCTAAGATTTTGAAGCTTATTTTGTACTTCCGGCCCCATCCAACTGAGCCATTTTATCATACATCACCCTAAACGTATTCCAGGGTGTGTTTTCAGCGTTCGAATTAAGCGCTTTGCCGTAATACCCGCCAAAGAATTGAGGCGGCAGCGACCATATGGTTTCGGCGATGCCGTAAAAACGCCCCCGCATGACCTTACCTGTTGTAGCCCTGGAGCGATAGAGGTCCTCAACCTGTTGAACGGCAACCTTTGGCTGGTTCCAGGTACAGGTAACTACTCTAAGGCCTTTCAGGGCAAAATAAACCGCCGTTTGGTTATCTTCGTCATATTGCCAGTCGCAGATAACCACATCGCGCGGAATCATATCGATCGCGCGATAAGTATCATTGTAGCTTGCTGCCCATTCGCCTATGCCGGTGGCCCGTCCGTCGATTAACCGATCGCCCCATATCCAAAGCTCTTCGCCTTTTTCTGCGAGGTGATCGCGTATCAATTGCACTTCGTTGGCAAACAGCACAGCCTTATCGCGTCCGGCGCAACGCGGGCATTTATCCTCGCCCAGGTAAAACACCTCGTCCATTCCCGCGTGAAAAGCTTTGGCTTCGAATACATCCATTATTTCGTCCACCAGGTCGAACACTACTTTGTGAACTCCGGGATGCAGGGGACAATAGCTTCTGCAATACAGGTTATCGGCGTTGGGCCACTTGTAATCCTTAGGGGCGGGCATGGCAACCCAGGGCGTTTCGTCAAATTCGGGATAAACCTGCAGCAGTTTATTGTTCTTCGCCGCCCATGATTGGTGGCCCAGCAGGTTGATCTGCGGAATGATGGCGATGCCATTCTTTTTACAAGCCTCCAATATCCTTTTTGCCTCACGCCTGGACAAGGCTGCAGAGTCGCGCAATTCAGGGTGGCTTTTATATTCATAATTAAAATCGACGCGCAGTATAAGCGTATTCACTTTACGCGGAGCGAGTTCCCCGTTAATAAATTTTATAAAATCATCCAGTCCGCTTGGTTTCGGCGCGGCGATAACAAATCCGCGCACCATATAATTGCTGTCGGGCGCCTGTTGGGCAAACACTTTACACGAAATGACGCCGAGGGTCAGCATCAATAAACATTTATACCGGTTCATGGTCGTAAAAATTGGCAGGTACAATTTAGAAAAGTATTTTTCCAAGTCACAGCCGGATAAACCGACTAAATAAAAAAGGGACAAGTTGCTTAACCTGTCCCTTTTGTATCATTAACTAACTAATGCCTACTTAACCTTTGCGCTGTTTTTTGCAGGGATCAAAGGAACGATTATAATAGCTAACAAAAGAGCAACTTCTAAAACGGTTACCATGACTTTGTTTTTTTAAGTGATTAATTATTGTCTTTTCAGAACTTATATTGACTGATGGCCAGCGCGATATTTCATTCTTTCGGACGCACATGCGCTAATTATATGCCAATGATTTTCAGCGCCGTCTCGCCCCCAAAATGTGAAAAAAAGTTTTTTATGAATTTTGGAGATACATAAAAAGTTAGAATTAGATCAGCGATTTTTTTTGCCAGATGAATTAGTACACAAAAAAAATTACTGCCGGAATGGCAATTATTCCTCTTTATCAAAAAAAAGCCGGCAACATGGAAAATTGGAGTAGTTTGGTGTGAAAATCACACTTAAATCAAAAAATTTCGCTTAGAAAGCTGGAATATCACCGTTATCCAGTCTAAAAATTACTTTCCCGGGCGGTTTTTTTAAATAAAATGGGTAAACGAGTAGGCGTATAATCCCGGAACGAGCCACAAAATATTTTTTCTTGACATTTTGTCACCTCCATCTGAAACTGACAAAAAGTCGCAGTTTTAGACGCCTCAACGAACTGACACAATACTGCCAAAATGACAAAACCGCAAGAATTAGCGATAAGCCTGCCGTTTTCATCCCTATGCCAAATTTTAATAGAGCCCGCTCAAATCAGGTTGAGCATTTTTTGGGTAGCCTTAATAGCCGAAACCGTCTGGTCGCTGTCGAGGCCGCGGGTTTTGAACTCCTTGCCGCTGAATTCCCAGGTAATGATCGTCTCGCACAAAGCATCGGTTTTACCACCCGGGGGAATGCGTACAGCATAGTCGGTCAGCAAGGGCAGCACCACTTTCTTTTTCTGGTAGACAGCCTTCAGCGCATTCATAAATGCGTCGTACTGCCCATCTCCCTGGGCATGCTCTTCGAACACTTCGCCGTTCACATTGACTTTGATCGTTGCAGACGGCCGCAGGTTTTTCGAATGCGTAAGCACATAGTTCTCGATTTGTACCTTTTCTTCGATGGCGCTGCTGTCCAATACGTCGGATATAATATAGGGCAAGTCGGATTGGGTGACCACTTCCTTCCTGTCGCCCAGTTCAATGATCTTCTGGGTTACTTTTTTCAGATCGGCGTCAGACAGGCGGATACCCAGTTGTGCCAGGTTGTTTTCAATATTAGCCTTGCCGCTGGTTTTGCCGAGTGCATATTTACGCTCGCGGCCGAAACGTTCGGGCATCAGATCGTTAAAATACAGGTTGTTCTTTTTATCGCCGTCGGCATGGATACCGGCAGTTTGGGTAAACACATTCTCGCCTACCACCGGTTTGTTTGCGGGTATCCGGAATCCCGAAAAAGTTTCCACCAGCTTGCTTACCGAGTACAGTGACTTTTCATCGACGGAGGTTTTAACGTCCTTCACGAAATCATTCAGCACCGCAATCGTGCTTGCCAGCGGTGCGTTACCGGCGCGCTCGCCCATACCGTTAATGGTCAGGTGAAGTCCTTTTACGCCGGCTTCTACAGCCTCCAAAACATTGGCTACGCCAAGGTCGTAATCGTTATGCGCGTGGAAATCAAAATGGATGTCGGAGTATTTCTGAATGATAGGCGTTAAATATTCCTTCACCTCCGATGGGATCAGCACACCCAAAGTATCAGGCAATAATATTCTTTTAATGGGTTGTTTTACAAGGAAATCCAGGTATTGGTAAACGTATTCTTTCGAATGGCGCATGCCATTGCTCCAGTCCTCCAGGTATACATTGCATTCGATGCCGTGTTTGTTCGCGTAAGCGATCACGGCTGCCACTTCTTTAAAATGCTGCTCCGGCGTTTTCTTTAACTGGTAGGTCAAATGATTCAGGGAGCCCTTGGTAAGCAGGTTCATTACCTTTGCCCCCGCCCGCCGCATCCAGTCGACCGAGACTTCGCCGTCGACAAAGGTCAGCACCTCTATCCTGTCGATAAAACCATTGGCCTCCGCCCATTCGGTGATCTTCTTCACCGCCTGGAATTCGCCCTCCGATACCTTGGCCGACGCAATCTCGATCCGGTCAACCTTAACTTCGGTCAACAGTAATTGAGCTATGGTCAGCTTCTCAGAAGCCGAGAAGGATACGCCGCTGGTTTGTTCACCATCCCTTAGCGTAGTATCCATGATTTCGATGTGGCGTCGCGATCCGGTCATTTTATTGATAACTCCATTCCGTCCGCAAATATTTGAATGCGAACATGATAAATTTTAACAGGAGTGCAATAATCGGAAAAACGCCGCTAAATCGCTAATAATTTTGGAAATAGCGGCCAAGACTATCGGGTTAATGGGGTTTTGATGAGCTTTATTCGACCAGGATCGTTATATCCTCCCAGTACATCCAATGCTGGTTAAGGTTTTCGGCGCCATTGGCGGCATAAAATTTTCGCGAATCATCATTCCCGGGATCGACGCATATTTTACTTGCATTTTGCCCGGCAAACCAACCGGCCAACAACTTTACCAATTCAGAAGCAATGCCTTTTCGCCGGTATTCCGGCGCTACATCTATCCATTGTAATTCTCCATCGCAGCCCAGGCGTTTAGTCAGGTGGCCGGCAATCCAACCAACTACCTTTTCATCGTCCATAGCCGCATAAACCGCGCGCGGCGCTAACGCCTTTTGCGGATTATTGATACCCTCCATGTAACCGGCGATATAAGGCGCCCATCCCTCTACAGTGCCGCGTGTTAACGCACGTAATCCGGCAAGCGAAGGGATATCGGTTTCGGTGGCTATGCGATATCGAATTTCCATTACATAAATTTCAGCGAATTTCCCGGCGAAATATGCGTGGCCTTAATGTTCGGAAAATTTTTGTTCAACCACTCCAGCATAAATTGCGAGCCCCATTCCTCGCTGGCAATATGTCCCATCACTACCAGTGATAAGTTATCGCCTTTGGCGCGAGCGTCGCGTACATATTCAGCGGTTTCCCATTCGGATATCTCGCCGCAGAACACTGCATCCGGCTTTACTTTCTCAATGCTTTGTATTTGCCGCATGCCCCCGGCAGCGCCGGGCATATACAACACACGTTTACAAATCTGCTCAGGATCGCCGACATAGCGCACCATGTCGATATTCAGCTTTTGTTTGACATGCTTTACGATATCCTGCAGGGGCGCAGCAGGCATAGTAAGAATATTGGGAATCTCCTTATCGGAATACTGCTTCCAGGCCAGTTGCTCCAATTGTGCCTTCGTCACGCCGTCGGGCTTATGCGTATGAATATAGTCATGGTTGCGCCAGATAGCTATATTATGTTCTTTCAGCAGGTCGGCTTTGTATCGATAAACGTCGTCGTTTTTCAGCCAGCCGGTGTCATCCTGGTGATTATAGAATGTAGGTTCATGGGCTATAATAAAATTGGCGCCCAGGTCAATGGCCTTTCGGATCATATCGATGGTAGCAAACATCGTCGTCAAAACACCGGTCACCACCGTGTCCGGGCTGCCCGATTTCAGCGTGTCAACCGTGTTGGGAATATTACCGGCACCTACTTCGGCAATAAATTTATCCATGATCTGCTTCACCGTCATGGGTCCGTCCGTTTTCAGAAAGCCAACCGCGCTGGCTGCAAGTGGCATGGATAATACCATTCCCGCACCAGCAGCAATACCGGCGTTTTGAATAAATTTTCGCCGGGTGATCCCATCGGAGCTGTTATTCTCGTTTGTCATAGCTTGATTTTTATCCTATAAATTTAACATTCCGGCGCTGTCTTCATCCAAAAATAAAATAGCATCCGGGTGGTTCCTCAGTATTGAGGCCGGACATCGCTCGTCAATCGCGTTCTGCAGCGTGTCATGAACCGCCCTTGCTTTGTTTTTGCCTGGAACCATGCAGTAAACAGATTTGCCCGACATCAACGCCGGGACAGTCAGCGTGATAGCATGTTT
The DNA here is from genome assembly GCA_018267005.1 of Bacteroidota bacterium. Taxonomy (GTDB): domain Bacteria; phylum Bacteroidota; class Bacteroidia; order Sphingobacteriales; family Sphingobacteriaceae; genus Mucilaginibacter. The sequence continues at coordinate 7,163 of JAFDZK010000215.1, forward strand.
GGGCACGTCATTCAAATTACTAAAACATCCGTCGTTCACCTGCTGCTGACGACATGCCAGGTCAAGATCAATCACTTTAACCAACAGCGGATCATTAAAATCAGCCACATGCGGATCGTTAAAAGCAATATGTCCGTTTTCGCCTATACCCATGCACACGATATCCGGCGGAAATTCCGATAACAACTCCGCATATCGCCCGCATTCTGTCACAGGGTCGGCATTGCCGTCGATATAGCTGACAGTATGAAAAGGCAAATGCCCGAATAGCTTATCGTTCAAAAATAAGCCGAACCGTTGTGGTGCATTTTCAGCCAGACCGATGTATTCGTCCATGTGGAAGGCATTAACGCGGGTCCAATCTACCGCCGGATTTTTTATAAGAGCACCAAGAAACTCATTCTGCGACGGTGCGGCGGCGAAGATGATGTTGACAAATTCTTTTTGGGCAAGCAATTCAGTTATTTTCTTGCATACCAAATCAGCAGCCTCACGGCCCATATTTACCCTATCGTCATATATCCTGACTTCCAGGCGATCAATATTAAATTCTTTCATAGATTATTCTACCGCCGACGATGGTTTTATCGATTTGGATATCGTCGCCAAATATCACGATATCTGCATCCTTTCCTTCTTCTAACGATCCTTTCCGATCCTCAATATGCATGATCCGGGCAGGAACGGCTGACGCCATTTTTACGGCCTCGATCAGCGGCACATCAGCGACATTGACCATTGTCCTGACCAGGCGGTCGAACGTCGCAACGCTTCCCGCAAAAGCCGTACGATCGGGCATTTTGGCTACACCATCCTCCACGATCACTTTTGTACCGTCCTTAAGGCTGCCCAGCGTACTCTCTCCCGGAGGCATACCGGCCGCGCGCATGGCATCGGTTATGAGCGC
>JAFDZK010000216.1 GCA_018267005.1 Bacteroidota bacterium
TGTTGTAAAGTTGTAAGGTTGGAATGTTGTAGGGTTAATTCCTGCTAAATATTTCAACTTTACAACATTTCAACTTTTCAACAAACAGAAAAACAAAGGAGACTATGTCTTACAAAAAGGATAATAAAATCAAAAGTAACTTCACCTCGATCACCATCAGCCTGGCTTCGCCTGAATCCATCCTGGAGCGTTCGAGCGGTGAGGTTTTAAAGCCGGAAACCATCAACTACAGGACATACAAGCCTGAACGTGACGGTTTGTTCTGCGAGCGTATTTTCGGTCCTGTTAAAGATTATGAATGCCATTGCGGCAAGTACAAGCGTATCCGTTACAAGGGTATTGTGTGCGACCGCTGCGGTGTGGAAGTAACCGAGAAGAAAGTTCGCCGCGAACGTATGGGACATATCAACCTGGTTGTTCCGGTTGCCCATATTTGGTATTTCCGTTCATTGCCTAACAAGATCGGCTACCTGCTTGGTCTTCCTACGAAAAAGCTGGATTTGATCATTTACTACGAAAGGTATGTGGTTATTCAGCCGGGTATTAAGGAAGCCGACGGTATTTCGCAGATGGATTTCCTGACGGAGGAAGAATACCTGGATGTATTGGACACGCTGCCGAAAGAAAACCAGTATCTTGATGATAAAGATCCCCAGAAGTTCGTTGCCAAAATGGGTGCCGAAGCTTTGGAAGAATTGCTGAGGCGTATCGACTTAGATCAGTTGTCCTATGATCTTCGTCACCAGGCGGCCAACGAAACTTCTCAGCAACGTAAAAACGAAGCTTTGAAGCGCCTGCAGGTTGTAGAGGCTTTCCGTGATGCAAAATCACGTATCGAAAATAACCCTGAGTGGATGATCGTAAAGATCGTTCCGGTTATCCCGCCCGAACTGCGCCCGTTGGTGCCATTAGAAGGCGGCCGTTTTGCGACATCGGACTTAAACGACCTTTACCGTCGTGTTATTATCCGTAACAATCGTCTGAAAAGACTGATCGAGATCAAAGCGCCTGAAGTGATTTTACGTAACGAAAAACGTATGCTCCAGGAAGCTGTCGACTCGCTGTTTGATAACTCACGTAAGGTAAATGCGGTGAAAACCGAAGGTAACCGTGCACTGAAATCACTTTCAGACATTCTGAAAGGCAAACAGGGCCGTTTCCGTCAGAACTTACTTGGTAAACGTGTCGACTATTCGGCCCGTTCGGTAATTGTCGTGGGTCCGAACCTCAAATTGCACGAATGCGGTTTACCTAAGGATATGGCTGCCGAGTTGTTCAAACCGTTCATCATCCGCAAGATGATCGAGCGTGGTGTGGTAAAAACTGTAAAATCAGCCAAAAAGATCGTGGACCGTAAGGACCCGATCGTTTGGGATATATTGGAGAACGTATTAAAAGGTCACCCGGTATTGCTAAACCGTGCGCCTACGCTGCACCGTTTGGGTATCCAGGCTTTCCAGCCTAAGCTGGTTGAAGGCAAGGCGATCCAATTGCACCCGTTGACCTGTACGGCGTTCAACGCCGACTTTGACGGTGACCAGATGGCTGTGCACGTACCGCTTGGTAATGCCGCTATACTGGAAGCCCAGATATTGATGCTGGCGTCGCATAACATTTTGAACCCGGCCAATGGTACCCCGATCACCGTACCTTCACAGGACATGGTGCTTGGTTTGTATTACATTACCAAAGGCCGTAAAACTGATGCACAGCGCGTGGTAAAAGGCGAAGGCCTGGCATTCTACTCGGCTGAAGAGGTGATCATTGCTTTTAACGAGAAGCGCGTCGACCTTCACGCTTTCATCAAGGTGAAGGCCAATGTGAAGGAGCGCGACGGCAACATCGTTAACAAGCTGATTGAGACCACCGTAGGCCGCGTGCTGTTCAACCAGCATGTACCGGTTGAAGTTGGTTTTATTAATGAACTGCTGACCAAGAAATCGCTTCGCGACATCATCGGTGAAGTAGTGAAAGTTACCGGGATGGCGCGCGCGGCCCAGTTCCTGGACGACATCAAGGAATTAGGTTTCCAGATGGCCTTCCAGGGCGGTTTGTCGTTCAACCTGAAAGACCTGAACATTCCGGCGCAGAAGGTTGACCTGATCGAACAGGCTTCGAAGGAAGTTGAAGAGGTAATGAACAACTACAACATGGGCTTCATTACAAACAACGAACGTTACAACCAGATCATCGACATCTGGACCCGTATCAACAACCGTTTGACAGCAAACGTGATGGAGATATTGTCGACCGACAACCAGGGTTTCAACTCGGTGTACATGATGCTGGATTCAGGCGCCCGTGGTTCGAAAGAACAGATCCGTCAGTTGGCAGGTATGCGTGGTCTGATGGCCAAGCCGCAGAAATCAGGCTCGGGCGGTGAGATCATCGAGAACCCGATCCTTTCAAACTTTAAAGAAGGCCTGTCGGTATTGGAATACTTCATCTCGACTCACGGTGCACGTAAAGGTTTGGCCGATACGGCGCTGAAAACAGCCGACGCCGGTTATCTGACCCGTCGTTTGCACGACGTTGCACAGGACATGATTGTTGGTGACGTGGATTGCGGTACATTGAGAGGTATTTATACTACTGCGCTGAAAGACAACGAGGATATCGTTGAGCCATTGTTTGACCGTATTTTGGGCCGTACTTCCCTGGAGGACGTACATGACCCGATCACCAGCGAATTATTGGTATCGGCAGGGCAGGATATTGACGAAGAAATAGCCAAGAAAATAGAAAATTCGCCGCTGGAAGGTATCGAGATACGTTCGGTACTGACCTGCGAAAGCAAACGCGGTGTGTGTGCATTGTGCTATGGCCGTAACCTGGCAAGCGGTAAGCGTGTGCAGATTGGTGAGGCTGTTGGTGTGATCGCTGCACAGTCGATCGGTGAGCCTGGTACCCAGCTTACACTGCGTACCTTCCACGTGGGTGGTACCGCATCGAACATCGCTGCTGAGTCGCAGATCAATGCTCGTTTCGACGGTATCATCGAATTTGAGAACGTTCGTACCGTGCCTTACGAAACAGAAGAAGGCCCCGTGGAAGTAGTACTTGGCCGTTCGGGCGAGTTCCGCATCATCGAGCCGGGCAGCAACAAAGTGATCATGACCAACAACATTCCATACGGGTCATACCTGTATGTGAAGGATGGCAGCAAGATCACCCGCGGCGAACGCATTTGTTCATGGGATCCTTATAACGCTGTGATCATATCCGAATTCTCGGGTAACGCACAATTCGAGGCTGTATTGGAGGGTATTACCTTCCGTGAAGAGTCGGACGAGCAAACCGGACACCGCGAAAAAGTGATCATCGATACGCGCGATAAAACCAAGAATCCTGTTATCCAGATTGTTGACAATAAGGGTAACCTCATCAAAGGGTATAATATACCGGTGGGTGCGCACATTGCTGTCGACGAAGGAGATAAGATCAAAACCGGCGAGGTTATTGCGAAAATTCCTCGTTCAACGGGCAAAACGCGTGACATCACCGGCGGTCTGCCACGCGTAACCGAATTGTTCGAAGCGCGTAACCCGTCGAACCCGGCTGTTGTAACGGAAATTGACGGTGTGGTAACGCTTGGCGGTGTGAAACGCGGTAATCGCGAGATCACCATTGAGTCGAAAGACGGACAAATAAAGAAATATCTCGTTCCGCTGTCGAAACATATCCTGGTACAGGATAACGACTTTGTGAAGGCTGGTATGCCATTGTCTGACGGTTCTATCTCGCCTGCCGACATACTGGCTATCAAAGGCCCGGCTGCCGTACAGGAATACCTGGTAAATGGTATACAAGAAGTTTACCGTCTGCAGGGTGTGAAGATCAACGATAAACACTTTGAAGTGATCGTTCACCAGATGATGCAGAAAGTGCAGATCGAAGATGCGGGCGATACCCGCTTCCTGGAAAAAGAAGCCGTGGATAGCTGGGACTTTATGATGGAGAACGACGAAATATTCGACAAGAAGGTTGTTGTTGAAGCTGGCGATTCGACCACGCTGAAACCCGGCCAGATCGTTTCGGTGAGAAGGCTTCGCGATGAGAATTCAGTGTTGAAGCGTAAGGACATGAAGCTGGTTGAAGTGAGGGATGCTATCCCCGCAACTTCGAGCCCGCTGCTGCAGGGTATTACCCGTGCGTCACTGGGCACCAAGTCGTTCATTTCGGCTGCGTCGTTCCAGGAAACCACCAAGGTGCTGAACGAGGCGGCAATCGCAGGCAAGAAGGACCACATGCTCGGACTGAAAGAGAACGTGATCGTCGGCCACCTGATCCCTTCGGGAACCGGTATGCGCCAGTACGAGAATATCCGCGTAGGTTCGCAGGAAGAGTTCGACCGCCTGATGGCTTCAAAAACCGAGGAAGTTGAAGCTTAATCAAATAATTTAAATAATTTTGTAAAGCCTTCTATGTAAATGGAAGGCTTTACTATTTTCGTGCTATGGAAGAACAAAATGAAAATCAGTTGAATATCGAGCTTTCTGAAGAGATTGCGGAAGGCGTTTATTCAAACCTGGCCATTATCACCCATTCCAATACCGAGTTTGTGCTCGATTTTATTCGCGTTATGCCCGGCGTGCCGAAGGCTAAAGTGAAGTCGAGGATCGTACTGACACCCGAACATGCAAAACGATTACTGACAGCTATACAGGACAACATTGAGAAGTTTGAATCCGTAAACGGCCGGATAAAATCACAACCTGAACAAAGCGGCTTTCCGATGAATTTCGGCGGAACGATGGGGCAGGCGTAGTCGGAAGTCGGAAGTCGGAAGTCGGAAGTCGGAAGTCGGAAGTCGGAAGTCGGAAGTCGGAAGTCGGAAGTCGGAAGTCGGAAAAAAAATAAGGATTACAAAATTAGATATTCAACATTTAAAGCTTACTTCTATCTATGGAAAAAAACGCGAAGGTATACATTGCAGGCCATCGGGGTATGGTGGGTTCGGCCATATACCGCAAACTGCAAAAAGAAGGTTTTTCAAATATCGTTATCCGTACATCGTCTGAGCTCGACCTGCGCAACCAGGCCGATGTTGCCGACTTTTTTGCTGCCGAAAAGCCTGATTATGTGTTTCTTGCTGCCGCAAAGGTTGGCGGCATTGTGGCCAATAATACTTATCGCGCCGAATTTCTGTATGATAACCTCCAGATACAAAACAATATCATCAACTCATCGTACCTTAATGGAGTTAAAAAGCTGATGTTCCTCGGGTCGAGCTGTATTTATCCTAAAATGGCGCCGCAACCGCTGAAGGAAGAATACCTGCTTACGGGGTTGCTCGAACCGACCAATGAGCCGTATGCGATTGCCAAAATAGCCGGTATAAAGATGTGCGACGCTTACCGCGCTCAATACGGCTGCAATTATATTTCTGTAATGCCGACCAATCTTTATGGTTATAACGATAACTATCACCCGGAAAATTCGCACGTATTGCCTGCGTTGATCCGCCGTTTTCATGAAGCCAAAGTGCAAAACTTGCCTGAAGTGACAATTTGGGGCACAGGTTCGCCCAAAAGGGAATTCCTGTTTGCCGACGACCTGGCGGAGGCTTGTTATTACCTGATGCAAAACTATAATGAAGAAGGTTTGGTGAACATCGGCACGGGGGAAGACATTTCGATAAAAGACCTTGCCCTATTGATCAAAGACATTATCGGCTACCAGGGCGAGATCAAATTTGATACTTCACGTCCTGACGGAACACCGCGTAAACTAATGGACGTCACCAAACTGCACAGTAAAGGCTGGAAGCACACGGTCGAACTGCCGGAAGGCATCAAGTTGGCTTACGAAGATTTTCTGTCGCACAGGGCTAAAGGGGTATAGAGCAGTATTTTTATGAAGATTTATTCCACGCCCATCGAGGGCTGCATTGTTATTGAACCTGCTTTTTTCAAAGACGAGCGCGGTTTCTTTTTCGAGAGCTATAACGAACGCAAATTTTCAGAGATGACGGGCCACACAATCCCTTTTGTTCAGGATAACCAATCCTGGTCGAAAAAAGGTGTGTTACGGGGCCTGCACATGCAAAGAGGCGCTTCGGCACAGACCAAACTGGTGCGGGTGTTGAAAGGTGAAGTGCTGGATGTAGCTGTCGACTTGCGCCCGGGTTCAAAAACTTTCGGAAAACATTACAGTGTTAAGCTTTCGGAGGACAATTTTCTTCAATTGCTGATACCGCGCGGGTTTGCTCACGGTTTCGTGGTGTTAAGTGACGGCGCCATGTTCCAATACAAATGCGATAACTATTACGACCGGGATGCCGAGCTGGGCGTCAACTACGCGGATCCGGAACTGGCGATAGATTGGCTATTGCCGCACGACCAGCTAATCGTTGCGGCGAAGGATATTGAACTCCCTAACCTTGACGGTATCAGGGACAAACTATAATTAAGCGAATGGACAATACCGTGGTTTTCGGCGCGTCAGGTCAATTAGGGCAATGTTTGAAAGCAGTTGCTGCGGAAAAGAATATTGCCAATATCTTTTTTCCCCCTGAACACGAAGCTGATATTTTAAATCCCGGTGCATTAAAAGAAATTTTCGAAACCTACAGGCCGGCTTGCTGTATTAACTGTGCGGCTTATACTGCCGTCGATAAAGCGGAAGACGACGTTGATAAAGCCCGGGCGATCAACAAAACCGGCGTTGAAAATATCGCAGAGCTTTGTCGTCAATACAATTCACTGCTAATTCATACCTCCACCGACTTTGTTTTTAAAGGCGACAAACCAGTGCCGCTTACTGAGCAAGACATTGCAGAGCCTGTTAATGTCTACGGCCTGACCAAATTGGAAGGTGAGCGCGCTGTAATTGATATCCTTAAAAAATATTATATCATCCGTACCAGCTGGCTTTATTCAGAGCATGGGAACAACTTTGTAAAAACCATGCTCAGGCTTGGCTCTGAACGAGAGGAATTGGGAATTGTCGCCGACCAGGTTGGCACGCCCACTTACGCCATGGACCTGGCAAAATGTATTTTAAACATCATATCAAGCGGCAAAGAGGCCTACGGTATTTATCATTACAGCAACGAAGGTGTGTCATCCTGGTATGATTTTGCCAAAGCTATTTTCGATATTTCTGAAACTAAAATAAAGACGCGACCACTGCGCACATCCGAATATCCTGCGCGCGCTATACGGCCAGCTTATTCCGTGATGGACAAGTCCAAAATAAAGCTGACATTTGACCTGGACATCCCATATTGGCGGGACAGTCTGATAACTTGCATCGGAAAACTTAAACGGTAATGAAAGGTATAATTTTAGCAGGCGGATCAGGCAGCCGGCTTTTCCCGATCACAAAGGCCATTAGCAAGCAATTGATGCCTATTTACGATAAGCCCATGATCTATTACCCGCTTTCGGTGCTGATGGTGGCCGACATCCGCGAGATATTGATCATTACCACGCCCGAGGATAATGATAGTTTCAAACGGTTGCTTGGCGATGGCCACGAACTGGGTTGTCGCTTCGAATATGCAATTCAGCAAGTTCCCAATGGCCTGGCGCAGGCATTTGTGATAGGCGAACAATTTGTGGGCCAGGACAAGGTAGCGCTTATTCTTGGCGACAACATTTTTTATGGTACAGGGCTCGACGCGTTGGTACATAGCTTTAACGATGTGGATGGCGCAGCTATATTTGCGTACAAGGTCTCCGATCCCGAACGATATGGGGTTGTTGAGTTTGACGAAAAATATAACGCCTTATCCATTGAAGAAAAACCTTTGAAGCCCAAATCTTCATACGCTGTTCCCGGGTTGTATTTTTATGATAACGATGTAATTCGCATTGCTAAAAACATACAGCCTTCGCCGAGGGGCGAGTACGAGATCACCGACGTAAATAAGGCCTATCTCGAGGCAAGAAAGCTTCATGTGGGTGTAATGGACCG
>JAFDZK010000217.1 GCA_018267005.1 Bacteroidota bacterium
TCCAAACTGCCTGCCTCCAACTCACAATTGCAAAACCGAATACATGGAAGTACATCATCATCCCGAAGTTGAAAAAAAAGGTTTCAAAGAATATCTGCTGGAAGGCTTAATGATATTTTTAGCGGTAATGATGGGCTTTATTGCTGAGAACATCAGGGAAAGCATTACCGAACACAGCAGGGCTAAAGAGTATGCGGAGACGATGGTAGCCGACCTTTCATCTGATACCGTATTTATGAGGGATTATAGGACATATTACGCTGTTTCATCAAAACATGTGGATACCCTTATGCAGTTATTGACTGCCGGTGATGTTAAAAGCATTCCTTCCGGAAAATTGTATTGGTACGGTTTGTTTGGCGGAGCCTTCGCTTATTTTGCGCCGAACGACGCCACCTTTCAGCAAATGAAAAGTTCGGGCACTATCAGGTATTTCAACAAATCGATAGCCCGCGAAGTAGCCCGCTATGACCAGCTTTGCCGGCAGATGCAGACCATGGAAGAAAATGATCGCGTTCTTTACAGCGAGGTAAGAATGCTCAGGGCGAAAATATTCGAATTCCAATACAACAGCCAGGCGAACGACCTGTCACATGCTCACGACCCCCAGAACCGCGACTGGAAAAAGATCAATGCTTTTCTGACCAGCAACCCTCCTCTGCTTACCTATGACAAGTCGATCTTTAATCAATACGTCGAGCTCGCCCGTTCAAGATTTATGGAAAGAAAAGTGTCTGCAACAGATACGCTTCTCAAAAGGAATAAAGCTTTGATAGCCGACCTGAAAAAGGCCTATCACATTGATGATTAAGCGGTTCTGATCTACGCAGCAAACTCTTTTGCGCTCTTGTTTGTATATACCTGTTACAAATAAGAGCATCTATGAAAAACCTATTAAAAATAACATTGCTGATAGCAGCCGGCACGTTGCTATTCGCACCCCGAACGCGCGCGCAGGTAAATGTGGACCTAAGCGTGCAGGTTAACACCGCTCCGCCGGAAATTCCGGAATATAGCCAGCCGCCTTGTCCTGTTGACGGCTATTTATGGGAGCCCGGCTATTGGGCCTGGGACCCGGACGAAGAAGATTACTACTGGGTTCCGGGAACGTGGGTTGCCCCGCCCGAGCCTGAATTGTTGTGGACGCCGGGTTATTGGGCATTTGACAGCGGTGTATATATCTTCCACCCCGGTTACTGGGGCCCTCATGTTGGCTTTTACGGTGGCATTAACTACGGCGGGGGCTTTTTCGGCATCGGCTTTGCCGGCGGCGGATGGGAAGGCGACCATTTCAGGTACAACACTGCGGTGGTTAACGTAAACACCACCGTTGTGCATAACACGTATGTGGACCGCACAGTGATCAATAACACAACCATCGTCAACAACCACGTGAGCTACAACGGCGGCAACGGCGGTGTAACTGCCCGCCCGCGTCCGGAAGAAGAACAGGCCATGCACGAGCGCCATGTTCCGCCTACCACCGAGCAGATAGCTTACCGGCAGGCAGCCAGCCGGGACCGCAGCCAGTTTGCCAAAGCCAGCAATGGTAAACCGGCCAATATCTCGATTGCACGCCCCGATCCGCATAGGTTCTCCCAAAATGTTCAGCCAAAAAATAACACCAGGGCGAACGACAACAAACCGGGCAACCAGCCGCCGGCTAACGGTCAGCAAAAAAATAACCCACCTGCGGTAAACGACCGTGCGCCAAGAACCAACACCAATCAGCCGCCGGTAAAGGAGGCTCCAACGGCTGCTCCGCCGGCCAATGATCAGCAAAAAACAGCTCCTCCGCCAATTGACCGCACACCAAGGACCAATACCGATCAGCCGCCAATAAAAGAAGTTCCGAAGAATTACCCGCCGGCAAATAATGACAACAAGCCGCCGGTGAATAACAACGTTCCAAAGGCGAATCAACCGCCGGTAAACAATGTTCCGCGCACGAATCCGCCGGCGCAAAATGTGCCTCGTCCACAGCAGCAGCATAAAAGCCAGAGGCGTAATCCGCCGCATGCGAGCCAGGGAAACGATAACCAGAAAAAGAAAAACCAATAATTAAACTCATTGCAGAAAAGCCCGTCAAACAGATGGGCTTTTCCTTTAGATTGAAGCTGGTTCATACAAACCCATCCATTTTGATCTAACCGAAAAAGCAAACTGTTTTATTATTCAGTTGTTTACGTTTAAAATTTACCTCAATGAAAAAATTCTTAAAACTGGGATTATTTATTGCGGCTACAGCGTTAGTCGCGCCCAAAATACAAGCACAAGTAAGCGTGGGGATCAACATCTCCGCCGATATAGCGCCGCCGCCGCTGCCGGTTTACGAGCAGCCGGCCTGCCCGGTCGACGGGTATATCTGGCAGCCGGGTTACTGGGCCTGGGATCCTGATGAAGAAGACTACTACTGGGTACCGGGCGTTTGGGTGGCCCCTCCGGATTATGATCTGTTATGGACACCTCCTTATTGGGGATATGACGACGGGGTTTATGTATATCACACCGGTTATTGGGGTCCGCACGTAGGCTTTTATGGGGACGTTAACTACGGAGGCGGTTACTTCGGTATAGGCTTTTGCGGCGGTGGCTGGTCGGGTCACGAGTTCCGTTACAATACAGCCGTCGTGAACGTAAACCGTACCATTATTCATAATACTTATATCGACCGCACCGTAATACGGAATTACACTGTTGTGAATAACCACGTGAGCTACAACGGAGGCAGCGGCGGCATAATGGCAAGGCCGCGTCCCGAACAATTGCGGGCCATGAACGAACATCACGTTCGGCCTACAGCTACGCAGGTTAGTTATGCACAAGCAGCCAGCCACGACAGAAGCATGTTTGCCAAAGCCAACCACGGCCGTCCGGCTATAGTGGCTATGCGCCGGCCCGAGCCGCAGCGTTTTGCCCACAACGTAAAGCCTGCGCCTAATCATAATGCCGCAGTTGTTCAGCAGGCCCGCAACAACGCAAACCAACGCGTTCAGCAAGCACGGAACAATGCCAACCAGCGCGCAGCGGAAACAAGAAATACAGCTAACCAAAAGGTACAACAGGCACGGAACAACGCCAACCAGCGCGCAGCTGAAACGCGAAATGCGGCCGATCAGCGAATACAACAGGCACGGAATAATGCCGGTCAGCGTGCGGAAGCTGCAAGAAACGCTGCTAACCAAAGAACTGAGCAGGCACGCATGAACGCTAACCAGCGTGCAGACCAGGCAAGGAATGCAGCCAACGAGAGAGCGCAGCAAGCCCGTGTCAATGCTGAACAACAACAGCAGCGTATGCAGGCCCAAAGAATGCAGCAGCAACAACGTGAACAACAGCAGGCACAGAGGTTCCAGGCGCAACGCCAGCAACAACAGCAGCAGGCGCAGCAGGCTGCGCGTCAGCAGCAAATGGAAGCGCAGCGCCAGCAACAGGCGCAACGCGCCCAGGAGCAGGCTCAGCAGCGGCAGTTACAGGCTCAGCGTGTAGAACAGCAGCGGGCACAACAACAACAACAACAACGTATGCAGCAGCAACGGCAACAGCCACGCCCGCAGCCCCAACCGCGGCAACAACCGCCTGAACGTGAAAGGCATAGGTAATAAATAGATTAGAAATAGAAAAGCCCCCGGAGTGATCCGGGGGCTTTCTGTTATGGTTTGGTAAGATTAATTCATCCTGTATGGTGTAATAAGATAAAACTCGGGAATCTTTACATCAAAGAGCGCGTTATCCACCAGGCGGCTCATTTGGTACTCGCCGCGCATGCTGCCCATGTCTGTTTTAAGATTGCAGCCCGAAACATATTCGTGCGTGCTTCCGGGTTCGATGATCGGCTGCTGCCCTACCACCCCTTCGCCTTCTACCTCTCTTTTGGCGCCGTTCGAATCAAATATTTCCCAGTGCCGCCGCAGCAACTGCACTGCGTTGGAGCCCATGTTTTCGATACTAATTTTGTAAGCGAACATATAATGATCGTTCGCGGGATTAGAATATTCCGGCTGGTAGATAGTTTCGACTGAAACCTTGACGCCGTCAGTTATAGTAGTGATCATGAGTAATCTGTGAATGTTAGATTATACTTATTCTCACTCAAATATTAAGCCAGTTCGGCGCTGTAGGCTTCAGCAACGTCAAATAAAATTTCCTGAATATCCGCCATGGTCGCGGCGGTAACCAGCTTCGTGCGGTATTCTTTAAAATGATCGAGCCCTTTAAAATAATTGGAATAGTGCCTGCGCATTTCAAAAATGCCGGTTTTCGGCCCTTTCCATTCTACCGATCGCTCCAAATGCGTCTTGCAGGCATCTACACGCTCCGCAATCGTGGGTTTATCGAGGAATTCGCCGGTCTTGAAAAAATGTTTGATCTCGCGAAAGATCCAGGGATAACCGATAGCCGCGCGGCCTATCATCATTCCGTCGACCTCGTATTCCAGCCGCCACTGCGCAGCTTTTTGTGGCGAATCAATGTCTCCGTTGCCAAAAATGGGGATTTTTATCCTCGGATTTTTTTTGATTTCCCTGATCAGGGTCCAGTCGGCCAGCCCCTTGTACATCTGCGCGCGTGTACGGCCGTGTATGGTCAGCGCCTGGATGCCTACATCCTGCAAACGTTCGGCTACGGTGTAAACGTTCTTTGTATTGTCGTCCCAGCCAAGACGGGTTTTAACCGTAACAGGAAGATGCGTCGCCTCAACAACTGCTTTGGTCATAGCCACCATTTTATCTACGTCCTGCAGCAGGCTGGCGCCGGCGCCGCGGCAGGCTACATTCTTTACCGGGCAGCCATAATTGATGTCGATCAGGTCTGGATTAACCTGAGAGGCGATCTCGGTAGCCTCGCGCATGTGTTCTATGTCACTGCCGAATATCTGTATGCCGATGGGCCGTTCGTACTCAAAAATATCCAGCTTCTGCCTGCTTTTGGCTGCATCGCGTATCAACCCTTCCGACGAAATGAACTCGGTATACATCAGGTCGGCCCCGTTCTGCTTGCACACATAACGGAAGGGCGGATTGCTCACATCCTCCATGGGCGCCAGCAACAGTGGAAATTCTCCGAGGTCAATATTTCCGATTTGTACGGACATGGCTTATCTTTAACCGCCGCAAAATTACGAATTTAAACGCAGATTATGACAGAAGGCCCTTCTAAGCCAACCTTATATAAACAAGTTCATCCCGGCTACCAGTTTGCTATATTGATCGTGATACTGATATTGGCCATCATCATAGGCAGCTTTGTCGGTATCGCCATCGTAGCGGCAAAATACGGGTTAAACACATTCATCGACATCAGTAACCTCAAACTGGGTTCCCAGCAAACGCAAACGTCGTTATGGATCATCCAGTTTACAGGAACAACCTTCCCTATACTTATTACTCCGCTGATATTTTCCTATTTCATCGTACGTGACCCGGATAACTACCTTAAAACGAATATTCATTTTCCCTGGACGCTTATCGTTTTGGTTTTCGCCACGATGATGATGGCTAACCCGCTGATAGAGTTCCTGGGTAATATCAATCAAAAAATGGTGCTGCCAAAATTCCTTAAGGGTTTAGAGCAATGGATGAAAGACAGCGAGAACTCGGCGCAGAAACTCTCCGACATCATGATGCAAATGCACAGTTTTGGGGACATGCTGTTCAACCTTTTGTTCATAGGCCTGCTTACCGCGATCGTGGAAGAAAGCCTGTTCAGGGGGTGCCTGCAAACCATCTTCGTGCGGTGGTTCAAAAATTATCATGTGGCTATTTGGGTAACGGCGATTCTTTTCAGCGCGTTTCACATGGAATTTTACGGTTTTTTACCGCGCATGCTGCTCGGCGTGTTGTTCGGCTACTTTGTAGCCTGGAGCGGCAGCATCTGGCCGGCGGTTTGGGGACATTTTGTAAACAATGGCACGGCCGTGGTGGTTACCTACTTGTATCAGAACAAAATGATCGGCCTCAATCCCGACGAGCAGCAAACTTTTAATAATAGCGGTTATGTGATTAGCTTTGTAATTACCGTACTTTTATTGTTGCTGTATCAGTATCTTTCGAAAAGGTGGCAGGTGAAACATCACTATGGAGAAGAATTGGATTAGAATATTTACGTCGACGAACTACTACCAGGCCGAGATAGTAAAGCAAATGCTGATCGAAAACCAGATTGATACTGTATTACTTAATAAACAGGACTCATCGCACCGCACCTTCGGCGACATCGAAGTTTATATTCACCAGCAGGATTTTAGCGATGCCATCGAGGCCATGATCCTGAACCAGATCAATTCATGAAAACACGCGCCATTACAGGCTTCTTTTTTGTCATAGTCATGATCGGCTCAGTTTTACTGGGCCCGGTTGTATTCACCGTTTTCTACCTCTTGTTGTCGGCCCTGAGCCTGTTCGAGTTTTACCGACTGATCAAACAAAACGACATTCAGCCTGCTGTGATATTGGGTATGATCAGCGGCATATTGCTTTATGCGATATTTACCATACTGGCGCAAAACAACAGCGATCCGCCGGCAAACTACCTGCTGTTAGTGCTGGTACCTTGCGTGGCGGCCATATTCGTGCAGGAACTTTTCAGTCATTCGCCCTCGCCGTTTACCAACATTGCTTACACAATCTTTGGGATGATATTTACGGTATTGCCCTTTTGCTTTTTTAATGCATTGGCATTCCTCGACGGCTACGGCGGTTTCAATTTTCACCTCCCGCTGGCATTCCTGGTTATGCTCTGGTCTAATGACACCGGCGCCTATTTATGCGGAGTCGGTTTTGGTCGTCATAAGCTTTTTGAACGTCATTCGCCCAAAAAAACCTGGGAAGGTTTTATCGGCGGGGTAATGATATGCTGTATCGCGGCTTTTGTGCTTAGCCGGTTTTACAAGGAACTGGCCCTGGTGCATTGGCTGGTGATGGCGCTTATCATCGGGATTGTCGGCACCCTCGGCGATCTGACGGAATCCATGTTCAAGCGAGGTTTGAACGTGAAGGATTCAGGCGGGCTGCTGCCGGGCCACGGAGGCCTGCTCGACCGCTTTGACGGCTTGCTGCTGGCCGCCCCCGTAGTATATGCTTACCTTTACTTAGTTACAAATTTTGTAACTTCGCAGCATTAAATATTCCTTAAATGACTATCCATAAAGAAGGGTATACGTCGATCGCGCTGGTGGTGCTGCTGATATTCGTGGTCAATGCCGCGATACATTTTTACTGGCCCGAAGCGCATACGCTGCGGTGGATCGCGTACATTTTATCCGGCGCGCTGTTCCTGATCATCCTGCAGTTTTTCCGCAGCCCGATATTCCGCATCGACCCGGATGAAAAAACCGTGCTTTGCCCTGCCGACGGCAAGGTGGTGGTAATAGAAGAAACCGTAGAAACCGAATATTTGAAGGATAAACGCATACAGGTGTCTATCTTCATGTCGCCGATCAACGTGCATGTCAATCGCAATCCCATTTCGGGCGTCGTGAAATATTTCCGCTACCATAAAGGCAAATACTTAGTTGCATGGCATCCCAAGTCATCCACGGAGAATGAACGCACGACCATAGCCATCGAGAACAAGAACGGTGTCACCGTATTGTTCCGCCAGATAGCCGGCGCTATGGCCCGGCGCATTGTATGGTATGTAAAAGAGGGACAGGAAGTGGAACAGGGCCAGCAATTCGGTTTTATCAAGTTCGGTTCCAGGGTGGATGTATTCCTGCCATTGGGAACAAAAGTTGATGTAGCCATCGGCCAGGCGGTAAAAGGCGGACGGACCGTGCTGGCGGAATTAACGGAATCGAAGCCTGCAAAGACAGTCAAGAAAGCTTAAAAGCAAAAGTTGGCTTTCTGATCATAGCGAAGACTCTATCCACGATCATTGCCATGCCCCGCTTATG
>JAFDZK010000218.1 GCA_018267005.1 Bacteroidota bacterium
ATCGGCTTCGTCCAGCACGACATATTTTACACCGCTGAAGTTTATCGCTCCGCGGTTGATAATATCCAGCATACGTCCCGGCGTAGCGACAACAATTTGCACGCCGCGGCGGATCTGGTGTAACTGATCAGAAATGCTTGCACCGCCATAAACAGCCACAACGTGTACGTTGCGCGTGTTTTTGGCATAATTTTTCAGATCGTTCGTGATCTGTAAACAAAGTTCGCGGGTAGGGCACAATATAAGCGCCTGCGGATGATTTTCTTCGAAATCAAGTAGTTCCAACAGTGGAAGTCCAAAAGCAGCAGTCTTGCCGGTCCCGGTTTGGGCCAATCCGACAAAATCGTTGCTGCCTGATAACAAAACAGGAATAGATTGCTCCTGTATGGGCGTAGGATTTTCAAATCCTAAATCAGAGATGGCATTAACAATTTCATGACGGATTCCCAGTTCAATAAATGGGTTGTTCATGAATTAAAATAACGAATCTGGCAACATCGCCAAATCGGGCGCAAAGGTACGCTTTTTATTTGCCAATTCAAAGACCAGAGCCGGAAATGCGAAATATGACAATGGGATAGTATTTCGATATCAAAACTCTATTGATAATTTTGATATATGGATATTCAAGCTGAAAAATTAAATCTCATTCAGTGGCTGGCCGGGTTGAATGAGCCGTCGATCATTAAGCGTTTCGTGGCATTGAAGAAAGAACAGCAGGTGGACTGGTGGGACGAGATAGACGACGACGAGAGAGCTGAAATTGAAGAGGGCCTGGCGCAGGCCGATCAAGGCGAATTGTTATCGCACGAAGACGTTATGTCGAAATACCAGAAATGGTGTAAAAAATAATTCAAGCCTCGGAACTCTGACTTCCGACCTCTGCCTTAGGCTTCCTTTCCCAATACGAAAACAGCAAAATGATAACGCCCGCGGTAACGCACATATCAGCTACGTTGAATATCCCTGTGCGCACATTATCTATTCCGACGTTCATGAAGTCGGTTACGTGCCTGTCGTAAGCCAGCCGATCAATAATATTACCTACCCCGCCGGCGAAAATGAGCGAAAAGGCGAAAAGCTTCCATTTACTCAACGTTTCGGCTTTGCGCAGCGCATAAATAAACAGTATAACGAGGAAGATCAGCGGAGCCACGCTCAGCAGCCAAAAGCTGACCGGTTTTGAAAGATTGTCGCCCAGGCTTAAAGCCGCACCCGTATTTTCGACATATTCCAGCACAACGGTATTATGCAAATAGGTTATCGGCTCGCGATACATCAGGTGGTCCTTAGCCAGGTCCTTGGTTATCCGGTCGCAACCAATGAATAACAGCGAGGATAAACAAAACAATATGATCTTTGGCCTTAGCTTCATGGGGGAGGGGTACTATCGATACGGTCGACTTAGTAATGCAAAGTTAATGAAATTTCGGCGTACCGGTAACTGCTAGTATTGAACAACTGAATAAATATGTTGTTTTACAGACGTTGGCATGAAACCGAGGAACGCACTTTCAATTCGAATATCGGATTTCGAATTAATAACGGAGTAATTGAAAGGTATCCAAAATTCAAAATTCGGTACCCTGAATATCTTTACATAGCAATAACATTATTGTCTTAAATAGCTGCTAAACTTGTAGCACCGAAAAACAGAGCACAAGTAATGAAAATAGGCATAGTTTGTTATCCCACCTTTGGCGGCAGCGGCGTGGTCGCTACCGAACTGGGCAAAGCCCTTGCCGACCGCGACCACCAGGTGCATTTTGTGACCTATAATCAGCCGGCGAGGCTCGATTTCTTTTCGGAAAACCTTTTTTACCACGAAGTAGCGGTGTCCAAATACCCGCTGTTCGAGTATCCGCCCTATGAGCTGGCCCTGGCCAGCCGTTTGGTTGACGTGGTTCGGTTTGAAAAACTTGACATACTGCACGTGCATTATGCCATTCCGCACGCCTCGGCCGCGTTTATGGCCAAGCAAATATTGCTGACTTACGGCATTTATATCCCGGTTGTTACCACCCTGCACGGCACCGATATTACGCTGGTAGGCAAGGACAGGACTTACAGCCCCGTGGTAACGTTCTCCATCAACAAATCTGACGGCGTGACTGCAGTTTCAGAAAACCTGAAGATGGAAACCTACGAATTCTTTGATATCGAGAACGAGATCAGGGTGATTCCAAATTTCGTCGATCTTTCCCGCTTCAGCCTGAAACCCAAGGACCATTTCAAAAGAGCTATTGCGCCGGCGGGCGAAAAGATCCTGATCCACACTTCCAACTTCCGCAAAGTGAAACGCACCCCGGATGTGATCAAAATTTTCGCCAAAGTGCTGGAGAAAATTCCTTCCAAGTTGCTGATGGTCGGTGATGGCGAGCAGCGTTCGGAATGCGAACAAATGGCGCGCGACCTGGGCGTGAACGACAATGTTCGCTTCCTCGGTAAACAGGACGCCATAGAAGAAATTCTTTCCGTATCCGACCTGTTCCTGATGCCTTCCCAATCCGAAAGCTTTGGCCTCGCGGCGCTGGAAGCCATGGCCTGCAAAGTGCCCGTTGTGACATCGAATGCGGGCGGTCTGCCCGAACTAAACGTCGACGGTGTTACCGGCTACCTGAAAGATGTCGGCGACATCGACGGTATGGCCGAAAGCGCCATCCATATCCTTAGCAACGACGAAAGACTAAGAACCTTTAAAGAAAACGCTCTTGCCCGGGCCAAAGAATTCGATCTGTCCATCATCCTGCCGCGTTACGAAAACTATTATAACGAGGTGATCGAGCGCAGTAAGGCGATAATTTGAGGTGAAAGGAAAAAGGCGAAAGGTAAAAGGGTTTGATAGATTGCCGCCTTGAAGGTGTCGTCACCCCCAAGCCGATGAGTCTACTTACTTACGACAACCCAACGACGTTGGAGCCTGACGAAGTTATTGACTTTAATGCTTACAAGACCTTTTTGGCATCCCCTTTAAAAGGTATCGCAGATATTTGATAATCATCCTCGTATACGATATAACCCGGATTCTTCGTCGTAACGGTATCTACAATAAGCCCATAGCTACTTAAAATCTTTTCGAGTTCACGCATTTTGTCTATATGCGATTTCGCTGAATCTTTAAACCAGGATAAAGAAATTGCAGCCGGATTTTTGCTTTTGGCTTTTGAAAGCCGGTCTGGTTTTTCCAGGTAAGTATTAAACCAGCCGGTCAGAAGTTTTAGCTTATAACAGTCGTCATCTTGTGTTCCATGGTGATCTCTGATGAAAGCTAAGGCGTTGAATATGCCTGTTTGGGTATCGCCACTTTCATTAACGAATTCTGTAATAAACCGTATAAACATACCCAGGTAGTTTGATGCAACCTTTCGCCTTTCACCTCTTTACCTTTTACCTCACTCTGATGGCGCGAACTTCAAACACACCGGGTTTCCCAATTCTATATGGTTATCGGTCCTGATCAGCGAGCCGGTACCGGGATTGATCTTGAATACAATGATGTTATTGCCGTCCTGGTTGGCTACCAGCAGCCACTTGCCCGTGGGGTCTATCGTAAAATCGCGCGGGTTTAAGCCATAAGTGCCGTCGCGTTCCATAAAGGTCAGCATCCCCGTTTCAGGATTGATGGAATAAACGAGTATTGCGCTTGCTTGTAGCCTATCGGTGGCGTACAGGAAATTGCCGTCGGGTGTTATCTTGATCGCCGCGGCGCCATTGGTGCCTTTAAAATCCTTTGGCAGCATTTTAACCGACTGTATCTCTTTTACCTTGCCCCCGCCGTAGGAATACACATTAATGGCGCTGCCCATTTCCTGCACGAGGTAAAGGTGTTTGTGATCGGGCGAGAACACCAGGTGGCGCGGGCCGTTGCCGGGCTTCACGCTCACGCTTTCTTCGAGTGTCAGCGGCTGCGGTTTGGACGGACGATACCTGGTAATATTCAATTTATCCGTTCCCAGGTCGGTATAAAGGAGGTATTTCTCATCAGGCGAAAAATAAGCGGTATGTATATGCGGACCTTCCTGCCGGCTCGCGTCGGGGCCTTTGCCCTGGTCCTGTATCACCTGCGAAGGCGGCTGCAGCGAACCATCTTTATTGATGGGCAGTACTGCCAGGCTGCCGCTGGTATAATTGGCCACAAAAACGTTCCTGCGGTCCTCGTCGACTGAAATATAGCAGGGGTCGGCCCCGGCCGATGTTTGCCGGTTCAAAAACTTCATGGTTCCCACCGAGGGGTCGAACGTAAAAGAACTGACACCGCCGTTCTTGCCATCCTCGTTCACCGCGTAGATGAACTTATTATCTTTCGACAGGCACAGGTACGACGGGTTGCTTACATCGTCGATCTCGCTCAGGTAAGCCAGCTTGCCGGTCTCCTCGTAAAAACGGTAAACATAAATGCCTTTGCTCTCGCCCTTAGTATAGGTACCTATCACCAGGTCGTATGTCGTAGGAGCGGCGTTCTTTGATTGCGCATGGATAAACAACGGCAGCATCAGCGCCGCGACAGCAAGAAGTTTTTTCATCGGGATTTGGTTAACAAGCGCAAGATAGCAATCGGAGGTGAAAGGTAAAAGGATAAAGGTGAAAGGTAATATGCGTCGGGTTTGGCAATAAAAACCATGTCATTTCGACGAGGTACGAGGAGAAACCTTTTACAACAAGCTAAGCGTTTAGGATTTCTCCGCCTGATGGCGTTCGAAATGACATTTTATTTAAAAGAACTCCGTTCTTTATCCTCGCCCTTGCGGGTATTATCGCTCGTAAGCGTCAACGGCGCAGCAAAAAAATCATTGTATTTAAGCCACCTAACCATGCCTCTTTATGGCTTCACGCAAACCACCTAATCCGAACACCCAATTTGGTAGAAAACCAATAATTAAGATTCAAACTTTTTCTGACCGGAGCGACCTGGGAGTCGTTCCGGCAATTCGCTTGAAATAGTTATTAAAGTGGCTTGGATATTCAAAACCGAGTGCATAAGCTATATCAGAAATATTCCAATCGGTATCAATCAATAATGCCCGGGCTTCATTAACAATACGCGCCCTGATATGGTAAATGGTTGGCTTTCCCGTTACCTCCTTTACTGAACGGTTTAAATGGTTTACGTGCACAGCAAGACGTTCAGCGAAATCTCCCGGGGTTCTTAACTGTAGCGGGGCAGCGATATTTTCGATTGGAAACTGTCGCTCCAAAAGTTCAAGAAATAGTGACGCGATTCGGGATGAGGCCCCGGTATGTTTAACAAAGCTTTGCGAAGGCTGCATTTTTAGCGCCTCATGTATAATCAGGTTTATATAATTGCGGATCAGTTCGTTTTTAAAAACATAATCCGAGTCCTGCTCATCAAACATCTTTTGAAAGACGGTCGTAATAAACGCATTTTCTTCTCCGACAGTAAAAACAGGCATGCCGCCAATTTTAAATAGCGGCGACTCCTGTAAACTTTGAGAGCGGTTAGTTTGTCCTTTTAAAAAGCTTTCGGCAAATAAGCATGTAAATCCATCCTGCTTTTCCGAAACAAATTCCCAGGCATATGGAATGTACGGCGTCCCGAAAAACAGCGTCGTTCCATCGGCCTCAAATTCCTTATCGGCAAAATGGATAATACTTTTACCGGTTATCAGGGAAATTTTATAGAAGTGTTTTCTGTTATAGACCGGTACATCAGTAGAATTGCTGTCGATCTTAATGAAGCTGAAGCCCTGCTGTTCCAATACAGTATTGAAATCAGAAATATGCGAAGTAACCGGCTGTGCCACGAACAAAGTTAAAGAAACAGCACGAACAACTTGTTTGACAAATTTTCAGTCACTAAGCCGAAGATGGTGAATAGGGTTATCCCTTCTAAAAAAGGGATTGTGAAATGGTCCGGCAAAACCAACCCCCGTTGCCCGTAGTCTCCCGACTACGGGCTGCTGTCCCACGCCCGCATGCAAACCAGCACTCCCTTTGGTTTGTTATCATCGTAATAAGACTAACAAACTATGATCAGGAAATTAAAATCGGGCAAATACCGCATTTACTCACGAAAAGTTGACCCGGATACGCACAAGCGCCGGAATCTCGGCACATTCGATTCACAGGAAGAGGCTAAAAAGCACGAAAGGGAAATTCAATATTTCAAGCATCATTGAGGCCGCTGTTTTTACGTCTCCTGCGCGACTAACCCAACGGGCGTAAAGGTCTGTAACGGCCGGCTTTTTAAAGCAGTTAAAAAACCTGGCAGTTAAACTATGTCAATTACATTAAACAGCGAAAAGACTTCATCGCAGAATACCGAAAATGTCTGCTGAAAATCTTTCAATGGCATCTCCCTATAATCAACGCCCATGCTCCAGCCTGCAAAATGGCGTTCGTAAAGTGGGCCCTCCTTTAAAACGGTAACATTATAATGCCGGTTATCTTTTTCAATGTTATCAAATAATTGAAGTATGTTTTCCTTCGGGCCTTCGATAAACTGCATAAACAACTCCGGTAAGCAAATAAGCATTCCTGTTATACCAAATAATGCATTGTTCCGGCGGGAGGTTAAAAGCAGTTGTTCGATATCGCTTTTGGTAACCGCTTTGGCCGGGGTGCTCGAATAAATGATGTAATGTAAATCCATACGCTATAATTTCCTTAAACCAGGCAAAATGTCAAATACCCAAACAACATATCTGTCCTTCTCACCAGGCGGCTGACTGTTTAATATAACTCTCGGTTCCTTTCAGGTTTTATCGCACCTAAAACGGAAATTATTCTGAACAAGTTCAATCCTGGCAAGAAGAAACTTGAACGGCATAAACGGAGGCGGCATGGTTATATGCTACCATAAGTATCGGAAATTGTCTATAAGGCCTTAATCGCAAAAAATTGACTTTTGTTTGCGGCGTGCTTACTTCTATTTATAGATTGTCCTTGTTTTTACGTTCAATTAACAAATATAAAAATGTTCCTCTCCAATGTGCAGCTTGAGCCAGGCACGCACTAAAAATTTATCCGTTCGAACCTCTGTACCCGGGCAACTTATAAAGGGAAATTATCGTAGGTAAAGAAAAAACTCACTGGTTTGCAGCGTGTCATGAAGTTAGTAAAAAAAATCTCAAAAAGCTTATTTCCGGCGGCTCTGCTATTAATCGCAGCGTTGCTGCAAAATTGCAAAAAGGAAGCGGTTCATAAGTCGGCCGCTCCGCCGAATGAAGGTATGTACGCCCTCGTGAACGATACCGCTTGGACAGCCGTAACGGTGACGGCGTCGCTGGAGTACAACCAGATCAGTACAGGTAAAACATTTACCTGCCAGGGAACGATGGGCAACAAGATCATACAATTGATGGCCACGCAAAACAACGTTCCCGCCGGCAACAGCTTTCCGGTCGGTCCTGCCGATCCCAGTTCCGACAGCTTCGGTTATTTGATCATGCCCATACACCGCAACCTCACCGAACAAAACAACACGCCCGGCACAACTCCCGGCACCAGCCTGGTGATCACCAGTATCGACACCGCTAAACGGCTTATCTCGGGCACGTTTTCATTTCCGCAGGCGGATACCGCTTACGACGCATTCGACAATGTCACTGCGGTAACCACGAACCAGGTCACTAACGGCTTTTTTAAGAAAATCCACTACGTGTATACCCCGTAACTTATTGGCCTGTCAACCGAAGCGATGGCCTGACAGCGAAGGCTTACAGCCAAACAGCAAGCGGTAAGTGAAACCCTTGGCAAACTTTGTTGTTCCATCTGTACCCGTCTGCCAATTAACCAGGGATGACAAAGAAACGCGCGAGCTCAACCGAAAATACGGGCGCTGCGGTGGATAACGATTTTTACCACAGCGTTTTCGACAGTATGGAAGATTACGCTGT
>JAFDZK010000219.1 GCA_018267005.1 Bacteroidota bacterium
GACGGAAACGGGTTGTTTATCTCCTGCGTGCTCGGTCTCCGGGCATGTTCCGATACCCAACCATGCCCGATGCACGCACAGGTAAAGCCGGTCCGCGATCAGTTATTAACCGAGTTCAGCAATAAGCCGATCAGCGATTTTGTGGCTGAGCTGGAAAAGGGGAAATATTACTTAAAATAAATTTTTTGACTTTATAAAGGACAAAATAGTCCTTTATGATATATCTGACATAATATTTAACCAAATCGCCTTTTTATCCGGTAAAAATATGATTTACATCATATGCTAAGCTAAGCTTGGTCATGTTACGGGCGCTTTTACACCAATAGTTTTACACAAAATTCAATGATCATGAACATGAAAAATTTCAAACAATTAATTCCTGCATTGATGATATCGGGTGCAGCCTTTTTATACGCTTGCGGTGGCTCGGGCAGCACAGCCGCCTCATCAGCAGACAGCACTGCAAATTCGTCGGCGGCAAGCACTTCTGCCGATGTGGATCCGGCAACTAAAAGCGACAGCAAAGGCGTCGGCAAATTCACTTCGGTGCAGTTAGGCCCGATCGACGCGGCCATGGCCGAAAAGGGTAAAGCGGTGTTCACGGCTAAATGCTCAGCCTGCCATAAAACGACCGACCAGAGGGTAGTAGGCCCGGGCCTGAAAGGTGTTACGTTAAGACGGACACCGGAATGGATCATGAACCAGATCACCAACCCGGCCGAGATGGAGCAAAAAGACCCGGTAGGAAAGGCATTGCTGGCTAAATACCTGACGCAGATGACATTCCAGAATGTATCAGATGACGAAACGCGCCAGATACTGGAGTATTTCAGGCAAAATGATAAGCAATAAAAATCAACTCTAAAGTCAATATCATGAAATGTTCAATTTTAAAAATTTCAGCGCTGTCGATAGCTTTGCCTGCGACGCTCTTTGTCTGGTCGTGTAAACCGGGAAAGATAAGTTCGAATCTTGACGCCGATGCCGCCCGAAAAGTTTACGTGGCGCCCGGCAAATACGACGAAGTGTATGCATTTATGTCGGGTGGTTTCAGCGGCCAGGTTTCTGCCTATGGAATACCCTCCGGGCGTTTACTCAAGGTAATTCCTGTGTTTTCGCAAAACCCGGAAAATGGGTATGGTTATTCGGAGGAAACAAAGCCGATGCTGAATACTTCGCACGGGTTTGTTCCGTGGGACGATTCGCACCACCCCGAACTATCGAAAACCAACGGCGAAGACGATGGCCGCTGGCTGTTCATCAATGGAAACAATACGCCGCGCATTGCCAGGATCAATCTGGCTACATTCAAGACCGCCGAGATCATCGAGCTGCCGAACATCGGCGGCAACCATGCTTCGCCGTTTTGTACCGAAAACACGGAATACGTAGTGGGTAACACCCGTTTCAGCGAACCTTTGGATTATGAAAAGGGAGACGTGCCGATAGACAGCTATAAGCAAACCTTTAAAGGCGCGGTATCGTTTGTTAAGGTCAATCCTCAAAGCGGCGCCATGAACCTGGCGTTCCAGCTCATTGTTCCTCCTTTCAATTACGACCTGGCTCATGCCGGCAAGGGTGTTTCGCACGACTGGATATTCTTTACCTGCTATAATACTGAAGAGGCTCACACGCTGCTTGAAGTAAACGCCAGCCAGCGTGATAAAGATTTTATCATGGCCATTAACTGGAAAAAAGCTGAAGAACTGATCAGCCAGGGCAAAGGTGTAAAGACCCCGGTTAAGTTCGCTCATAACGTTTACAACGAAAAAACGCATACGGCTACCTCAACCATCGAGAATGGGACGCAGACACTGGATGTTACTAAATATCCCGGGCTGGTGTATTATATGCCCTGCCCGAAATCTCCTCACGGTGTCGATGTGACGCCCGATGGCGAATACATCGCAGCCAGCGGCAAGCTTGCCGCGGTCATACCGGTTTTCTCTTACAAAAAGATGCTTGCCGCTATCGACAAAAAGGACTACGACGGCATGGTAGACGGAACACTTCCTGTGCTCAAATACGAATCAGTGCTGCATGGCGAGGTTAAGCAGCCGGGCCTTGGTCCGCTGCATACAGAATTTGACGGAAAGGGTTATGCTTATACTACCATGTTCGTTTCTTCGGAAGTGGTTAAGTGGAAGATCGATAATTTGGAAATTATCGACCGCATACCATCTTATTATTCACCTGGTCACTTGTCTATAGTGGGCGGCGACTCAAAAAATCCTTATGGTAAATACTTGTTGTCGTTAAACAAAATAACGAAAGACAGGTACCTGCCTACCGGCCCGGAACTTCCGCAGGCCTGCCAGTTGATTGACATAACAGGAAATAAGATGAAGCTCCTGCTTGACTTTCCAACCATTGGCGAGCCTCACTACGCGCAGATGATACCGGCCGACAAGATCCTGAAAAACCAGGTCAAGTTCTTTAAGCTCGAGGAAAATACCAACGCTTATGCGACCAAGGCTGAAAAAGACTCGAAAGTCGTACGTAACGGCAAAAGGGTCGACGTGTACATGACGGCTATCCGTTCGCACCTGGCCCCGGACAACATCGAGGGTGTCAAGGTTGGCGACGAAGTGTATGTGCACGTAACCAACCTGGAGCAGGATTGGGACGTACCGCACGGTTTCGCTATCAAAGGCGCCAATAATGCTGAATTGCTGATCATGCCGGGCGAAACCTGCTCGCTGAAATGGAATCCCGACCGTACCGGTATATTCCCGTTCTATTGTACCGACTTCTGCTCGGCGCTGCACCAGGAGATGCAGGGATATTTCAGGGTATCTTCCGCCGATTCAAACACGCCGCTCAAGTTTTCGATCGGCGTGAATCCTGTAACCCAATAATTATCTATACCGGTATCACGAAGAGCGTCGCCCCGAGCGGCGGCGCTCTTCGCTGATCAAAATCTTAAAACTATGAAACCGATATCGCGGATATTGATGGGTGTGACTATTGTGCTTATGCTGGGTGCGTATTTCCTTCCGCTATGGCATATTTTGCTGGAAGCGCCACAATATCCTGAGGGTCTTGAAATGAAAATATCGCTAAATGGTCTGTCCGGAAACATCGCACAGATCAACGGCCTGAATCACTATATAGGAATGAAATTCATCGCTGCCGACGATTTCAAAGAGTTTAACATACTGCCTTACGTCTATGGCGCTGTTTTATTGCTGGGCGCTGTCGCGGCATTGGTCAACAGCCGTAAACTGGCTATTGCCTGGTTCGTTAGCCTATGCCTGTTCGGTATCATTGGCTTCAGTGATTTTTATAAGTGGGAGTATGATTACGGACATCATCTTAATCCCCATGCCGCTATCAAAATTGAGGGAATGACGTACCAGCCGCCGCTCGTCGGTTATAAGCAACTGCTCAATTTCACGGCCGGCTCGCTGCCCGACACAGGCGGTATCCTGGTGGGTATCGGAGGTGTTTTAGCGGCAATAACGATTATCAAAAGTTCAAAATCATCAACGAAACGAAACAATGAAAAAGATTTGCATGCTCATCGTGCTGGCCGCGCTGCTTAATGCCTGTTCGCGTGGGCCGGAACCTATCCGGTATGGCAGTGACGCCTGCGCGCATTGCAAAATGACCATAATGGATAAACGGTTCGCTGCCGAAATAGTGACAGCCAAAGGCAAGGTATACAAATTTGACTCGGCCGAGTGTATGGCCGACTTTTTAAAGGACAATGCCGGGCTGGCATCAAATGACAAAACCATGTTCCTGGTAAGCTATTACGATCACCCGGGCACATTTGAAAACGCAACGAATTCGGTGTACCTGAGAGATGAAGCAATGCATTCGCCTATGGGCGGGAATGTAGGCGTTTTTACGTCCGAAGCATCTGCCCGGTCGTTCGGTAAGGACACCGCCGCTAAAATTTACAACTGGGCCGAATTGCTCAGATCAAGATAATCAGCCAAATGAGAGCGCTGTCGCTAAAAATATGTTTACTGCTGCTGATGCCGGCTATCGTGCGGGCTCGTACTATTAACGTCGCCCCTCACACGGCGGTTGCCTCGTTAAAGCAGGCTGTCGGCCAGGCCAGAAACGGCGATACCATTATTGTCGGGCAGGGTACTTATATCTCGGCCAATACCATCATCGACAAGGCATTGACCGTGTTGGGGCGGAATAGGCCGGTCCTTGATGCCCGTTACCAGGACGAGGTGGTTACCATAACCAGCAATAACGTGACTTTTGACGGATTTGTTGTCCGGAATTCAAAAACCGGTTCCATGCGCGATTTTGCAGGCATCAGGCTAAGTAAGGTTCAAAATGTCACGGTCAGTAATAACACGCTGCTTAATAACTTTTTCGGCATATACCTTTCCGACTGTGATTACATCAGGGTACTGAACAACCATTTGTCCGGGTCGAATGATCTTGAAAATTCGGGTAATGGCATCCATCTCTGGAAATGTAAATATGTGCTCATTAGCGGCAACTATGTGACCCGCCACCGGGACGGCATCTATTTCGAGTTTGCCAAGAAAAGCACCATCGAAAATAACCTGAGCGAGAAGAATATCCGCTACGGGCTGCACTTCATGTTCTCTGACGACGATACTTATATACGCAATACGTTCAGGAACAACGGCTCGGGCGTAGCGGTAATGTATACACGCAGGATAAAGATGCTGCACAACACGTTCACCCGGAACTGGGGAGGTTCGATTTATGGCCTGCTGCTGAAAGAGATCAGCGACGCTCAGATAGAAGGAAATCAATTCACCCGCAACACGACAGCTATCTATATGGAAAACACCGAAAGGATAACCGTTACTAAAAACGATTTTAACGCGAACGGCTGGGCGATACGTGTGCTGGCCAGTTGTTACGATGATCATTTCACCAATAACAATTTTGAGGGCAATTCTTTCGACGCGACCACCAACGGCAGCCTGAAGGAAAACTACTTCAGCAATAACTACTGGGACAAATACGAAGGCTACGACCTGAACAAAGACGGCATAGGCGACGTGCCTTACCGGCCGATAAGCCTTTATGCCCAGGTTATTGAACAAAATCCGCAAAGCGTGATGCTGATGCGCAGCTTTATTGTCAACCTGATGGATAAAGTGGAACGCGCTGTTCCGTCCGTAACGCCTGAAACCGTGAAGGACGACAAACCTATGATGAAACCATGGAAAAGATAATCGAGATAGAAGGATTAAAAAAAGCATTCGGCAAACTACAGGTGCTGAAGGGTATCGGTTGCGCATTCGAAAGAGGCGGCGTCGTTTCCATATTGGGGCCGAATGCCTCAGGTAAAACGACGCTTATTAAGTCTATACTGGGCATGGTGGTGCCGGATGAAGGCACGATCCTGTTCAAAGGCAAGCCGGTTATCAATACCTTCAACTACAAAAGACACATCGGTTACATGCCGCAGATAGGGCGGTATCCCGACAATATGAAGATCGGCCAACTCTTCAGAATGGTGATGGACATTCGGCAGGAAGATACCGCGCTGGATACCGATCTGCTGAAAGAATACAAGCTTGAGAGCATGTATCATAAAACCATGCGCACGCTGTCGGGAGGAACGTTACAAAAAGTGAGCGCCGCGTTGGCCTTTATGTTCAACCCCGACGTACTGATCCTCGACGAACCCAGCGCCGGCCTCGATCCTTTTGCAGCCGAAGCATTGAAAGAAAAGATAATAGACGAAAAGATGAAAGGGAGGCTGGTGCTGGTAACGTCGCACATCCTGAGCGAAGCGGATGAAATATCAGATAACATTTTATACCTGATCGAGGGGCAGATCAGTTTTTACAAATCACTGCACACGCTGAAAGACGAGACCGGCGAGCATAAGCTAAGCAAGGCATTAACCAAATTTTTAAACTTACAGGAATGCTGAAGATCGCTAAATATATTGTGCTCGATATCGTACGGAGCAAAGTGCTCATCGCGTATACTTTACTGCTGCTGGCCATTAGCCTGGCGATTTTTATGGCCGACGCCGACGTGACCAAAGGCCTGGTGAGCATCACCACCGTGATCATGATCATCGTCCCGCTGGTAAGCATCGTTTACGCCACCACCTATTACTTTAATGCCGCTGAGTTTACCGAACTGCTGGTATCGCAGCCTATCAGCAGGAAAAATATCCTGATGGGCAAATTTATCGGGATCGGAAGCTCGGTGCTGGTCGCTTTCGTTATCGGTATTTGCATTCCGGTAGTAATATTTGCCTTTTCAGCAACCGGCCTGACCCTGATGATCTCAGGATGCCTGCTTACACTTAGCTTTGTGTCGCTTGCATTTTTGACCTCAACTTTGACGCGCGATAAAGCCAAAGGTATCGGTCTTGCCCTGATGCTTTGGTTCTATTTCTCCATTCTTTTCGACGGATTAGTGCTGTTGTTCCTGTACAGTTTTGCCGACTATCCGCTCGAAAAAGCCATGATCGTTTTGGCGGCTCTAAACCCGATCGACCTGGCACGGATACTGATATTGCTGCAGTTGGATATATCGGCCTTGATGGGCTATACCGGGGCGCTTTACCAGCAATTTTTTGGCAGCGGAGCAGGCGTCGCTTTTTCCCTGGGTATGCAGGCGTTATGGATAGGAGTACCGTTGTTGCTGGCTCTGAGGGTTTTTAAAAAGAAAGATTTATAGTACTTAATTTGGTTTGAATTTTACCTTTGCGCTGTCGAAAATGCTGAAACAACTAACAGTCTGGCTCCTGACCTTCGCCGTACTTTCCGCGAACTGTTCGCGGCTGTTCGTTTACGCGGGTTTCGAACTCAATCAGAAATATATCGCGGCCAAACTTTGCGAGAACCGCAATAGGCCCTGGATGCATTGTAACGGCCATTGCTACCTGATGAAGAAGATCAGGCAAGCGGAGAAGAACGCGCAAAACCAGCCTGTTAAAGATCGTTTGTCGCACCTGGACGTTTCACTCGTCGCAGAGCCGCCCCAGGGCGCTCATATTCTAAAGACCCGCGTGTTAGCAGCCGCGGTTCTTCCGGTAATGCCCGATGCCCGGGCCCAGGGCCGCTTTTATTCCAGGATATTTCAGCCGCCGCGGGTTTCCTGACGTCCTTATTCTACGCCCATCTTTTTTATTACTGTGCGCTGCCCTGGCGGGTACCGCTTATTCATTGATTTTTTAAAAAAATAACTATGTCCATAAAATATACGGCCGTTATAGCAGGCCTGTTTTCTGTGTTTGTTCAGGCCGCCTACAGCCAGTGCGCCTGCTGCGCCGGCGCGGCTTCATCCAGCGGCGCTTTTAATAACGGCATTTTCACCCTGCCGCAAAAACAATTTGTATTGGAATCTTACGCTGACTTTCGCACCATCCGGGATGGTAACAATATAGTCCCGTTGGGTAATTCTGAGGCGCCGCTGAAAAACATGCTGATCGCTTCAGTGGGTGTACGGTATGGTTTGAGCGATAAGATAACCGTGTCCGCGCTGCTGCCCTACGCTTTCCTGCATACCGATTATGGCAACGACAGGGGACTGGGCGACGCCATGTTCCTGGGAACTTTTGAGCTATTCGACCACGGCAGCACCCGCGTGGCTTTACAGGCAGGTATCGAACTACCTACGGGAGTACAAAAAAGTTCGAACTTTGATAACACTACGGTTGTTGTCGGATCGGGGTCCTATGATCCGGCCGGAGGTGTACTTGCGGCCCGCCGCTGGGGAAAGTTTTCGCTCCAGGGTAACTTGTTTTACAAGCATACGACCAAAGGGTTCGAGGGCAATTATTACAGCAGCGTATTTATCCAAAATCTTACCTTGTCCTATCGCCTTGCCGGTA
>JAFDZK010000021.1 GCA_018267005.1 Bacteroidota bacterium
TATCTTCCGGGCTACGGCCAGCTTCATCTGCGATACCTTTTTGAAACCCAGCCGGTGAGCCGTAGCTTCCTGTATGGCTACATCGTCGTTGTACCATTGCGCGTAACGAAATGAGCCATAGAATTTACTGTATTGCCCTGTAAAATCCTCGTGGTGCAGGTGCAGCCAGTCGTATTTGGGCAAGTCGCCACGTAGTACTTCCTCGTCGTACACCATGTCGTAGGGTATTTCGGCATATTTCAACACCAGGGTGACGGCATCATCCCAGGGAAGTTTGTTCTTTGGCGTGTAAACGGCAATTTTTGGCGCTTTCTCCAGCTTTACCAGGTCCATGTTTACCGATGGGTCGCTTACCTGTGTAACGATCTCGCTAACTTTAGCATCGGGCAGCACCTCGTAGCTTACGCCGCGTATCTTACATTCGTCTTCGACCGCCTTGTTGTATTGCATCATAAAGCTGCCGCCGCGGTAGTTGAGCAGCCAATCCACTTCTTCGCCGTTTTTCAGCGTCCAATAAGCAATACCGTACGATTTCAGGTGGTCTTTCTGTTCATCATCCATTGGAATAAGTATGGATGAAGCCCGGTTGAGTAATGGCAGAAAACAAAAAAAGGAAACCAGAAAGCGGAACAAGAAATGCTTCATACCCAAATGTAACGATTATTCGCTGAAGCTATTATGTTCAATCGCCTTTTGATAGGTTAAGCAGATCTTTGGATTTTCTCTTTTCTTCCGGCATTTTCATGAACTCCGTGTAAGAGGTGTTGATGTAAATCGTAAAGTTAAATTCCGGGCTGGTATAAGTAGCGATGTCGGGCGTATACATACCGATAAAGTTCGTCATTTCCTGTCCTTTCAGCGGAATGTAGTTCTTCAGGTTTCCCGGGCTGAATACTTCGGCAATTTTCTTCTGCGTCGCTTCGTCTTTTTCAAGCTGCGCTTCTTTCTCCCGCTTTTTTTCAGCGCTGTGCGAGTCGAAGACGTTCAGCCGGACACCGCCATTATAATTACCCTTGGCATCGGTATGATAAACGAGCGTTTCGCCGCCAAAAGGAGAGAGGGTAGGCGCCGGCTTTAAGTTGCCCAGGCGGGTTTGCTGGCCTGTCACAGTCACACCATTCAGCATATTTTGTTTTAATGTCAGCTTTATATCCGTGTAATTTAAATTTTGTACGTAAAGCGTATCGGGTGCGTACGAAAATGCGGAAAAGACTATCAGATCGCCAACTTTTGCAGGTATGGCGTAAGCGCCCGTCTGGTTCGTAACGGTGGTAAAATTTGTTTTAAGATTGCGTATCGTTATCCCCGGTATCGCACTGTGCGTGTTGCTCTCGTACACGCGGCCGGTCAGGTTATCCTGCGCTAAAGACCGGGCTGCGAACGCGGTTAAACACATTGCCAGCAACACATATCGCATCATTCTGAAAAAAGTCATACCCTTCAAATGTAACGAATTA
The DNA here is from genome assembly GCA_018267005.1 of Bacteroidota bacterium. Taxonomy (GTDB): domain Bacteria; phylum Bacteroidota; class Bacteroidia; order Sphingobacteriales; family Sphingobacteriaceae; genus Mucilaginibacter. Next base: position 1,458 of record JAFDZK010000021.1, read on the forward strand.
TTGACATGGTAATTGTTAAAATATGTTATCGCCTTTCAGCTTTTACCTTTCACGTCATAATATTAACTTTGCAGCCTGTTTAAATTTAGAAAATGAGCAAAGCGATAATAAAGACCGCCAAGGGCGACATGACTGTTGAGTTTTACGATAAAGATGCGCCGAATACGGTAGCCAACTTCAAAAAACTGGCTAAAGAAGGGTTTTACGACGGCCTTTCTTTTCATCGCGTTATCCCGAATTTTGTCGTACAAGGCGGTTGCCCTTATTCGCGCAATCCCGAAACTGCGTATCGTGCCGGAAGCGGCGGCCCCGGTTACCAGATCGATTGTGAGCTGACGGGCGATAATCAATATCATGATCGCGGCGTGCTTTCAATGGCGCATGCCGGGCGCAACACGGGCGGTTCGCAATTCTTCATCTGCCACAGCCGCGCCAACACAGCGCATTTAGACAGGAACCATACCTGCTTTGGCAAGGTGGTAGAAAATGTGGATGTAGTCGACGACATCCGCCAGGGTGACAAGATATTGGGAGTAGAAATTATTGAGGAATAGGCAGAAAGGGGTTGTACGTGTTGTAAAGTTGTAATCGTTATGAAGATAACAGATTACACCACTGCAACTTTCGCAACCGCTACAATTTTTATAACGAAAATACATGAATCTACGGGGAATAGTTGCAGTAGCCGGGAAGCCGGGTCTATGGAAAGCCATCGCACAGAATAAGAACGGTTTTATATTAGAAAGTATTGATGAGCACAAGACTAAGCTGGTGGCGAACCTCAACACAGCCAAAATAGCTGCGCTTGACGAAATAACCATTTTTGGTTACGACGATGATATTAAATTGACCGATGTGCTGGAACGTATGAAAGCCGTTAAGAGCATCCCCGAGGCGAAGGCCGACGGGCGTACGCTGCGCGAGCTTTTCCTTGAAGTAGCCCCCGATCATGACACGGAAAAGGTGTACGCTTCGGACATGAAAAAGATTGTCGGGTGGTTTCATATCCTGAAAGACTTGCCTGAATTTGAAGAGGCCACGCCGGCTGCTGAAACGCAGGAGGAGGAAGAAGAACAGGCGAAAGAACCAATTGCAGAAGAGGTAAAAGAGTCCAGGCCTGCCAAAAAGAGCAAAGCGACGGAAGAGCCCGCAGCACCAAAAGCGAAGAAGAAATAAGACCGGGGATTTAGTTAGCCTTTAACAATCTGCGTGAGCACAATCTTCATCCGTAAATTCGGGCTCGAAGGTGCTGTGACGTATAGAAAGGTGTTCCAGCCGGTGTCGCAGATCGTGCTTGATGTTATCGAATGAAATACCACTGTGAGGATCGATGACAAGGTGGGCGGTAAGGGCATTTTCGGTGGTGCTTAGCGCCCACACATGCACATGGTGCACATCCAGTATTCCCTTAGCCTTCATCAGCTCGGTTTTAACTTTTTTCAGGTCGACGCCTTTAGGCACGCCATCCATTTCAAGCCGCAGGCTATCGGTAAGCAGGCTCCAGGTACCCCGAAGGATAACGATCGCCACAATAAGGCTCACGGCGCTGTCGATCCAGTACAGTTTCGTAAAATAAATAACTACGCCGGATATTACCACGCCGAACGAAACGATCGCGTCGACCGCCATATGCAGGTAGGCGCCCTTAACGTTCAGGTCCTTATCTTTATGTTTAACGAACAGGTAAGCGGTGACGCCGTTGATGCCGATGCCAGCCAGCGCTACCCAGGCCATGGTGCCGCCTGCTACGTTTTCGGGGTGGATAAAACGAGCGACGGCTTCGTATCCAATAAAACCGACAGCTATAAAAAGCACCAGTGCGTTGAAAAACGATACAATTATGGTCGATCGTTTGTAACCGTACGTGTATTCCTGTGTCGAGCTTACTTTGCTTAATTTAAACGCTAACAAAGCCAGCGCCAAACCGGCCACGTCGCTCAGGTTGTGTCCTGCGTCGGTCAGCAGTGAAAGCGAATGGCTCCATAAGCCGGCCACGACCTCGAGCAGCACGAAGACCGAATTTAGAATGATCCCTATGATAAAAGCGCTGTTCAGATGGTCAAGCGTGGGCGCATGATCATGATGATGCGCATGGAACAGCCCGTGCGAGTGACCGTGGTCGTGCGAATGGCTATGCCCGTGATCGTGGCCATGTGAATGACCGTGATCGTGCGAGTGGTCATGTGTATGCGTATGTTCGTGCTCTGCTGCCATGATGCAAAGGTAATTTTTTGAGGTTAAAGGCGAAAGCTTTTCCTATGGGTGATATGATCCCCGGTCGGAATGGGTTGGAGTTTTTTATGTGCGTTGGGTGTCATGATGAGCTTGCCGAACCATGAACATGAGGCCAGTGCACTAACCTTCGACCGGACTCAGGATAACACCCTTTATTCCGTCAAGGGATTGTAAACAACCCCTCAACCTAAAATCAAAACACCATTCCCGCCGTATATTTGTTAAAATCGGTGAAATCAAATCGGAATCGGTGTAATCATAAACTATGGAATATAACGAACTCACACCCGAAGAAGAAAGGGTGATACTATACAAAGGCACCGAAAGGCCGTTTACCGGCTCTTTGCTCAACAATAAGGCTAAAGGTTTATACGTATGTAAACGCTGCGATACGCCGTTATATCGCTCGGATGACAAGTTCGAATCGTTTTGCGGCTGGCCGAGCTTTGATGATGAGATACCGGGGGCAGTTCGCCGCGAGGTTGACGCCGACGGTCGTCGCGTAGAGATACTTTGCGCCAACTGCGGCGCCCACCTGGGCCATGTTTTCGAAGGCGAATACATGACGCCTAAGAATACCCGGCACTGTGTGAATTCGGTGAGCCTGAAATTTGTGCCTTTGGAGGATTAAGTTGAAAATGTTAAAAAGGTTGTAATGGTTGAAAAGGTTGGTTTGGTTTGCCTCTTAACTTTTTCAACCTTTACAACTAATGAACTGCAAACACGAAATTATCAGCAGTGAACGCTGCCGCTCGTCTTTTGAGTGCAAAGCAAATGCTGTTACCAAATGCCAATGCGCGGCAGTACAATTGACACTGAATGAAACCCAATACATCAGTAAGCAGTATGATGGGTGTTTGTGTGCGGCGTGCTTGTTGGAATTACAGTGTGCGTATGCAGACGGCCTTGCTCAAAATATAAAAATTGCTTAATTTTGATGTATGACCACATTAACCGTAAAAGTTCCGTCGGAATCAGAGGCTAAATTATCAGCTTTTATAAAGGAGTTGGGCGGTGAAATTATTTCTGTTCCTTCAAAAAAAACAAAACTATTAAAGGAGATTAAACAAGGGCTGAAAGAAGTCAAAGAAATACGGGAAGGAAAATCGCCTTCCTATACCATATCTGATCTCTTTAATGAAAAATAAGGTACTCCTAACCGCTTTTTTTCTCCGGAAAGCCAAGCGGCTCCTCAAAAAATATCATTCCCTGCAGAATAGTTTAAAAGAGCTTGAGAAATCTTTAATTCTTAATCCAAAATTGGGGGTAAGTTATGGATCCAATATTTATAAAGTGCGGCTTGCAGACGGGTCAAAGGGAAAAGGAAAAAGTGGCGGATTCAGAGTGGTAACCTATGTGATAGAAGAAACTACTGAAGAAACTAATATTTATCTCGTTACGATATTTGATAAATCTGAAGAAGCGTCAATCGATAAGGACGATATTAAGGAAGTTCTAAAATCCGAAGGATTGTAACATAATAACGTGAAACGCAATTTTTATGGGATTATTCCTAACTCTCTCAGGTGTAATTGGCAAATCACCTAATGAAGTTGAAAATGCTTTGAGAAACTATTTAGAAACCTCTGATGGCGGGCTTGAGCAAGCCTCGGTTAATAGTAATCATAGAAATTTTTGTGTAATCCAGCATGCCGAAGAAAATACCACAATCGTATATCCTCCATATTTCTTAAAATGGGACGAATGTGCTAATTACCTATCAAGGAAATTAAAAGCGCCGGTTTTTATATTACATATTTATGATGGGGACTTTTGGTCATATACTTTATTTGTGAATGGAGAAATAAAGGATCAGTTTATGCCAATTCCGGATTATTTTGATGAAAATATCACCGAAGAAGAAATAGATAGTTGGAAAGGCAATGCCCAAGTGATAGTAAATTATGTTCCGAGTATTGTAAAAGCAGATATAGAAAAATATCTGGTACGCTGGAACTTAAATGAAGAAGAAGGCAAAGCTTATGAAAATGATGAATCCACTAATTGTGAATATCAGCTATTTGATTTTATGAGGAAACTAAAACTTCCTTATAAAATTGATGAAAACGGCGTTCCAATTGGAAAAGTGTTCAGGTTTTGGTCAAAAGATATCCAACTTGAACCAAACCATGTTGAGCAGCCAAGAGCATATATATCATCGCCAATGAAAAAGAAATCATGGCGGAAGTTCTGGTAGCATGCCTCAAATAGATTCTTTCGGACTTCTGCGGACTTTTCCGACTTTCGGACTAAAACCCTATCTTCACCCCCTCAAAACCATTCTGAAACACTATGAAGTTACTGGAAGGAAAAACCGCACTAATCACTGGGGCATCTAAAGGCATAGGCCGCAAAATAGCCGAGAAATTTGCCGAGCATGGCGCCAATGTGGCTTTTACCTATTTGTCGTCGGTTGAAAAAGGACAGGCGCTGGAGCAGGACCTGCAAAAGTTCGGCACCAAAGTGAAAGGCTACCGCTCCGACGCTTCCAAATTCGACGAGGCTGAAAAGCTGATCAACGATATTGTGGCCGATTTCGGCACCCTGCAGATCGTGGTAAACAACGCCGGTATAACCAAAGATGGTTTGCTGATGCGCATGACCGAGGAGCAATGGGACGAGGTGCTTGACGTGAACCTGAAATCGATCTTCAACGTCACCAAAGCCGCTTCGAAGATCATGATGAAAAACCGAGACGGTGTATTTATCAATATGAGTTCGGTAGTAGGGGTTAACGGCAATGCCGGTCAGTCGAATTATGCTGCTTCCAAGGCCGGTATCATCGGTTTCTCCAAATCCATAGCTAAAGAATTAGGCTCAAGGAACATACGCACCAATGTGGTAGCACCGGGTTTCATCAAAACAGAAATGACCGAGGTGCTCGACCCGAAGGTCGTTGAAGGCTGGGCCGCGGCTATTCCTTTAAAACGCGGCGGCGAAACCGAGGATGTGGCCAATTGCTGTGTTTTCCTGGCGTCGGATATGGCTTCTTACATTACCGGGCAGGTGATCCCTGTGGACGGGGGGATGTTGTAGGTAGTACTGAGTTCTGAGTCTTAAGTTCTGAGTCTGGTTGTACGTTTTGACGTGGTACGTTATACGTTTGGCTTTATTGGTAAAAATCATATATCATTCACAATAATTTTGCATTTTGCAGGTCTACGTAAAACGTACAACGTAATACGTACAACGTAACCAACATGCTTCTCTTTTCAATTACCTGGGGAACAGTTTCGGGATGGTGGACGCTTGTGTGCCTGCTGCTGGGGGTATTGTATGCCTGGCTGATGTACCGGCAGCCGGTGGGTTTGGGTAAAAGCGCGCGCCACCTGTTGTCGGTTTTCAGGGCTTTGGCGGTATTTATACTGGCATTTTTGTTGGTATCGCCGCTCATCAGGTCGGTAGCTTATGATCCGCAAAAACCGCTGATTCTGGTCGCGCAGGATAATTCGGAATCTATCAGGCTATTTAAACCGGCCGGATTTGAAGCCGGGCAATTTGTAAATAATCTGGCCAGGCTGAAACAGGAGTTGGGCGATGGCTATGATTTACGTGAGTTTAATTTCGCCGGCGTGCTCAAAGACGGCCTTTCGGGCAAATTCAACGGTAAGCAAACCGATATTTCGTCGGCAGTTCACCAGTTGAACGAGCGTTTTTCCAACCAGAATATCGGCGCCCTGGTTTTGGCGACAGATGGTCTGTACAACCAGGGCAGCGACCCGGTTTATGCAGCCAGGAATCTGAAAACAAGCATTTATACTATTGCTTTGGGCGATACGGTGGCCAGGCGCGACTTGCTGATCGGCAACGTCAACTACAATAAAACCGCGTTCCTGGGCAACGATTTTGTGGTGGAAGTACTGGCGGAGGCTTACCAGGCCAAAGGCGAGAATATCAGGCTGACTGTTTTGGAGGATGGCAAACAGGTGTTCAGTCAAACCGATGCGGTAACATCCGATAATTTCAAAAAGATCATTCCGCTGAAACTAACTGCCGATAAAAAGGGAACCCGGAAATTTACCATTAACATAGCGCCGGTTAAGAACGAAATTTCTATCCAAAATAATACGGAGACTATTTATGTGGAGGTGCTCGATGCCAAACAAAAGATATTATTGCTATACGACGGCCCGCACCCCGATATCAGTGTTATTAAACAATCTATTGAAAGCAACCGCAATTACGAAGTAAAAGCAAGCCTTACCAGCGACCTGCCTTCTTTAAAGCTGAACGACTATAACCTGGTCGTACTGTACCAGGCGGCTGAAAACGTTTCCGGCGCGCTGCAGAATTTTATTGAAAAAGGAAAGGTGCCGGTGTGGTATATCGCAGGCGGGCAGACTAACCTGCAGCAGTTTAATAACGAGCAAAAGGCAGTTCATATCAGTGCCGGCCACGACCAGGTCCAGGAGGTTTTTGCCCAGCCGGTGGCCGGGTTTTCACTTTTTACACTTTCAGATTCGACCATCAATAAGCTCGGCCATTTTCCGCCGCTAATGGCGCCGTTTGGCGATTACCGGAACGGCGGTAACGGCCAGGTGTTGCTGAAGCAGAAAATTGGGGAAGTGTCAACCAACTATCCCTTATTGATGTTCAGCGACGAGAATGGTCACAGGATAGCCGTCTTAACGGGTGAGGGCCTTTGGCGGTGGTCGCTTTCGGAATACCAAAACTATGGCAACCATCATGCGCTGGAGGAACTGGCGAACCAGGTAGTGCAGTATCTTACTGTCAACAGCAACCGTCAGCGTTTTAGAGTGTACCCGGCGAAGAATGTTTTTGATGAAGGCGAGAATGTGATACTGAACGCCGAGTTGTATAATGACGCGCTGGAATTGCTGAATTCGCCGGATGTAAAGATCGACCTGAAAAGCGATTCGGGCAAAAATTACAGCTTCCTGTTCACGCGAACGGGTCAAAGCTACCAGTTGGATGCCGGGACGTTGCCTTCAGGTGACTATTCCTATACCGCTTCGGTTAAGCTGGGTACGCAGAGCCTGACCGCCAATGGCCGGCTGACTGTTAAACCGCTAACCCTCGAGACCCGTCAAACGGCTGCCGATCATAAATTGCTTTATCAGCTTGCCAAACAATCGGGAGGGCAGATGCTGATGTCTTCACAGATAGGTGAGTTAGCCGGCCTGATCCGCAAAAACGACAACATCAAAACCATAGTTTACGAGGATAAGCGCTACAGCGACCTGATAGATTTAAAATGGGTATTCGTTTTGGTTGTGGTGTTACTGTCGGCCGAATGGTTTATAAGAAAGCGGGAAGGGGAAGTTTAATGTCATTTCCCCTTTACGATCACAAAAACATCCTCGTTGTCTTTTTTCATCAGGTATTTTTCGCGGGCGAATTTTTCGAGCATTTCCTTATTAGTAGTTAGCTCGTCTAATTCCTGGTGAACCCTGGCGGTTTCTTTCTGGTAAAAGTCGCGCTCGTGTTTAAGCTTGCTTAACTGGCTATGATACTGGTATTGCGAAAAGAGGTCGTTCTTATCAAAAAAAACCATCCAAACCAAAAAGGCGAGGCTTACCACGAAATATTTGTTGCGGAAAAGACCAAGCAGGCGCTTCATTTCAGAGTATAAGAATTTTCGTTTAAAGCTATTTATTTATTCCGAAACGTGCAAATATCGTTTTGTCAACATGCTAACAGCCTTGCGGCGCTACCGCCTGTTCCCACGCGAGCGGTTTCGTCCCCATCGCTTCTTACCATCGCGGTGGCCCGCGGAGGGTTGATGTTTTTGGCCGTTTACCGTCTTTACGATCTCCTGCTTTTGTACAATAGCCGCGGCATTCATCGGGTACGGGTGCGCTTCGTTTACCGGGATAGTTTTGCCAATTAGTTTGTGGATGTCTTTCAGGTAAGGAAGTTCTTCCTGCTCGCAGAAGGAAAAAGCGATGCCGTCGGCACCTGCGCGACCTGTACGGCCGATGCGATGCACGTAGGTTTCGGGGATGTTGGGCAGCTCGTAGTTGATCACGTGCGTCAGCTCGTCTATGTCGATGCCGCGTGCTGCAATATCGGTAGCGATCAGCACCCTTGTCGTGCGGTTTTTGAAATTGGTAAGCGCGCGCTGCCGGGCATTCTGCGACTTATTGCCGTGTATCGCTTCGGCGGTAATGCCGGCCCGGTTCAGGTCTTTCACCACCTTGTCGGCTCCATGTTTGGTGCGGGTAAATACGAGCGCGGTTTTGATGGTTTTGTCCTTGAGCAAGTGTATCAGCAGTTGTTTTTTATCAGATTTTTCCACGTAAAACAAATGCTGCTGTATGGTGTCGGCGGTCGACGAAACCGGTGTTACTTCCACCTTTTCCGGGTTGTTTAGTATCGAATTAGCCAACTGCTGTATCTCGTTGGGCATGGTAGCCGAAAAGAACAACGTTTGCCTGCGGGCCGGCACCTTGGCTATCACCTTCTTTACATCGTGCACAAAGCCCATGTCCAGCATGCGGTCGGCCTCGTCGAGCACCAGTATTTTGATATGGTCCAGCCGCACGAAACCCTGGTTCATCAGGTCGAGCAAACGCCCTGGCGTGGCTACCAAAATGTCCACCCCGCGGCGCAATGCCTCGGTTTGCGGGTTTTGTGACACGCCGCCGTAAATAACGGTGTGTTTTAGCCCGGTATGCCGTCCGTAAGCGGCGAAGCTTTCGTCAATTTGTATGGCCAGCTCGCGTGTAGGCGTCAGGATAATGGCCTTTATCGACTTTTGTTCCTTATGCTGCTGCCGGTCCTGGTACAACAGTTGTAAGATAGGTATAGCGAAGGCCGCGGTTTTACCGGTACCGGTTTGGGCGCAGCCCAGCAGGTCGCGCTGCTGCAGCACGATGGGTATGGCCCGTTGCTGTATAGGCGTAGGGATGTTATATCCCTCGGTTTTTAAGGCCCTGAGGATGGGCTCAATTAAATTTAAATTATCGAATGACATCTGATGTTGCTATGTGAATGCTGCGCGAAATGTAAGTGGATCTGAATAAGTGTTCGGTGATCAATACCGTAAGCGAGCGGGTAATTATTTTTGCAAAGATACGGTATTTTTCGGCGGAAAGCTAAAAGACTAAACAGAAGGCCGAATCATCGAGGAAAATGCCGTGTTGCTTAACGGAAAGCAAATAAAAAGCCCCGGGTTCCCGAGGCTTCCTATAAATGCATTTAGCTTTCTGCCTTACGCTTTCAGCTTACCTGTTCTTAAAATACTTAAAATCCTTTCCAATAAATCTTGCGGTGCTACCCAGCTCTTCTTCGATGCGGAGCAGTTGGTTGTATTTGGCGATCCTGTCCGAACGCGAGATGGAACCGGTTTTGATCTGCCCGCAATTTAATGCTACTGCCAGGTCGGCAATGGTGGAATCTTCAGTTTCACCCGAACGGTGGCTCATTACGGAAGTGTAGCCGTTGGTCTGTGCCAAAGTCACCGCGTTGATGGTTTCCGTCAAGGAGCCGATTTGGTTCACTTTAACCAGGATGGAATTGGCTATACCTTCATCGATACCGCGCTGCAGGCGTTTGGTATTGGTAACAAAAAGGTCGTCGCCTACTAACTGTACTTTACCGCCCAACTTGTCGGTCAGTATTTTCCAGCCGTGCCAGTCGTCTTCGGCCATGCCGTCTTCGATGGAAATGATCGGGTATTTGGCTGCCAGTTCGGCGAGGTATGCCGCTTGTTGTTCGCTGCTGCGGATAGCGCCTTTGTCGCCTTCGAATTTTTTGTAGTCGTATTTGCCGTTCACGAAGAACTCTGAAGCGGCGCAGTCGAACGCCAGGCAAATGTCTTCACCGGGCTTGTAGCCTGCTTTTTCGATGGCCTTCAGGATGGTTTCAACGCCGTCCTCTGTACCGCCGAAGGTAGGGGCAAAACCGCCCTCATCGCCGACAGCGGTCGACAGGTTGCGGTCGTGCAATATCTTTTTCAGGTTATGGAACACTTCCGATCCCCAGCGTAAAGCTTCAGAGAATGCCGGAGCGCCAACAGGCATGATCATAAATTCCTGGAAGGCGATGGGTGCGTCGGAGTGCGAACCGCCATTCACGATGTTCATCATTGGGATGGGCAGTGTGTTCGCGTTCACACCGCCGACATAGCGGTAAAGCGATTGGCGGCTTTCCTGCGCGGCTGCCTTGGCTACAGCCAGCGACACGCCCAGGATGGCGTTCGCGCCCAGCTTGCCTTTATTTTCGGTGCCGTCGATCTCGATCATCAGTTCGTCGATAGCGTTCTGTTCGAACACATCTATGCCCTGCAGTTCTTTGGCAAAAACATCGTTCACGTTCTCAACGGCTTTCAGAACGCCTTTGCCCATATATTTGGATTTGTCGTTGTCACGCAGTTCTACCGCCTCGTGTGCGCCGGTCGAGGCGCCCGAAGGCACAGCAGCGCGGCCCAAAGCGCCGTTCTCGGTCAAAACATCAACTTCGATAGTTGGGTTACCACGCGAGTCGAGTATCTGGCGTGCGTGAACATCAATAATTAAGCTCATCTTCTTGAATTTTAGGTACTGTATTTCGATAGTGTCAAAAGTACACTATAAGAGTGTATGTTGCAAATATAGTAATGATAATGTTAAATTATGATTACAGCGATGATTAATTGTGGTCACAAAATTAGTCCATAGTCGATAGACCATAGTCCGTGGTTGAACCCGGATTGGCTATGGACCATTGACCACGGTCTATGGACAAAATCACTCCCAGCGGAACGTCTTCACAGCCACGCCATAAACGATGATGAACCAGATGCCCAATACGCCTAATTGGGGCAATACCGAGCCCAGCGAGGCCCCTTCGAAAGCCACGTTGCGCATGGCGGTGTTCAGGTAGGTCAGCGGCAGGATGTTGCTGATGCCCTGCAGCCATACCGGGAATGCGGCTGTGGAAAAGAATGTACCCGACAGCAGGAACTGCGGCAGGGTAACGATATTGGCGATCGGCGGAACGGAGCTTTCGTTTTTGGCAATACCTGATATGATGAAACCGAAGCCCATGAACACAATTAGTCCTATAGCCGACAATATCAGCAGGTTGACGACTGTAATAGTGCCGTGGATAAGCGTGAAACCAAAGGCATAATGCCCTACCAGTATAATGAAGGCAGCGCCGATCCAGGAAAAGACGAGCCGGGCAATAGCTTCACCCAATACGATGCTGTATTTTTTAACTGGCGTGGCAAAAAATCTTTTGATAACCAAGGTGATACGAAGGCTAAGAAACACGAACGCTGTGCCGAATACGCCGCTGCTCAGCAGTGAAAAACCCAGCATGCCGGGCAGCAGGAAGTCGATATACTTGTACTCTCGACCGGCGATGGTTTCCTCTTTCAATTCGACGACCGGCGACGGACCGCGTTGGGCCGGTTTATTGGCGTTGTAGGCGATGTTGGTCAGGATCATCCTGAAAATGTTGCCTTTGTCGCCCGACGCTGTGCTGTAGGTGGTATTTACGGTGATATAGGGCGGCGTGTCGCTTTTTTTGATGTCGATGATGGCCGCCAGGTCGCCCTTGGACAGGTTTTTCTGCATTTCGGCAGTCGTCTGATTCGTAACCAAGTTGGCGACTTTATGTGTTTTAAGGCCGCGATAAAAGTCGTTCGCAGTGTCGCTTGTCTTGGCAACGCCGACGTCGGCGGTGATGGCGCGGTTGCCGATATTGGCAAAAACTACTATAAACACCAGCGGGAACGCCAGGCTGAACACTACGGCCGAAGGGCTGCGCAAAATAGACCGGAAACTGGCCTTGGCAATTGCCAGGGTTGCTCTTGTATTGCTATATGATCTTTGGTTATTGGTCATTGGGCATTTGTCATTAGGTCATTTGTTTGGGTCAATAGACGATACATTATTGGTACATAGTTAAACCGGGTTCGGCCATGGACCATCGACTATGGTCTATGGACTCTCTCAAAACTACTCCTCCCTCCATTCCTTGCCGGTCAGGTTGATAAAAACATCCTCCAAATTGGCCGATTTCACTTCTTTCTTTCGTTCGAAACCCGAGGCCACCAGCTTATCGATAAAGGCATCCGGTGAGTCGATACCCACAATATGGCCGCCGTCAACAAATGCTACCCGGTCGCACAGTACTTCGGCTTCATCCATATAATGGGTGGTGATCACTACCGTGGTACCCTTGTCGCGTATCTCGCTGATCAGGTCCCACAGGTTACGCCGGGCTTGTGGGTCAAGACCGGTGGTAGGCTCATCCAGGAAAATGATCTTCGGGTCGTTTATTAAGGTCGTAGCGATGGAAAAACGCTGCTTTTGTCCACCCGATAAGTCCTTGTATTTGGCTTTGGACTTTTCAACAAGTGCCACTTTTTCCAGCATTTCTTTTGGCGTTTTACTGATGCCGTACAGGCCCGAGAACAGCACGATCAGTTCCGACAGGTTGAGGTTGGGGTAATAACCTGCCGCCTGCAATTGGACACCGATACATTTTTTAATCGCATCGGGATCTTTGTCTACAGAAAAGCCGTTTACGGTCACTTCGCCCGAGGTCTTGTCGCGCAGCGTTTCGATGATCTCCAGCGTGGTGGTTTTGCCGGCGCCATTCGGGCCAAGCAGTCCGAATATCTCGCCTTCATAAACATCGAAGCTGATATCGCTTACCGCGGTGAAATCCCCATACTTTTTGACCAGGTTTTTGACCGAGATGATAGGTGGTTGTGCCATGGGTGTAAAAATGGTAACGAAAAACCGAATTTCAATAATGTTTTCGGTAAATGTCAGGATTTTTACGGTGAAGCAAGTTGTACGTATTACGTTTAAGGTTGTACGTTTTATTTGTGGCCTTTTTTGAGCTCGCTTTCCGATTTCAGCACTTTGCCGCCGTTCGCCTGCCTGATCTCGTAAGCGGGCTCATCCTTGCTGGCTTTGCGTTTTACTTTGGAGTCTTTGATGGTTTTTTCAACAGGTTTGGCATGTTTGGCTGTGATCTTTCCTTCAGCCTCATGCGCGCCCCACTTCCAGTGAACTTCATCTCCCTTTTTCATGCTCGATTTTAAGCGAGAACACCCAACACGTGAATTAGTTGGCGCTGACAGTAATTACGGTCTCCGTTTTCGCTGCGAGGCTTATTTTATTTAGCGTTACTTTCTGCCCGACGGCGGCTATGTTACCGCCGGCTATAGTGGAGAGATCATTGGTATTGAAATAAGCTACCGAATAATTCTTGCCCGTTACTGCAAAAGAAACAGGGGTGGTGATGCTATTATCCGTATTATTCAGCAGGTAAATAAAATATTTATTGCCGCATTTTACACCATGCGATTCGATCAGCCCGGATGAAACCGTAACCTGCTCGAACGAACCTTCCCCTGCCTTCAGCATTTCGTCACTGATCTTCCGCACGCCACGGAAATAAGGTTCCATATGCTGATCGTCGAACAGTTCCCACCACCAGCTCATGGGCAGGATGGGGCAGGGACTGAACATGCCGTACCACAGCCCGCGTTTAAAATCAAAATCGGCTTCTTTCGCATATTTCGGATCGTCGTCTTCCCAGCGATAGCCAAATTCGCCAACCACATAGGGCTTGCCGAACATGTTAATATATTCCTGGTAAATAGCCGGGATTTTTTCGGTGTGCTTGTAAATATGTTTTTGATTAAAGTCGATGTAGGCTATGGAATTCAATCCCGTAATATCGCGGTGAGAGACACTTGTAGTGACCATGTGCCCGTAGGGATCAATATCCTTCAGGTACCGGCTCATTTCGGCGTGCCATTCGGTAATGTAATGATGTGGTATCAGCACGCTGTCGGCGGCGTTAAACGCCGCATTATCTATCTCGTTAAAGAACTCGAAAGCCGCAATGCTGGTGCTGTAGCCCCATCGCGCTACAATGTATCTGAGCTTATTTTTATACATCGCGCGGGCCTCCTGCGAGGTAAAATACTCCGTTGGCGTTTTAGCCGGGCCGCCGTTCGCCGTATTATAATTGCTGTTCTTCCAGCCGCCGCCTTCCATCAAGTGGCCGTGCCAATCCATCGTCAGCATAAAATACAGGTGCAGCGAGTCGGTGAGGTTGACCAATTCGTCCATGCGTTTAATGGCGCCCGGGTTATAATATTGGTCGCTATTGCTGTAGCGTTTGGTCTGCCCCACTTTTTTCCATTCCAGCGGCAAATTCCAGTAACACATCCATGTGCGAAAGAAATTGGCGCCATTACTGCTCAGCTTCGGCAACAGGTAATCGTAGGTCCATTTATCTTTCTCGAATGAGCGCGACTCCCAGGCCACGTTCTCGCCTATGCCGCGGAACAATTCGCCGTTATCGAATTTAAAGGTCCACAGGTTGTTTTTGTGCAGGAATCCTTTCCTGTTGCCAGCCGTCGATATAAATGAACCTTCTTTAGACCTAATTTCAGCACCCTTGAACTTCAGCGAAAAATAATAGGCGTATTTGCCTGCTTCCTGCGGAGCAAAACGGGCTTTCCACTCGGAGCCGTTATTGCCCGGTTGTTCAAAATAGCAGGGAAGCACAACCGGTTTGCCCGACGGCGAGTTCATCACCATATCCAGGCTGATCTCGCGCTGATCATAAGGATTACTGAACGGCGCCAAAAGCCGGATGTCCCATTCGGCTTTCTGATACTCTTTTACTGTTTTGTTAAGCAGCGCATATCCGGTAATTTGTGTTTGGGCAAACACGAGCGAAAATGCACAAGAGGCAAAAATAAGAAGGGGAATTATCCTGACCGCTTTCATAGAAGATTTTGTTGTAAGCGGTGTTAAAGATAGCAGATTTTATTGTCTGCCCGTCACCTTAAGCCTCCCCCCGGAAAAGGGGAAGGCGACGGCCATATATGTTGAACCCGGTCACTTAACCAAATGCCCCAGCGAGTGGATGATAGCAACCAGGTGCTGGGCGGTTTCATGAGCCAAATGGAAGAGCTGGATGAGTAATATCGTTTTCATGGTGTGGTTTGATTTACACCACAAATATGCCCTCACGTACA
Organism: Bacteroidota bacterium; assembly: GCA_018267005.1. Taxonomy (GTDB): domain Bacteria; phylum Bacteroidota; class Bacteroidia; order Sphingobacteriales; family Sphingobacteriaceae; genus Mucilaginibacter. Next base: position 16,654 of record JAFDZK010000021.1, read on the forward strand.
GGAAACCGTGATATTTATTTGGCGAACAGCCGTAAATCGTCGGTGAATGGATGAACGGACGGGATGAGTAGGTGGAAATTACCGGAAAACAAAAAGGCCTGCATTTGTGCAAGCCTTTGATATCCTGTGTAGAGACGCAATTTTGCGTCTCTACGATTATGATTACTTCATCAACTCGATAAAATCGTCGAACAAATACCGGCTGTCGTGCGGACCGGGTGATGATTCCGGGTGGTATTGTACTGAAAATGCTTTTTTACCTTTTACGCGGATACCTTCGATCGATTGATCGTTCAGGTTCACGTGGGTTATCTCCACCTTGTCCGATGCGCGCACTGCTTCCGGTACCACGCCGAAACCATGGTTCTGCGAGGTTACTTCGCAATGGTCTTTAATGATATTTTTTACGGGATGGTTCAGGCCGCGGTGGCCGTTGAACATCTTTTTGGTCGGTATGTCATTTGCCAAAGCAAGCAACTGGTGACCCAGGCAAATGCCAAACATCGGCTTTTCCGCAGCCAATATATCTTTTACGGTTTGCACAGCGTACGGCATGGCGGCCGGATCTCCGGGACCGTTTGAAATAAAGTACCCGGTCGGCGCAAAATCCTTTTCCATTTCCGCAAAGCTGGTTTTGGCAGGATAGACTTTGGCGTACACGTCGCGGTCGTCAAAATTGCGCAGGATGTTTTTCTTTACGCCCAGGTCGAGAACCGCCACCTTATATTTAGCAGTCTCGTCGCCGAAAGTGTAGGTTTCAGTGGTCGAAACCTGCGAGGAAAGCTCAAGGCCGTCCATGGACGGCACTTCGTCCAGCATCTTTTTCAACTCGTCAATATCAAGAATTTCAGATGAAATGATCGCGTTCATAGCGCCTTTATCGCGGATATGCCTTACCAACTGGCGGGTGTCTATGTCGGAGATGGAAACGATGTTCTGTTCCTGGAAATAATCCTGTATCGACTCCTGCGCCTGCTTGCGGGTGTAGTAAATGTTGTAGTTCTTGCAAACGAGGCCCGCGATCTGGATCCTGTCGGACTCCACTTCCTCTTTCGCAATGCCGTAATTACCGATATGCGCGTTGGTGGTCACCATGATCTGCCCGAAGTACGACGGATCGGTAAATATCTCCTGGTAGCCCGTCATGCCGGTGTTAAAGCAAATCTCGCCCGTAGTGGTGCCTATCTTGCCCGCCGCTTTGCCATGAAATACGGTCCCGTCAGCCAGCAACAATACGGCCGGCAACTTGGTGAAGTTGGTGATCATAATCGAAAAGAAATTTAATGGTAAAAGCGCCGGTTATCCTGGTATGCAGTCCCGTGAAAACGTATGCAAGAAATGCGACCGGCAAAACTTGATTCACGGCCGCAAAGGTACGGATTTATTTCGGAATGCGGAATTCGGATTTTTGATTTTTTTTTTTGAGGGTGCGGGTAGATTTTTGTTGTACCTGCATATTGGCGAACTTAAAAGCTTTCTGCTTTGGCCTTCTTGTTTTTATCCTAAATGAGTGCCCCGGACGTTCGTTAGCTTGTACTGCGCAGGCATTAAAGACAAGGCTGGTATTCGCTTCACCCGCCTGGGACGTGTAAATAAATCCGAAATCCGAATTCCGAATTCCGAAATTACTCTACCTTTACACTCCTAAAACGGCGACCTCATGTCTGTATCTAAAGAAGTTAAGCGCATTACCACTCATACCTTGCAGGAAATGAAGAGCAAGGGCGAAAAGATCGCCATGCTTACGGCTTATGATTATTCGATGGCGAAGATAGTAGACGAGGCAGGCATGGATGTAATACTGGTGGGCGATTCGGCTTCCAATGTGATGGCCGGGCACGAAACCACGCTGCCCATCACGTTAGATCAGATGATCTATCACGCTTCATCGGTTGTTAGAGCGGCAGGGCGCAGTTTGGTTATTGTCGACCTGCCTTTCGGCTCATACCAGGGCAATTCTAAAGAGGCTTTAAATTCAGCCATTCGTATAATGAAGGAAGCCGGTGCGCACGGTGTAAAATTGGAGGGTGGCGTTGAGATCTCCGAATCGGTGACCCGTATTTTGACGGCAGGCATCCCGGTAATGGGCCATTTGGGATTGACGCCGCAGTCTATTTACAAATTCGGTACCTATACAGTCAGAGCCAAAGAAGAAGCCGAGGCCCGGAAGCTGCGCGACGATGCGCTGGCATTACAGGAACTTGGGTGTTTCGCCATCGTACTGGAAAAAATTCCGGCATCGCTGGCAAAGGATGTGAGCGAAAGCCTTTCGATACCGACCATCGGCATCGGCGCAGGCAAATATTGTGATGGACAGGTACTGGTAATTCATGATATGCTGGGTATTAATAAAGAATTTAAACCTCGCTTTTTGCGCCAGTATGCCGACTTGAACAATATCATGAATTCTGCGTTTAAGAATTACATTAACGACGTAAAAGGGAAAAGTTTCCCGAATGATAAAGAGCAGTACTAAGCAAAGTCCATAGTCGATAGTCCATAGACGATAGCAAACCATGGACTATCGACTATGGTCCATCGACCGAACCCTATGTGCGCCAAAGTCAATATCAAATACCATAATAAGGATATTACGGATGCCGACGTGCTGTACGAGGATAACCACCTGATAGCCATTAATAAACGCGCAGGCGATATTGTACAGTCTGACGAGACCGGCGACGAGCCGCTCGAAGAAAAAGTAAAAAAATACCTGGCAAAAAAATATGACAAACCCAACGGGGCATTTTTGGGCGTAGTTCACCGTTTGGACCGACCGGTAAGCGGGGTCATCCTTTTTGCCAAAACCAGCAAGGCGTTGGACAGGATAAACCAATTGTTCAAGTCGCGCGAGATGCATAAAACCTATTATGCCGTAGTCCGCAAAAAACCGGAGCCGCCGGAAGGCAACCTGGTTAACTGGCTGGTGAAAAACCCGCAAAAAAATGTCACTAAGGCATACGAGTTTGAGGTTGGCAACGGCCAGCGTTCCGAACTGAATTACCGCACCGTCGGCGAACTGGAGGGCTATTACCTGGTCGAAGTAAATCCTATCACGGGGCGCCCGCACCAGATACGGGTACAACTATCTACCATTGGCAGCCCCATTGTCGGCGACAACAAATACGGCTATCCCCGCGGCAGTCTGCGCAAAAGCATTTGCCTGCATGCCCGCCGTCTGCGCTTTGAGCATCCTATCAAAAAGGAACCTGTCGAGATCGTGGCGCCCATGCCAAAGGACGGTTTTTGGGAGAAGTTTGAGGGGATGATAGAGTAGGCTTCCATTTCTGGCTATTCTCCCTGCTGAAGCCAAACATATTTTCCCCGATTCCAATAAATAATGCCGCCCGAATTTGGTTTGCCTTCTTCCAAGTCAAATACGTAAATCCCGGGTCTGCTTAATATTACTTTTTTGCTTCCTGTAAGATCTCCCTCATTGTTTATTAAAGAAATGTAAGCATATTTTTTTTGTAGATGTTCCAACCGCCGGCCCATTTGAAGTCGTCGCCTCCATTGCCCAAAGCATTGCCAGCTCCTAAAATGAAATATTTACTGTTATGGCCATCAACAATTAGAATGCCTTTCTTCATAGTCTTTTTTTGAAAAATTAAAACGGCATAATCCTCCGTTCCGTCACCGTTAAAGTCAGCAACTAAGAAGTAAGGATTTAAAAATCTGGTTATCGCGTACTGTTTGTCTATCTTTAGGTCTATTAACCACGTCTTAAAATCGGTCGGATTCGATTGTGCGATTGCGGCCGCACAAACCATAACTGAAATTAGTAAGGAAAGAAATAGCCTTTTCATATTTTTAAATCGATAATCTCGTGCCTGCAGCGCAGTTTCGCTACAGAACCTTCACCTTCTCCCAAATCTTTTCATCCACCCACACACCCTCTCTTAAACTTTTTTCACGGTTCCATAGCGCGTTTTCGCCGGGGTATAAAATGCTGCCTCCTTCTTTTTCAGGCCGGCTGCTTTTCGCATAGGCAATAATCTCATCTATCAGCCCTGGATTCTGTTCAGGAGACGGTTTTATCGCAATAAACACCTGTGATAATGCCGATTCGGGACCGGCCTGGCTGATAGCGGCAGTCGACCGTCCCTGGCTGAGCACAGTTGCCAGCAGGTCGAGCATAAGGGATAAACCTGAGCCCTTCCAGAAGCCGATGGGCAGCACCTGTTCCGACTGGAGGACGGCGGCAGGATCGGTAGTCAATCTCCCCTCGCTGTTATAGCCGCCCGGCAACGGCAATTGCTCGCCCTGCGATTTATAGAGATTAAGTTTGCCGATGGAATATTGCGACATGGCGATATCCAAAACCACATGCCCTTTGTTACGCGGAACCGCAATAATGAGCGGATTATTGCCCAGCCGCGGGTCGATGCCACCCCAGGGCGGCATATTGGCGATGGTATTGGTAAAACAAATGCCTATCATACCCGCGTCGGCTGCCTGCCAGCCATAAGTGCCCCCGCGCATCCAGTGGTTAGTGTTTTTAACAGCCACGCAGCCTATCCCGTTTTCCTTGGCCAGCTCGATGGCCCGGTCCATACAGAACCTGGCATTTAGTATGCCCGGTCCCAGGTGGCCGTCCCATTGCTCCAGGCTGCCAAAGCCGCCCTCTTTGGTCGGTTCGGCATCGGGAATAATATAGCCGTCCTTTACATATTGAATAAAGGCCGGGAAGCGGTTTAGTCCATGTGTGTAAACTCCGTCGCGGCTGTTTTCAGCAAATGTTTGTGCCAACCGGTCAGCCTTATGTTCAACAAAATCCAATGAAATCAACACGCGTTTGAATTCAGATTTTACTTGTTCGAACGGTATTAGCATCGTTTTAGCAAATTTTTCTGACTGCGGACCTCCGACTTCCGATCTTTTACAAAGTCGCCATGTCGATCACGAAGCGGTAGCGCACATCGCTTTTCAAAACCCGCTCAAACGCTTCGTTGATATAGTCCATCCTGATCACTTCTACATCCGACACAATATTGTGTTCGGCGCAATAGTCCAGCATTTCCTGGGTTTCTTTTATACCGCCGATCATCGAACCCGCGATACTCCGGCGTTTGGAGATCAGGTTTACCGCACCCAATGAAGGCTCCTGCGGCGGAATGCCTACTAAAACCATCGTGCCATTTACTCTGAGCAGGGGCAAATAATCGTTATATTCATGCTGGGCCGAAACAGTGTTGATGATAAAATCAAGCGAACGCTCACCGGCTTTCATCTGATCAGGGTCTTTTGTAACCAGGAAATGGTGGGCGCCTAATCTTTCCGCGTCAGCTTTTTTTGAGGGTGAAGTGCTCAGGACAGTAACTTCCGCTCCCTTAGACACCAGGAACTTAACCGCCATGTGGCCGAGTCCGCCCAAACCTACGACCCCAACTTTATGTCCTTTACCCATTTGCCAGTTCTGTATTGGCGACCAGGTGGTAATACCCGCGCAAAGCAGCGGCGCAACGCCTGCAAGCGGCAGTTTTTCCGAAACATGCAAGGTGTATTTCTCGTCGGTTACGAGAGTGTTTGAATAACCGCCGTAAGTGATGTTGCCATCTTTATCGTAACTGCTGTAAGTGAATACCGGGCTATCGTTACAATATTGTTCCAGCCCTTCTTTGCAGTATTCGCAGTGCCTGCACGAGTCGACAAAAACGCCGACGCCGGCAATATCGCCCACCCTGAATTTGGTCACATGATCACCCACTTTAACTACCTTACCTACGATCTCGTGGCCTGGTACAAGCGGGAAGATGGCGCCGCCCCATTCGTCGCGGGCCTGGTGAATATCGGAATGGCAAACGCCACTGAACAATATCTCGATCTGTACATCATGCGGGCCGACCTCGCGGCGGTCGAACTTAAAGGGTTCCAAAGGATCTTTTGCCTTTATTGCGGCATAACCTTTCGCTGCTATCATAAATTTTTTGCTTTAAATTTTTTGACAAACTTATCGGATGTATGAAAAATAAATGTAATCAAAGAAACATATTATATTTCATATTGTCATTGTTACACGTAGACTAAACGCGCGTTTAAAAAGTTATATAGGCACGCGCATGCATTGCGCCCGATTTCCTATTTTTGCTGCGATCATATGAGGAGTAAGACCTTTCTGTTCTGTTTGTTTTGCCTAAGCCTGATCGTGCTGCTGAACAATTCGTGCAAAAAAGCAAGCCAGGACTATGTTTCGACTTTTTTTACAGGTGGCCAGTGGCAATTGGTTTCTGTGGTCCGTCAGCATTTCGTAAGTAATGCCAATTTCCTTAACGATACGCTGAACGTCAATTGCGACCAGAAACAGCTTTTTACTTTTTCATCCAATAGTACCTGCACCTATACCAATTTCGATTGCCTGGCTCAGCCTACTGCGAACGGGCATTGGTCGCTGTCGCCTGACCATTTGGTGCTTGTTGCCGACATGACCTGCAGGGACACAACGGCAGCCGGATCGTCCAAACCTTTTATCAACGCGCGCATCCGCAATGTGGGGCAATATTCGCTGGTGTTGCGAACAGGTATGTACAACAGTTATTATCCGCCGGGCGATACGGTGGTTTATACCGACTATAGTTTTGTTCGTGTTAAATCACAATAAATTCCTTGTTTGGAAACATCAAAATTTTATATTTGGAACATTCTTAAATCTGTATCAACATTAAAGTTTGCGCAGCGTATAAGTAAACAAATATCCGGGTTGAACAGTTAAGTGCAATCAGGAGCAAAAGAATTTAATGAAAAAAAGGATCGCTATTTTTGCTTCAGGTTCAGGGTCGAATGCTCAAAAGATAATGGAGCATTTTAAACGCAGCTCCGAGGCCGAAGTGGTTTTAATACTGACCAACAATCCGCAGGCCTATGTGCTGCAGCGCGCGGACAACTTCGAAATACCTTCGCATATTTTCAGCCGCCACGAGTTTTATGAGACCGATTCGGTAATCCGCCTGTTGAAAAACCTGCAGGTCGACCTGATCGTCCTGGCCGGTTTCCTTTGGCTCGTGCCGCCATCGTTGTTAAAGGCTTTCCCTAATAAGATCATCAACCTTCACCCGGCATTGCTGCCTAAATACGGCGGCAAAGGCATGTATGGCGACCATGTGCACAAGGCTGTGCTGTCGTCCGGCGATGAAGAATCGGGCATCACTATTCATTTTGTAAACGAGAATTTTGACGAAGGCGAGATCCTGCACCAGTCGCGCTTTAAGATCGAACCCGGCGATAACCTGGAGGTGATCAAATTTAAAGGCCAGCAACTGGAGCACCATCACTTTCCCAGGGTGATAGAAAGCTTGCTGCGGAAGATGAAGAGCTGAACGCAGTGATTGGTTAACTTGTGATCAGTGACCGCTTGCAAATCAAAAAAAATTCCCCAATCACAAATCCTTTGTTCATTTTATTATCCCACTTGGATGATTTTCATCAAAATCTTCATTATGATTTTTGTCCCATAATTGCAGTGCATATTTCCTGAATACCTCCGGGCCTTTTTGGAAGGCCTTATCCAGTTTATAGTCGCCGCCATAATAATCCGTGGCATTCACTTTCACGCGGCTTTCACCGCGCAGCGCGTATTTTTTGAAGCCTTCGTGCATAATGATCTTGATTGTGCTGGGACTTACATCTCCGCGGCAAGCCAGGCGGTACATCAGCCAAACCTCGCCTTGCCCGTCGTGGTTCAGGTCGGTAATGGCGAAGCCGGTTTTAATAAATTCGCCGGCCAGGTCCACGTCACAATTATCAACAAAATCGTTTGTCTGCCACGCAAGATGCCACTTGCTATCGTTCAGTTTATAGCAATAGGCCTCCAGGCGTATACCGTCTACGCCTTCTTCTTCGTCATCTCCGGGTTTGGTAGTATTGTAATATGAAGTAACAACGATATAGTCGCCGCCTGCATCGCTGTATTTTACAGCTGTGTCTAAATTACCTTCATACCTTACGGGTGATGGAATAATTTTCTTATCCAGCTTACTCAGGGTAAGTTTTGCGGTTTCGGTCTTAGGCTGGCTGCAGGAGGCCAATAAGAGGCACGTGGCTGCGAAAAATAAAAATTGTTTCATGGATCAGGCGTCGTACAACACTAAGATAACAGAATTTTTATCCGGTTTTAGATGTTCAAAAAAAGCTCTTTTTGCTCTCTGATTCTGAACCCAAATTACTACTTTTGCGGCTTAAAATTCAGTGTCGATGAGCCAATCCGTGCAAATAAAAAACGCTTTAATTTCAGTTTATTACAAAGACAATCTCGAACCTATTATACACGAGTTGCACCGTCTTGGTGTGAAGATCTATTCAACAGGCGGAACGGAGACTTTTATCCGCAGCTTAGGCGCCGATGTGATCGCGGTGGAGGACCTTACATCGTACCCGTCAATTCTCGGCGGACGCGTAAAAACATTGCACCCGAAAGTGTTCGGCGGCATACTGGCGCGCCGGAGTTTCGAAGGCGACCAGCAGCAATTAGCCGAATATGGCATACCGGAGATCGACCTAGTGATCGTCGACCTGTATCCGTTCGAAGAAACTGTAAGGTCTGGCGCGGGGCAGGATGACGTGATCGAAAAGATCGATATAGGCGGTATCTCATTGATCCGCGCTGCTGCAAAGAATTTCAAGGATGTGGTGATCGTAGCATCAAAGGATGATTATCTTGAATTAGGAGAGATACTGAAAACGCAGGATGGTACAACAACCATCGACCAGCGTAAACGCTTCGCCCAAAAAGCTTTCAATATTACTTCCGATTACGACACTGCCATATTCGAATATTTTAACCAGGACGAACAGCTCCCTGTTTTCAAACAAAGTATTCAAAAAAGCACAGTGCTGCGCTACGGAGAGAACCCGCACCAAAAAGGTGTGTTTTATGGTAACCTGGACGATATGTTCACCAAGCTGAATGGTAAGGAACTATCGTACAATAACCTGGTAGACGTGGATGCAGCGGTTGCCCTGATCGATGAGTTTACCGAACCGACTGTTGCCATTTTGAAGCATACTAACGCCTGCGGCATAGCCAGCCGGTCGTTTATCAAAGACGCCTGGGTCGATGCTTTAGCCTGCGACCCTGTGTCGGCTTTCGGTGGTGTAATTATTGCCAACGACGAGATCGACGCGGAGACGGCAAGGGAGATCAGCAAGATATTTTTCGAGGTGCTGATAGCCCCCGCTTACACCGATGAAGCGGTGCAAATTTTAAGGGAAAAGAAGAACCGCATCATACTCGTCCGTCAGAACGTGGAGTTGCCTGTAAAGCAATTTAAAACTTTGCTGAATGGTGTCATCGAGCAAGATAAGGACCTGGTGATCGAAGGCCCGGAACAAATGAAAACCATCACCGAAAAGGAACCCGCCGAACATGAGCTGCGCGATCTTTTCTTCGCTAACAAAGTAGTTAAACATACCAAATCCAATACCATCGTTTTTGCCAAAAACAACCAGCTTATGGCCAGCGGCGTCGGGCAGACCTCAAGAGTCGACTCGCTGAAACAGGCTGTTATTAAGGCCAATAGTTTCGGTTTCGACCTGAATGGGGCTGTAATGGCTTCCGATGCTTTCTTCCCTTTCAACGACTGCGTCGAGCTTGCCGCCGAAGCAGGCATAACCGCTGTTTTACAGCCCGGCGGCTCCATAAACGACAAGGCGTCTATAGAAATGGCAAACCAAAAGGGCATAGCCATGGTTATGACCGGAGTGCGCCATTTTAAACATTAATTAATAGTTAAGGGCAATATCTTAAATATTTATTCGCTTTTATAACATCTATTAATACTATTGCGTATAATTTTTATCATTTTTGAAGATTATTTTTCGGAGCATACTACATGGGTTTATTTAACTTTTTCACACAGGAGATCGCAATCGATCTGGGCACAGCGAATACCCTCATCATACATAATGACAAAGTAGTCGTCGACGAACCGTCGATCGTCGCTTTCGACCGCACCACCAATAAAGTGATCGCTATCGGCAGGCAGGCCATGCAGATGGAGGGCAAAACCCACGAGAATATCCGTACAGTCCGGCCGCTGAAGGACGGTGTTATCGCCGACTTTAATGCGGCCGAGCACATGATCCGCGGCATGATCAAAATGATCAACAAAGGCAAGGGCTGGTTTTTCCCGTCGTTGCGTATGGTCATCTGTATACCTTCCGGTATCACTGAAGTTGAGAAACGCGCCGTGCGCGACTCGGCCGAAATCGCCGGGGCCAAAGAGGTTTACCTGATCCACGAGCCGATGGCTGCTGCCGTAGGTATCGGTATCGACGTAGAGGAGCCGATGGGTAATATGATCATCGATATCGGCGGCGGTACGACCGAAATTGCGGTTATCGCGCTGTCGGGTATCGTGTGTGACCAGTCGATCCGGGTAGCGGGTGACAACTTCGATTCGGACATCGTTCAATATATCCGCCGCCAGCATAACATCATGATCGGCGACCGTACAGCTGAAAAGATCAAAATTGAAGTAGGTGCGGCGCTCCCTGAAATATCCGATCCGCCCGCCGATTTTGCCGTTCAGGGACGCGACCTGATGACAGGCGTTCCCAAGCAGATCATGGTATCGTATACCGAAATAGCGCATTGCCTTGACAAGTCGATTTCGAAAATAGAGGAAGCGATCCTGAAGGCGCTGGAAATCACACCGCCCGAGTTGTCGGCTGATATTTACCAGACCGGTATTTATTTAACAGGCGGCGGGGCGTTGCTTCGCGGTCTGGATAAACGCGTTGCGGCCAAAACCAAGCTGCCGGTGCACGTAGCTGAAGATCCGCTTCGCGCCGTAGTACGCGGAACCGGTACGGCGTTGAAAA
>JAFDZK010000220.1 GCA_018267005.1 Bacteroidota bacterium
AGGGACGAGAAGTGAGAAGTTTGTAGACGAAAGTATGGCTTGGGGCATACGTGACACTATGCTTTCGAATGGGGCCGCCTATGCCGATCTGAATAATGACGGCAACCTCGATGTGGTGACCAACAATATCGATCGAGTTGCCTGCATCTATCAGAATCAACTCAAAAACAGCCACTTCTTAAGCTTGAAATTTACCGGTCGGCAGGACAATCGATTCGGTATAGGAACGAAGGCCTATGTTTTCGCCAACGGCGGAATGCAATATGAGCGGTTGATGCTAACCCGCGGATTTCAATCGTCTGTCGAGCCGAAATTGCATTTCGGGCTGGGCAGCGGCCGTAAAATCGACAGCGTACTGATCGTTTGGCCCAATCAAACTTACCAGCTTATCAGGAATGTTAAAGCCGATCAATTTCTGACGATCGACCAGGCCAATGCCAATGGGCATTTTATTTATAAACGGTTTTTCCCGCCACAGGCGCCGGTTTTAAAAGACATAACTGGCGAACTGCACGTGAACTGGCAGCATAAGGAAGATAATTTCGTCGATTTTAACCAGCAACCGCTTATTCCGCATATGCTATCGGAGGAAGGCCCCAGGATAGCAGTGGCCGACGTGAACCACGATGGACTGGACGACTTTTATGTTTGCGGCGCCAGGGGACAAGCCGGCGCCCTATTTATCCAAACGCCGGCAGGCGGGTTCCAGGAATCAAAGCAAGCTGATTTTATGACTGACGCTGCTTGTGAAGATGTCGATGCAGTGTTCCTTGACGCTAACCACGACGGGTACCCTGATCTTTATGTCGTGAGCGGCGGAAATGAACTGCCTGATGGGTCGCCGGAACTGGCCGACCGCTTGTACATTAACGACGGCAAAAGGAACTTCAAACGATCAAAAAATATCCCAACCATCACGTCGAATAAATCGGCCGTTGCCGTAGCCGACATTAATCACGACGGCTATCCTGATATTTTTGTGGCGGGCGCGCCGGCTGCAGGGAAATTTGGGGCAATCCCGGAATCGTGGCTGTTAATGAACGATGGCCGCGGGCATTATATCAAAGCACAAATACCGGCTGGCCTGGAGTACGCCGGCATGATACGTTCGGCTGCTTTTGCCGATCTCGACAACGACGGCTGGCCCGACCTGGTGGTGGCGGGGGAATGGATGCCGGTGAAGGTTTTCATGAATAAACGAGGAAAACTGGTCGAAGCGCGTGATGAGGCGATAGACAAATTGCCGGGCTGGTGGCAAAGGATACAACTGGCTGATGTAGATGGAGACGGCAAAGTCGATATCATCGCCGGTAACTACGGATGGAATTCCAAGCTGAAGCCATCGGTTGAAAACCCGGTAAAGCTGTACCTGGCCGACTTTGACAAAAACAGTACGGTCAATCCCATATTAACCTATAGCATCGAGGGAAAGGATTATACTTTTCTTGGCAAAGGCGACCTCGAAAAGAAGATTCCGCAGCTCAAAAAGAAATTTCCATACTATCGTGATTTTGCGGGAAAATCAATAGATGAAATATTTGGCGACTCTATTAAGACGGTAAAAACGCTGGTGGCTAATTCGTTTAGTTCCGGGATTTTTTATAACGAGGGCGGCGGTAAGTTCCAATTTAAAGCTTTTCCTGCCGGAGCGCAAACTGCGCCCTTATTTGGTTTTGCTTCATTACCGGGTTCTAAAGGTATTTTGGCGGGCGGAAACTTTTCGGGAGTGATCCCCTACGAAGGACGTTACGATGCCGATTGGGGCGATGTGCTCCTTTTGGGTAAGAACAGGGGACTTGATTACTTGTCACCGGTATCTTCCGGCTTCCTGTTACGCGGTGAAGTGCGTGATATACGGGCATTAAAAACTTCGATAGGAATAATTTACGCGGTTGCCTTTAATAACCAACCGATGAAATTTTTTAAATTAAACAAATGAATATGAACAGGCTATACAAACTGTTATTGGGTTTGGTCCTTTTGGCGACAACGGCAAACGCCCAGGATGAATGGGTCATAAAGGCAGATAAGATCGATCCGTCAAACTATTACGGTATCACAGTTGCCAACGGTATGATTGGTATTGTTTCTTCGCTGGAACCATTCAAGGTGAAAAATGTCGTCCTCGCCGGGGCGTATGATTTATATGGCCGGGGCCGCGTAAGCAATTTTTTAAACAGCTTTAACCTGCTGAATATGTACCTGGAGATCAATGGCAGGCGAATCGATGCCAAAAATGTCAGCAACTTCAGGCAGGAGCTGGATATGCGGCATGCTGCATTCACCACCACTTTTGATTATGGCGACGAGGCGTCGGTCAAATACACCTACTATTCTCTTCGGCAACTGCCTTTTACTGTGCTGATGGATATTTCGATAACCGCTAAAAAGCCGATCAGCATAACTGCTGCCAGCATTATGGAAGCGCCGGATGCGCTGAAAGATGTGCAGAATTATTATAACGAGATCGACCGTCCGCACGTGACGATCAGTCTGCTTACATCAACGGCTAAAAGTCCCACCGGCAAGCTCCAGTTATGCGCCTCGAATACCTTCCTGTTCAGCGAGCGGCACGGCCAGGAGCCGCGGGTTATTCACGAGATGTGGGACAACAACATGCACCTCATGAAATTCAGCAAGACTATCGCAGCCGGGCAGACTTATAATTATGCGGTAGCCGGTTCGTCTATAACATCTGCGCATGACGCCGACCCGCTGAACCAGGCCGAACGGCTGACCATGTTCGCCAAACTGGAGGGTAAGGACAGACTGATCCAATACCACAACCAGGCATGGGACGAACTTTGGAAAAGCGATATAAAAATTGACGGCGACCCGCAAGCCCAGCAGGACGTGCACAGCATGTTGTATCATTTGTATTCGTTTTCGCGTGCAGGAACGGCCTACTCACCGTCGCCGATGGGCTTATCGGGCCTGGGTTATAACGGGCACATCTTCTGGGATGCAGACCTATGGATGTTCCCGGCGGTTTTAGTGCTCCATCCTGAAATCGCCAGGTCGATGGTCGAGTACCGTTTTCAACGTTTGGCCAATGCAAAGCAGAACGCCTTTGCCCATGGGTATAAAGGCGCGATGTTCCCATGGGAAAGCGCTGACAGCGGGGTAGAAGAAACACCGGTATGGGCGTTAAGCGGCCCGTTCGAGCACCATATTACTGCGGATGTTGCTTTAGCAGCCTGGAAATATTATTGCGTAACGCAGGATAAGCAATGGCTTTTGGAAAAGGGTTGGCCGATTTTGTCGGCGACCGCCGATTTTTGGGCAAGCCGTGTCGAGAGGAACGGTCCAGGACATTATGATATCAAGGATGTTGTCGCTGCGGACGAATGGGCCGAGAACGTCGACAACAATGCCTTTACGAACGCTGCGGCAAAGGCAAACTTGCAATGTGCCACTGAGGCTGCCGGGATACTCGGTCTGAAGGCTGATCCCGACTGGCAACTGGTGGCTGAAAACATTCCGATCCTGAAATTCCCTGATGGGGTAACCCGCGAATTTGCAACCTACAACGGCGAAGGTATTAAGCAAGCCGATGTAAACCTGCTGGCCTACCCATTGAAAACGATAACCGACCCGGCCCAAATAAAAAAGGACCTGGAATATTACGATACCCGTGTTCCGAACGAAGGCACCCCGGCAATGACGCAAGCCGTTTTTGCCCTGCTTTATTCGCGCCTGGGCGACGGTGAAAAAGCCTACCACTTTTTTAAAGACGCCTATGTGCCCAACCTCGATCCGCCTTTCAGGGTGATCGCCGAAACTAAGGGCGGAACAAACCCTTACTTCGCTACAGGTGCGGGTGGCATTGTTCAAAGTTTGCTGATGGGTTTCGGCGGTCTTGATATAACAGATAAAGGTATAGTGCAGCTTAAAAGTGCGCTGCCGGCCAAATGGAAGTCACTTACCATTACCGGGGTGGGGCCTGATAAAAAAACGTATGTCGTAAAATAACTTCGTCGAACACAAAATATATCTATATTTTATGCTGGTCATTCTTTCGTAAATGCCTCAATAGCAAGATATTAGAATTATTTTAATTTAATTTTGTTTATATTTTTATTATACAAACGGCGACGATTCCATAAAAAAGATAAACCATAATATTTTACTCGTAATTTTATATATATCAGATACTTAAAACTTGTGTGTCTGTAAAATTGGTTTAGTCTGAAGGCAGCCTGTGCAATATAGGCTGCTTTTTTTGTTAGCCGGATTCCGATTGGTTTAGGCCTTTTTCGTCAGAAGGACAGGAATTTTTGCTAACTTACAGCATTCATGAAATACCGCCTCGCCTTAGCGTTTCTCTTCTTCTCTCTTACGACATTCGCCCAGGATTCGTTGTTTGCCCGGCACATTGTCGACACGCTTACCTCGCCTTATTTCTGGGGCAGGGGCTACACCAACGACGGCATGCACAAAGCTGCCGGTTTCATATCCGGTCAGTTCAAAGGATATGGCCTGCAGCCGTTAGACGGCAAGAATTTTATCCAGCCTTTCAGCTTTAATGCCAATACGTTTCCCGGAGCCATGGAAGTATCGGTCAATGGTATTGCCTTAACGCCCGGGAAAGACTTTATTATCGGACCGGAAAGCAGGGGGTTAAAGGCATCGGGCAAGTTGCTGAAAAGCGACAGTATCCATTTCGTCGATCCAAAAAACCGTGTCATTATTACTTTGCAGAACAAACTAACCTGGTCTGCGGAGCAGGGTATAGCCGATTATACTTTGATAGATATGCTCAAAAGCGTGATCCATGGACCTCCTTCGTCTTTTGACATTAATGTCGAAAACAAATTGATCACGGGTTTTCAAACAGGCAACATCTGCGGCATGGTGCGCGGCGTAACAAAGCCGGATTCATTTGTGGTTATGACAGCCCACTATGATCACCTGGGCGGCATGGGTGCTAAAACGTATTTCCCCGGCGCAAACGATAATGCAAGCGGTATAAGCCAGCTCCTTAGCCTTGCACGTTATTATGCGCAGCATCCCCAGCCATACAGCATGGTGTTTATTTGCTTCTCGGGCGAAGAAGCCGGCTTACTTGGATCGAAATTTTTTTCCGAAAATCCCCTGATACCCCTGGCTAATATCCGGTTCCTGGTCAACATGGATATTTTGGGCACCGGTGAGGAAGGCATAACGGTAGTAAACGCTACAACCTTTCCCAAAGAGTTCGCCATGCTTAAACAAATCAACGATAATGCGCATTATTTAGTAAAGGTAGCTTCGAGGGGCAAGGCCACCAATAGCGATCATTATTGGTTTACAGAAAAAGGTGTGCCATCATTTTTTATATACACCATGGGTGGGATTAAAGCTTATCATGATGTGTATGACGTCAGCAAAACATTGCCGTTGAACGAATACAACCATCTTTTCAGGCTTTTAGTCGATTTTAATTCCGCATTAATGAATTCAAAGCCGGTATACGCAAACAAAAATTAGTATTTAAGCTACCGCTTTTTTAGATTTGAAGCTCACGCTCAACTAACTATAAATCTCGACATGAAAAGATCATTTACGGCTGGCTGCGTCATCGCAGCGACGTCGATGCTGATGCTCAGCGCCGGCGCCCAGCAAAAAGCACCGTTTTCGGCTAAAGGAAAATCCGTTAGAGTTTATCTGACAGAAAAAGGCACTGATAATCGTTTAACGGAAGCCGGTACACTCACTTTCTCGTCGAAACCGCAGCCGGTTGAAACCGAAGTGGCCGTTTTTGTCGACCCGTCAAAGACATTCCAAACCATGCTCGGTATAGGCGGCGCTTTAACTGATGCATCGGCGGAAACATTTTACAAATTGCCGAAAGACAAGCAACAGGAAATACTGACCGCTTACTATAGCAAGACCAAAGGTATCGGCTATACTTTCGGCCGCACCAATATTCAAAGCTGCGACTTTTCGAGCGACAGTTATAGTTATGTGAAGAACGGTGACAAGGATTTAAAAACGTTTGATATCAGTCACGATAAAAAATACCGCATTCCTTTTATCAAAGAGGCTATTGCCGCAGCTGGCGGCAAACTGACCATGTTTGTGAGCCCGTGGAGCCCGCCGGGATGGATGAAGACCAATAACGATGTGTTGCATGGCGGCCATCTAAAAAAAGAAGATTACCAGAGCTGGGCCAATTTTTATGTAAAATTCATCAATGCCTATCAGAAGGCGGGTATTCCTGTCTGGGGGCTTACTGTGCAAAACGAGCCTATGGCTACGCAGACCTGGGAATCGTGCATTTATACTGCTGATGAAGAGCGCGATTTTGTAAAGGGCTATCTGGGGCCAACGTTGCAAAAGGCGGGAATGTCGAACAAAAAGCTGATGGTTTGGGACCATAACCGCGATTTGATGTACCAGCGCGCCAGTACGATTTTAGAAGACCCCGCGGCGGCTAAATATGTTTGGGGCGTGGGTTATCACTGGTACGAAACCTGGACCGGTGCCGGGATGAACTTTGCCAACGAACAATTGGTTCACCAGGCTTTCCCGTCGAAGAACCTGGTATTCACCGAGGGCTGCGCCGAGCGGTTCGACCCAAACAAAATGGATGATTGGTCGCTAGGTGAAAAGTACGGTTATTCGATGATCAACGATTTTAATGCGGGCACCGTAGCCTGGACTGACTGGAACGTGCTGCTCGACGAAAAGGGCGGTCCCAACCATGTAGGTAACTTTTGTTTCGCACCGGTGCACGCGGATACGAAAACCGGCAAGATCACATATACTAATTCGTATTATTATATCGGCCACTTTTCTAAATTCATCAAGCCGGGCGCTAAGCGTATCGCTTGCTCAGCAAGCCGGGATAAATTGCTGACCACAGCTTATCAAAATCCCGACGGCAAGATCGCAGTCGTGGTTATGAATAAAGGAGATGAAAAAATAGATTATTTCCTGTGGATCAAAGGGCAGGCTACTAAGGTGACCAGCAACCCTCATTCTATCGAGACACTGCTGGTGGAGTAACATAGTCCATTAGTTCCAGGGTTCATTAGTGGTCCATAGTCGATAGACTATAGTTCATAGTTTTTCCTGAATTAGCTATGGACTATCGACTATGGCCTATGGGCTTATTCCGATCTAAGGCTCTTCACCGGGTTGGCCAGTGCGGCGCGAATACTTTGATAGCTTACCGTAAGCAGCGTTATCAGCATAGCGCCCGCGGCCGTCACAATGAAAATCCACCAGGCAACACCCGTGTGATACTGGTAATTGTTCAGCCAGTTGTGCATCAGGTAATAAGCCAGGGGCGAAGCGATGATCAATGCAATGATCACCAGCAAAGCGAAGTCCTTCGAAAGTAACCGCCACAGGTTAAATATCGATGCGCCAAGTACCTTGCGAACACCTATTTCTTTAATGCGTTGCTCGGCCATAAACGACGCCATGCCGAATAGGCCAAGGCAACTGATAAATATGGCCAGACCGGCGAAGGCGCTGGCCAGTTTGCCCACACGCTCCTCGTTGCCGAATTTTTTTTCGTATTCCTGGTCGATGAAATGATATTCAAAAGGCTGTTCGGGGTTATAAGTTTTAAATACCGACGCAATTTTATCCACGGCTTCGCTGGCGCTCATTTTCGGATTGATCTTGAGCAATACATAGCTGCTTTGGTCTTTTGACAGGAAATAGATAGTCGGTTTGGCCTGCTCGTACGGCGAACCGAAGATGATATCTTGGGTAACGCCGACTATTTTATATTGCTTACCATAAAAGGTGATATAGTTTTCGGTCGGCTTTTTCATATTCATAAA
>JAFDZK010000221.1 GCA_018267005.1 Bacteroidota bacterium
TGACCGCCCGTGCGAAAGCAAATAACAAATACCTCTATAAGCTATTTAGTAACCTTTCGGAAATTTCGTTTCCCGGCAAATGGATGACGGGCCTTACCCTTGGACAAGAGCTGGATGCGCTTTCCGTAAAACTAAAATCTTTTGGGCACGATTACCGATATGATGGGGATGCTTCATTGGAGCCGGCATTTAAGCTATTACCTGACCGGCCAAAGGCATTTACCGCGCTGAAACCTTTCTATGAAAAGGATACGCTGGTCATTTTCGGGGGAAAGGTTGGTCTGATCGGTGAGCCGGTGAAATCAGAGGCCTCCTTTGAAGCTCTCGACCCGCAGCCGGATTTGTTATTTTATGAGGATTATATTACGCTGCGCGATATTTACCTTGAACTTTCAGCTTATGAAAATGAGCATGCCATCCAGCACCCGGAACTGCGGAAGTCGTTAAACCATTATTACGAGTCCTTTTTGGGCAAGTACGGGGAGCTAAATAAAAACAGTAACCGCAACCGTATCCTCAATGATCCTGCTTTAGGCTTTACGATGATATCCTCGCTCGAAATCAAGGAACAGGATAAGTTCGTACGGTCGGATATTTTTCATGGCCCGCTATTTCAGCAAAAGGAAATGCTGAAAACGGACGACCCCGCCGAAGCGCTGGCCAGGTGCCTGAATGATACCGGACGTGTAGATCTCAGCATCATTTCGCAGGTTACTGGTTTAACGGAGGATGAGGCGATCCTGCAACTCGAAAAGCAGGTTTTACAAAACCCGCAAACACAGGCATGGGAAACCACAGACAACTATCTTTCGGGGAATGTTGTCGAAAAGCTGAGGATCGCAGAAAAACTGGCCGAAGAGCAGCCTCAAAATTTGCAGTTCGCCCGAAGCCTGGCTGCGATTCGCCGCATCCAGCCCGAAAGAATCCCATTTGAAAGGCTTGATTTTAATCTTGGCGAACGCTGGGTGCCGGTTGCCTATTATGAGCGGTTCGCAACTGACCTTTTTAAGCTCGATACCAAAGTTACTTACCTGCCATCTGTGGATGATTACCGGATCTCCTATGGCAAAAAAGGCAACACCATTACCAACGAGGAGTTTTCGGTAAACCCGAAAGAAAGTCCTAAAGTTACGGGCCGGACCTTACTGGAGTACGCGTTGCTCAATACCAGCCCGCATTTTACCTATCATATTACCCAGTACGGCGAGGAAGTAAGGGTGCCGGACACGGAGGCGATCCAAAATGCGCACCGTAAGATCGATAATATTCGCGCGCGCTATTTGCTATGGTTGCTGGAATTGCCTAACGAAGACAAGCAGTTTTTAGAAAAACTCTATAACGATACCTATAACTGTTATGCACTACGTGAATATGACGGCGGCCACCTGACATTTCCGGGGCTTGACCTGAAAGCGCTAAAAATTCCGTCGCTTTTCAGTTCGCAAACAAATGCCGCCTGGCGGCTGATTCAAAACAATGGCGGGCTCATCGATCATGAGGTCGGTTTAGGCAAAACCTTAACCATGATCATTTCCGCCATGGAAATGAAACGGCTGGGCATCGTTCATAAACCGATGATCCTTGCGCTCAAAGCGAATGTGCAACAGATCACTGATACCTTCAGGATGGCT
The DNA here is from genome assembly GCA_018267005.1 of Bacteroidota bacterium. Lineage (GTDB taxonomy): Bacteria > Bacteroidota > Bacteroidia > Sphingobacteriales > Sphingobacteriaceae > Mucilaginibacter. The sequence continues at coordinate 1,632 of JAFDZK010000221.1, forward strand.
TATCCCAAAGCAAAATTGCTCGCGCCGGGTGAAAATGATTTTGAACCGGCGAAGCGGAAGCGGATATTTCACGAAATACAGAATAATAATTGGGATTGTATTATCCTGACCCATGACCAGTTTGGTAAAATACCGCAAGACCCCGAGATACAGCGGCAGATACTCTCACTGGAGCTGGATAACACCGAGCTGGATATGAGATCGGTGCAGGATGCCGGTGAAGAGATCTCGAAAGAGATGCTGAAGGGATTGGAGATCAGGAAGGAAAACCTGGAAGCCAAGCTGAAGGATGTGATGGACAGGATCGCCCAGCGAAAGGATAGCGGTATTACTTTCCGGGATATGAACATCGACCATTTGTTTATCGATGAGTCTCACAAATTCAAAAACCTGACGTTCACCACCCGCCATACGAAAGTTGCAGGTTTGGGTAACCTTGCCGGAAGCCAAAAGGCGCTCAATATGCTGTTCGCCATCCGCACTTTGCAGGATCGGATGGATAGCGATTTATGCGCCACTTTTCTTTCAGGCACGCCCATCTCCAACAGCCTGACAGAAATGTACCTGATCTTTAAGTACCTCCGGCCAAGGGAACTGGAAAGGCAGTGTATTTCCAATTTCGATGCCTGGGCAGCGGTTTACGCCCGTAAAACAGTTGATTTCGAGTTTACCGTAACTAATGAGATCAGGGCTAAGGAAAGGTTCCGCCATTTTATCAAAGTGCCGGAGCTGGCGCTGTTTTATAACCAGATCACGGACTATAAAACCGCAAAGCATATCAACCTTGATAAGCCGGAAATAGATGAAACGCTGGTCAATATCAAACCTACGCCCGACCAGCAGGAGTTTATCAAACGGCTCATGCAATTCGCCAAAACGGGCGATGCGACCATTATCGGCCGGGCACCACTCACCAAGCAGGAGGATAAGGGCCGGATGCTCATCGCCACCAACTATGCCAAAAAAATGGCGGTGGATATGCGGTTGGTGAACCCGGAGAAATATGGTGACAACCCTGGTAACAAAGTGAATGTCTGTGCAAGGAATGTTGCGGAAATTTATCATGAAAGTACGCAGCATAAGGGTACGCAGATAATCTTCAGCGATATTGGCACACCAAAGACCGATGAGTTTAATGTTTATGATGCCCTAAAAGAAAAGCTGGTCCGGGATTTTAATGTCCCATCGAACCAAATCACCTTTATTCACGATTGGGCTACCGACCGCCAGCGCAAGGAACTGTTCAAAAAAATGAATACCGGTGAGATCAGGATACTGATCGGCAGCACCGAAAAAGCCGGTACCGGTCTGAATGTCCAGAAGCGGATCGTTGCCATGCACCACCTGGATATTCCATGGAAACCGTCGGAGCTGGAGCAGCGTGACGGCCGTGGCGCAAGGCAGGGCAACTGGCTGGCTAAAATGTTTTTTGGCAATAAGGTCCGCAATTTCATTTACGCGGTGGAACAGTCATTGGATAACTACAAATTCAACCTGTTAAAGAACAAGCAGATCTTTATCAGCCAGATGAAAAACAGCGAGCTTTCGGTACGTACTTTGGACGAGGGCGCGATGGATGAGCAAAGCGGTATGAGCTTTTCAGAATACATCGCCATTTTATCCGGTGATACTTCCTTGCTGGAAAAAACACGTCTGGAAAAAAAGATCGCCGAACTCGAAGGTTATAAGGGTGCGCATTTTAAGGAAGTTTCGCGCAGCCGCTACCTCCTGGAGGATCTGGAAAAGAAAAGCCAAAGTACCCGAATCACGCTTGGCTTGGTCCAGCTTGATGAAAAGGCCTATAAGCGGGCGTTAAAGTTTGATGAAGAGGGAACCAAATTAAACCCGATCCAGCTGAAGGATCTAACGCAGGCCGATGCGGCCTCTATAGGTAAATACCTGATCGAAATGTACAAAAGCTGGCAGCCTACTGATATAGGTAAATCAGAATTGCATTTGGGACAGTTATACGGCTTTGATCTGTTTATCCGCCGAAAAGTACAAACCGTGGAGACGGAGTTTTCAAGCCGCCTGGAACAGGTTACCTCGCTTTATGCCGAAAGCCGCGAGACGGGTATTAAATACCTCCAAAACGGCGGCGCGCCGAATATTGATAACCCCAAGTTGGCGGCTCGTTATTTTTTGGATGCCATTCACCGGGTGGTGGGTATGGCAGAACGATATGAAAAGGAGTTAGCCGAGATCGATACCCAAATCCCCGAAGTTCAGGAACTTACCCAAAGACCCTTTGAACAAGAGTATAAATTGGCCTCATTGAAAAGAGAGCGGGACTTGCTTGATCAGAAGATCAGCCAAAAGATCGTTGAAAACGAAAAGACGGCGCAGGCAGAGAAATTGTTCAAAGACGAAACCCCGAAAGAGGATGAACCTGAACTGGCAGTTGTGCCTGCTGTGATCAAGCGCCGCTAATTTTTTCAAGCCACCCGAAGCATCCGGTGGCTTTTTTATTTCAATACACTTATTATGGAAGAAACCAGAGAGCAACAAAAGCTTCACGGATTCCTGCAATGCCTCATATACCTTTCCATCGGTTTAGAGGCGGCCATATTTATTTACCACGATGCCCCTTTCTGGGGCATTTTTTTTACTCCGCTTGACCGGATCGGCCGTTTAATTATTTATTCCAGCCTGATCTACAGCAAGCTTGCAACGTTTGGCCTCATCTGCCTGGTAAGTATCGGTACGCTGGCAAAAAAGAAAACAGACCTCGACCCTAAAAAACATATTGTCTATCCGCTTGCACTCGGTCTGTTATTATTTTTTGGCTGCCTTGTTTTTGCGGGTCGTGCCTCCCCGTTGGCGTTTGCCTATACGAGCTGGTATAACCTTCTTTATATGACCTGCTCCTTTACAGGGGCTATCCTGGTGAGCTTGTCTATGGACAATATCTCCAAGTTTATCCGCTCCGGCCTTGGTAAGGATAAATGGAATACGGAAGCGGAAAGCTTTATGCAGCCGGTTAAAAAACTGGAAACGCCTTACTCGGTGAACATTCCGATGCTCTTTTATTTTAAGGGCAAGGTCTGGAATGGCTGGGTCAATATCTGCAATGTTTTCCGGGGCACGATGGTGATCGGTACACCGGGCAGCGGCAAGAGTTTTTCAATCGTCAACCCTTTTATCCGCCAATTAATTGCCAAAGAATTTGCGGTTTGTCTTTATGATTTCAAGTTTCCCGACCTCGGCCAAATCGCTTATTACCATTATTTGCTGGCCAAGCAGAACGGTAAACTAAAGGGTTTCGCCTTTCATGTCATCAACCTGAATGATATAGAGACGAGCCGCCGTATTAACCCCTGGAGAGCGGACTATATCAAATCGCTGGCCGATGCAGCTGAAACGGCAGAAGCATTGGTGGAGGCCTTGAAAAAAGGTGACAGGTCAGGCGGCAGCGACCAGTTCTTTACGCAGTCCGCCATTAACTTCCTGGCATCGTGTGTCTATTTCATGAGCAAGTATAAAGGTGGTATTTATTCCAGTTTTCCGCATGTACTGGCATTGCTGAACCATTCCTACGAGGATATTTTTAATGCGCTAACCTCTGAACCCGAACTGCGCTCGTTACTGTCGCCGTTCATGACGGCCTACAATGCGAAAGCAACCGACCAATTAGAAGGACAGATCGGTACCTTGAAGATATTTATCAGCCGTTTGGCAACCAAGGAAACTTATTGGGTTTTCTCCGGCAATGATTTCGACCTGAAAATCTCTGACAGGGACAACCCCGGCATACTGGTATTGGCAAATGATCCCAATACGCAAAACATCAATTCGGCCTGCTATTCCATTATTATTAACCGGCTGACCAAGCTGATCAATACCAAAGGAAATTTGCCATCGGCGCTGATCGTGGATGAGGTGCCCACTTTATTCGTGCACCGGGTGGAAAACCTTATAGCCACTGCCAGGTCCAATAGGGTGGCGGTGCTCATGGGCCTTCAGGAATTGCCGCAATTTAACCAGCAATACGGTAAGGATACTGCGGCGACCATCACCGCCGTAGTGGGTAATGTATTATCCGGTTCGGTCAGGAACAAGGAAACTTTGGAATGGCTCGAAAGACTTTTTGGGAAATCCAAGCAGATCGGCGAGGGGTTATCCATTGACCGCAATAAAACCTCCACCTCACTCAATGAAAAACTGGAGGTACTGATACCGGCTGGCAAAATTGCCTCGCTGAACTCAGGCGAATTGGTAGGCGTCATCGCTGCTGATGCCCAGGAGAAGTTCACCGGACAGTTTGATACTTCTGCCATCAATTGCCGGATAAACCTGGATATGGAGGCGATCAAACATGAGGAAAAAGGCTATAAGCCGCTGCCGGTATATTATGATTTTGGGGGCAAACAGGAAGATAAGCTCCGGCAGAACTTTAACCTTATCAGCCAGCAGATACAGGAAATGGTAATGTCCTTTAAACCGCAAACCGCCGCTACACCCTCTAAAGCAACGATGAAGAAATGAACGATGATCCCAACGAAGTGCAGCTGCCCGCTTATGTGCTGGTACATCCCGAGCTGACAGACGACCCGGTAAACAAACAAGGCGAAATCGGTTTTATAACCGCCGCAATTTTGAATACGGATGAATTTTATATCGGTTTCGACGATAAGGAAGTCGGATTTTACGGAGCAGATGCTTTACTGATGTTAAATGAGCCTCAACTTATCTACGATTATATCGACCAGAACTTTGGGAAACTTACTACCGGGGATTTTCAGGACCTGAAAAACATAGTTTTGCTGCAATTGCACGGTACTGAAATACATACCCGCACTGCGCTTGAACTGGTTCAGAAAAACACGAACATACATGATGCCGCAACTGTGGGCTTAGACAGCTTCCTTGGACTGCGCCAGCAAAAGGGGTTGAAAAGGTAACCCCCGTTTATCTACCAATTATAAAGCACAATGATCAACGCGGAAGAAAGCACAGGCTTAATGGTCATGGTGAGTCCGGTTCTCTGGACTTCTGACTATGCCGGTAGGCTCGGGCTCATTGCATTTGCCGACTACAGCCGGGATGAAATTTGGGTAGATTTTGAGGACGAAGAAGAACTGTGCTTTAGCGCAAAGACCCTATTTATCCTAAGACCTACCGACGAGCTGAAATTATTGGCCGAAAACAGAAATGGGGCCTTATGGCATCCCGTACCTCAAAATCTTCAGGCCATCGCCTGGCTGCAAAATACCGGGTCAGCAAAACAGCTAAAAAAAGCCTTTGAGCTATTACAGGATGATCCCGAACTGCACCGCTGGGCCACCGTCCGGCTGAATGAAGCCGTAGACCTTGACCCGGCGCGAAAAATAGGCAGGTAAAATCTTAAACAAAAAATATCATGGACAACAAAAATTTAACTGGAACCATCGTTTTGGTTCAGCCGGATATGGAGAACGGCACCGATGAAAAACGGGGGCAAATAGGCGTTCTAACGCTGCCCTTTTCAAAAAACGAAAACTATGTGCGCTTCCCCGAAGGAAACGAAGCATTTTATCCCGCCCACCAGGTTTTGATGCTAAAGGATAAACAAGAGGTAATCAATGAACTGACCAATAATGGCTCTTCGATGTCCGTTGATGATTTCAAGGCGATGTACAAGATCATGCTCTTACAGGACAGGGGTACAAGCCAATCCCTGTATTCCGCAATGGCTATTGCCAAAGATCATCCTGGCGTTCAGGAACGCGTATTGGAACCGATCAGCCCGGCACAGAAAATGGAGCTGGTTCAATCCTACGGCCGGTGAACTGGCTGATCAGCGTTTGCCTGGTCTGCCTCCCGCTGAAAAACCTGAAGATCAACAGTGATTACGGATACCGTATCCACCCGGTCACGGGCAAATACGCCATGCATGAAGGTCTTGATTTTAGGGCGCGTTCGGACACGGTATTTGCAATTCTAAACGGTGTGGTCAGATCCGCCGGGTACGATGACCGGTTAGGCATCAATATCTGTCTTTCGCATGGCGAGGTGAAATCTGTTTACGGCCACCTCAACAAAATTCTGGTAGGTGCGCAAGACAGCGTAACCGCTGGCGAAGCCATTGGTATAACCGGTTATGAAAAGTATATAGTTATGTAAAAATGCAATCGCAACCATCTCATTGATAGCCATGTAGATTTG
>JAFDZK010000222.1 GCA_018267005.1 Bacteroidota bacterium
AGGGCAAAATAAGGTTCCAAGGCTATCTAATGACAGAAAGATTGCAGATGAATTGGAGGCTTATATTAGTTTATGAGTATTAAAAATATTGCCATATTAGGTTCAACCGGAAGCATCGGAACACAAACGCTGGAGGTAGTCCGGGAGAACCCCACCCTGTTTAGGGCGTTTGTGCTAACTGCCCAAAACAGCGCCGAATTGCTGATTCAGCAGTCATTGGAGTTCAGGCCCGAATATGCGGTCATCTGCAATGAAAAATACTACCGCGCCGTAAGGGATGCGCTTGCATCGACTGATGTTAAAGTATTATCGGGAATTGAAGCGATTAACGAGATCGTTACGCTGCCGGAAATTGACATGGTGCTTACTGCCATGGTCGGTTTTGCGGGTCTGCAGTCAACAATAAATGCTATTGAAGCCGGCAAAGATATTGCTTTGGCCAACAAGGAAACGTTGGTGGTGGCCGGTGAACTGATAACCGGGCTTGCAAAATTGCATGAAGTAAAAATATTGCCCGTCGATTCCGAACACTCAGCTATTTTTCAATGCCTGGAAGGTGAAGAAAAGCATCATATCGAAAAACTTATACTAACCGCTTCCGGCGGACCGTTTCGCGGGAAAAACCTCGACTTCCTGGCAGATGTAACACCCGAGGCCGCGCTAAAACACCCCAATTGGGTAATGGGCTCGAAGATCACGATCGATTCTGCATCCCTGATGAACAAAGGACTCGAAGTGATCGAGGCTAAATGGCTGTTCGATGTCGAACCTGAAAATATCGAGGTAGTTATCCATCCGCAATCGATCATCCATTCGATGGTCCAATTCAGGGACGGTTCGATCAAGGCACAAATGGGTTTGCCCGATATGAGGCTGCCGATACAATATGCCCTGGCGTATCCGGGACGGATAAACAACGATTTCAGGCGTTTTGATTTCACACAATATTCCAGCCTCACATTCGAAAAACCTGACACAAAGACATTCCGGAACCTCACGCTGGCTTTCGAGGCGATCAAAACGGGCGGTAATATGCCATGTATTGTCAATGCGGCCAATGAAATTGCCGTGGCCGGGTTTTTGAATAGCAGGCTGGGTTTCCTGGCGATGAGCGACATTATTGAAGAATGTATGCAACGCCTCGCCTTCGTGGGGCGTCCTACGCTGGACGACTATTTGAATACCGACCGGGAAGCACGGATATTTGCGGAAAACCTGGTTAAAAAAACATTGTTAAAAACTTTTACGAATTGATACAGATTAAGGAATGAATATAGTGATCATGGTGGGCCAGTTGCTGCTGGGCCTTTCAATATTAGTTATACTGCACGAATTCGGGCATTTTATCGCAGCCCGCGCCTTTGGCATCAAGGTCGATAAATTCTACCTTTTTTTTGATGCCTGGGGAGTGAGCCTGTTTAAGTTCAATTATAAAGGCGTTGAATATGGCATCGGCTGGCTGCCGCTTGGAGGCTATGTTAAGATAGCCGGTATGATAGACGAGTCGATGGACACAACACAATTAGCCGGCCCGCCGCAGCCCTGGGAGTTTCGCTCCAAACCGGCCTGGCAGCGGCTGATCGTGATGCTGGGAGGTATTATCGTCAATATCATCGTAGGCATATTTATCTTCTGGATGCTGACGGTTAAATACGGCGAAACCTACACGCCCATGGCTAATGTCCAATATGGTATCGTGCCCGGCACGATAGGTGAAAAGATCGGTTTGAAACCGGGAGACCAGGTTACCGGGATAAACGGCCAGCCGGTGGAGCGATTTGAGGATCTGACCAACCCGAAAGTATTTCTCGATAAAACCGTGCTGAATGTCCGGCGCGGCGATCAGCACCTGGATATCAATATACCCAAAGATATTCTGAACGATATTTCGGGTAAGGGCATTGGCGGCATTAACGATTTTATCAGCCCATTGCCCCGCGTAAAATTTGCTGTAGATTCTATTAAATCCGGAAGCGGCGCTCAGAAAGCAGGGCTGGTGAAAGGCGACAGCATACTAGCGATCAACGGGAAAACCATCCTATTTTTTGACCAGGTGCAGACATTATTAAAAGATAATAAAAACAAGCAGGTTCAGCTCACCATCAAACACAGCAATACTACCAGGCAGCAGCCGGCACAAGTAGCTGCCGATGGGACGCTGGGCTTTTATCCTGCCATAACGTTGCCAAAAGAGGAACACCTTAAGTTCAGTTTTTTTGAATCGCTGCCGGTAGGCGCTTCACGGGCATGGGCAAATTTTGTTGATAATGCCAAGGGACTGAAGAAAATAGTTACCGGGGACGTAAAGGCGAATAAGGCTATATCGAGCCCGATAGGCATTGCTCAGATGTATGGTACGCATTTCGACTGGCTTAAATTCTGGAGTCTTACCGGTTTTCTTTCTATGGTATTGGCGCTTATGAACCTGCTGCCTATACCTGCGCTTGACGGCGGACATGCCATGTTTTTACTGATCGAGATGATCAAAGGCAAACCGCTGAGTGACAAGTTCCTCGAAAGAGCCCAGATCGTTGGATTTGTAATGCTGATCTGCCTGATGGTTTTTGCATTCGGCAATGATATCATGAAACACTTTGTAAAGTGAGGAGATCATTAACACAAACAATAAAGGCACCGCAGGGTGCCTTTATTGTTTTAAGTCATCATGGTTATATCGCCGGGTCGGCAGGCTCCGCATCAAAAACTGTCCTTTCCTTCTTGAACACTGCTGCCGCTATCAAAGCAAGAACAGCGCCAATAATAGGGATAACAATGGCTGTGCCAATGGCGCCAAGCAACGCGCCATATTTCCTTGCGATTTGCAATGCGTTGTCGATCTGTTCATCCGATAATCCCTGCTGAGCCAATTTGTCCTTCTGTTCGGCAATGCTCTGCTCCAGTATTTGCGGGCTCAGGTATTTAAGGTAAATGAAAATGAAGACGGCAGTCATCAGCCCATAAAATACTCCGTATAATAGTCCGGGTATAAATCCTTCGCCAAAGGTCATGTAGCCGCCAAGCTGATCCCGGTATTCCTTCACAGCCAGGAAAGAAAAGGCGATGAACGGAATGTAACCCACGATCTTCGCCACAGCGCTCTGGCTCATATCCAGGAACTGGAAGACATAAGTGAGCACCACTGAAATAACAAAGCAAATAATAGCCCATTTAAATCCGACTTTAGCCGAACTCGGTTTGATTTTTTCCATTGCGGTTATGTTTAAGTGTTAATAAAATTAAACAATAATCCGCAATAGCGGAAAACTGATTAATTATTCGTCGGGATTTACTGCGTTCATATATTCCGGCGGATTGCGCCTGAACAGCGCCGCAAATGCGAGCGCGAAGATGAATAAAAATATGAGGTAGAAGATATAGTTCTGTATAATGCCAAAGACAATAACGTTCTTTTGGAAATCAAACTCCTTTTGAAGGTCCGCTTTTCGTTGATCGATAGCTGCCTGGCTGGCATTCGTCTTTTTTGCTACTTCTATTGTTGCCCTCGTAGCGGCGATTTGAGTTTTATTAACTGCATCCCGGTCAATTACTTTAACAAACAGTAAATCGTAGCCCACCATCTGTAGTGTATAAGAAGTAATGAACATGATAAAAATACCACTTACGGCTTGCCTGAAGGTCCAATACCCGCCAATATTTTTGCGCAAATTAAAGCAGAGCAATATTACCAGGATAATCGGCAAGATCCCTTTCAATACAATCGGCCCTAATACAATTGTAATCGCAGTAGCGTTCGGGGAGGTAATTAGATAATAAGATATGAGGCTAAAGGCCAGCAATATAAGCCCCAGCACGAAGCCTCTTATAAATGATTTTTTTTTGATTTTTTGATTTATCGGATCCGACATGGCCATCTCTATATAAATGATTCCAATATACCGATCACTGCCATATCAAAACTGGTATCGATAGCGTTGGCAGCAATGGCTCTTTCATCGATCGCTGAGTTTTCCAGCCCCTGGAAGAAGCACATCATCGGGTAAAATATTTCCTTTAGCTCCGAATCACCCGGTAAATCAAGGGCCACGCGCTTGATTTCATTGGCCGGGCTTTCCATTAATATCTGGTTAACAATTACCGGCTCGTAAATACGGTGCTCGTCCTGGAATTCGTCTTCATCGACCAGCAAAAACTCCGTCAGGTAATCGGCAAGGCCGGGCTCTATCCCTTCTTCCTCACATTCATTCAAATAAAGCAACAGGTTTAATATCTCGGTACCCCTATCGAGGGTTTGCTCTTCTATATCCGCCCATTCTTCCGTTTCCAAATAATCTTCTTCCAGTTTTTTAACGTCTTCGCTGAAAAAATTGATCAGCAACAGGTCGAAGAATATTTCCCTGAGTGATTCAACCTGCGGATTTTCATCAAATATCGCGTCAAGCGCGTCCACTTTATCCAGGAAGCTACCCTCAGATGAGAAAACCTGGGAAAAGTCTCCCGTAAGCGGCGTAGCATCGTAGTCGCTGTATTCCGAAAAAGCGCTGAGGGCAGCCTGTAACGCTTTTTCAACTTTTTGATCTATCATAGGTCAGGATTTAAATAGCTTGTTGTTATTGCAGGTCAATAAGACCAGCCCTTTCAGCTTCTTATCCAAAAAGGGTGAATTGTAAGACTTGGACCGGTTATTCGAACGCTCATAGGTCCATCCCGCATTTTCATCAAAAACGACCAGGTTGGCGTCCCTGCCTTCGGCTACCACCGGAACTTCGATATTCAATATTTTCCGTGGATTGACGGCCATTTTTTCGACGATCATTTCTGAAGGCAGACCGGCTTCCAACGCGATGGAAAAAGCGGTTTGGAGGCTGATCATTCCAAATTCGGCCACTTCAAATTCGACATTCTTGAATTCCACCTCGTGCGGGGTATGCTGCGACACGATGGCGTCGATCGTGCCGTCCTGTAAACCCCTCAGCAAGGCGTTAACGTCCTTTTTAGTACGAAGGGGCGGTTTTACCTTATATTGACTGTCGAAGCCTAAAAGCGCTTCGTCGGTCAGCAGCAAATGATGTGCAGCTACGTCGCAGGTAACCGGCAAGCCCTTCTTTTTGGCCTCCCTGATCAGCGAAACTGAGCGTTCGGTAGACACTGTAGTGAAATGTATTTTTGAACCGGTGTATTCGGCCAGGTAAAGATCACGCGCGATCATCAATTCTTCGGCGAGCGAGGGAATGCCTTTCATGCCCAGCAAAGTACTTACTTCTCCTTCGTGAACCTTAGCTTTTCCAGCTATGGCCGTATCTTCGGGATAAGAAAGCACCAGCGCATCAAAACCTTTGGTATACAATAGCGCCCTTTCCATCAACCCTGCATCCTGAACCGGCCGGTTACCGTCCGTAAAAGCTTTGGCGCCGCTTTGGTACATATCGTACATTTCGGCCAGGTCCTTTCCTTCACGCTTGTGCGAGATAGCGCCCAGCGGATAAAAGTCGACTAAATTATTTTTTGAGCGATTTACCAGGTACTCAATTTCTGCCTTCGAATGTACCGGCGGCACCGTATTAGGCATCAAAGCGACACCGGTAAAACCACCTGCGGCAGCCGCCTTGGTACCGGTTTGCAGGTCTTCCTTCGTTTCGAGGCCGAGCTCGCCAATGTTACAATTAAGATCAAAAAAACCCGGTGAAAGTTTCTTTCCGCGGGCATCAAAAGTTTCAATATCCGAATCGATCTTTTTGGCGATCCTGGTTATCTGTCCTTTCTCGATCAATACATCAACAACTTGCTGGTAAAAGGGCGAACCGGGGTCGGCAATCGTCGCGGATCTGATAAGCAAATTCATTTATGCTGCTTTGGGATGGAATGTTTTCGATCACGCCAGCTCGACAACTGCTTGTTTTTCAGGCTTGTAATACCTGATAAGCAATATTTCCGCAGCCAGGAAGATCAAAGCCAAAAGTACACAAAGTTTCCATAATTGCAGGCCAAAATTTAATCCCGACACTTCGCCTTTCAGCGAACCCGGGCCCGGCTTCAATATGCTACCTACCTGCGGGAAGTCGTGCTTAAGTTCCGCAACGTTCAAATAGCTCATATCCGACTCTTTACGGTTATCGTTAAATGCCAATACCGCAATTGTGCTATCCTGTTTTTCTAGTTCATAATTACCAGTCTGCTGCAACTGATCGGAGATGAATAATAACGTGCTTCCACCTTGTTGCCTTACATCAGGTATTATGGCAAAGTCGCCCTTTACTAATTTCAAAACCTGTTTTTCGCTACCCTGTACCGGCGGCACCTCGATGCTTTCATCCTGGCCCAGCGTATAAGACAAGGGCAGGTTATGACCGCTTAGCAATGCTATACGGAACATTACCGGTACAAATAGCGCGTGACGCTGTAAATTGCTAAAATCGTCATTCAACGCCACTGCCGAAACATACACCTTACCTTTACCACTATGATATCCGGCCCAAAACGGCTGCCTGCCGGGCAATTCCATCAGGTTCTCGCCGCGAATGGCAGTACTCAGCCTGAAATATTTTTTAACTACCGGCAGATCGGGGTTTTGGGGATATGACTCAAAAATGTTCTTAAAAACGGCGTTTTGGAGGTTCAATTCCGACACCTTGCTGTTTTCGGCAATCAATTGTTCGGGCCAGGCGGCGCTTATAGCTTGCAGGAATAATTTATTATCAGGCAGATCAGCATCTGCCGAAGGAAAAAATATCAGCGTGCCGCCGTTTGTTACGTAAGCTTTCAACTGTTGAGCCAGACCGGTAGAAATTGTTTTTACATCACTGACCACGATCAGCGGATAACTGTCCAGCGCGGCATAGTCCACACTCCCATCGTCAACCCGCTTTGCCGCAAAGAATTTATCCGCATCGAAAACTGCTTTTAAAAATGGATTAACCGTGCCGCCATCGATCAGCAACACGGGCATTTGCTGCTGGACATTAAACGTAAAATAAAACTGGTTATCGAAGGTCACCGGGTTATCCTGCAATTGTATTTCGCCCCGCTGCCAGCCGCTTTGGAGGCCCGAAAATGATAAGGTATCATTCTGCACTGAACGTGGCCCTACAGTATAGCTGCCGAGCGATTTTTGTGCACCATTGATCAAAAGTTTTAACGGTATTTTTTCGGCTGCTTCGCCCGCGTAGTTGTGCAGCTTTATTACCAGCTTTTCATTTTCGCCAGGGCGATGAATAGCCGCCAGCAGCCAGGCCGAATCCACAGCGACGTTGGGCAGTTCGCTTGCCTTTAATTGTACGAGGTTATAACGTACGCCGCTATCCGCTTTTACCGGCTCAGCGCCGGCCATATTTTTTTGAAAATCGGATATGATATATGCCGAACATGGGCTTCCATGCTGTTCCTGTAACAAGCCATGTTGCCGGTCGACGATTTGCTGTAAGTCCCTGTTTTGCGGACTGATCTTGACTGCGTCAACCTCATCGTTAAATTCGTCCCGACTCAACAGGCGCTGGTGTTTACCTTCAAAATTCTGGGTAAGCAGTTGAAAACGATCATTTATGCCATAAGCCGATGCGATCTCTTTTGCACGGCGTTTGGCCTCATCAAGCAAGGTGCCCTCTTTGCTGAGGGCCTGCATCGAGTACGAGTTATCAATAAAAATGCTTACGACCTGCTGTCTTGCTGCCTGGGTTACATTTTTGGCACGAATATACGGGCGGGCAAAGGCCAGCACCAGGAATAGTAGTGCGAGCACGCGGGCGGCAAGTATCAGCCGCTCTTTCAGATTTCGCCGTGATGCCTGTTGTTCCTGTATCTCCTTCAGAAATTGTACAT
>JAFDZK010000223.1 GCA_018267005.1 Bacteroidota bacterium
TTTTGTCCATAGTCCATAGACCATAGTCGATAGTGTCGATCAATCTGTTATATTTGACATATTTGCCATGGACCATCGACCATGGACTATCGACTAAACAAAAAAATGGCCAACCCTATTAAAACCCCTACGCCGCACGTCTTCATGCGGATGGACGCCCAGCATCGTTTCATGATCAGCCTGCTGATAAGCATCGTCGCTTTTCTTGTGGTTAACGGCAAATTTTCTATACCGTCAACCATCTTATTGGTTTGGATGGCATTTGCAGTCAGCTCGATAATCATGATATGGATAACCTTTTTATCCAGTCACCCGCGCGAGGTCAGGAAAATAGCTAAACTGCAGGATTCCAGCCGGGCGATGCTTTTTACCTTCGTTATCGTTGCTTCGGTGATTAGCCTTACAGCGGTTTATTACCTGCTGAAGTCGTCCAAACATGGCAGTAGTGATGTTAGCGGGCATATTTTGCTTGCCATAACCGCAGTGTTTATTTCATGGTGGCTGGTTCATACCATCTTCACTACCCGTTATGCGCATCTGTACTACGATACCGACAAGGATGATGGCTCTCCGCGTAAAGGCGGCGGCCTGCAGTTCCCTGATGAAACAGAGCCTGATTATCTTGACTTCGTATATTTTTCGTTTGTGATCGGCATGACTTTCCAGGTATCGGATGTTGAAATATCATCGCGCCACATTCGCCGGCTGGCCTGGCTGCACGGGCTTATTTCCTTCGTTTTCAATACGGCTATCGTTGCGTTAAGCATTAACGTGATATCCGGACTGGTCTCTTAAAGTCCGAAGTCGTGAGTCGAAAGTCTTAAGTTAATAGCATAGCGATTTAAGACGTTTCGGCTATAAACACAGAACCCAAACCATAACTTTCGTCCTTTCCAAACGTATAACACACCCGTACGCGAGTGATTTATACATGAAGAAGCTTTTATATCCTGTAGTAGTGCTGATGCTGTTGTGTTTCGGTTGTCATAAGGACAAAAAAATAATACCGGGGGGCGGCGGAAATGCCGACCTGCAAATCCAGGTGGTACAGGGAAATAACCAAAAAGATACCATCGGCAATTTACTGCATGATTCCATTGTGGTGAAAATTCTGAGCAATGGCGCTCCGGCGAATAATTATACTGTACAGTTCAAACGTTCGGGCTGCGAGGACATACAGGTAACCCCAAAAAACACGTCCATAAACGGGCAAGCCACATTTGGCTGGTACCTGAGCGGACAGGTTGGCGCGCAATTGCTTAATATCGTCGCGACAGACGCGGACGGCATCAATAAGGACTCGGTTACTGTTTTAGCAACGGGTTTGCAGCCCGGCAAAGGCTGGCACCGTTCAGGATGCGTACAGAACTTCCCTGTGAATGATGTTACGGAATTAGGCTCGGGGCGCCTGCTTTGCTCACTCAATGGCAATAATTACCCGTACTATTCCGACGATAACGCTCAAAGCTGGCACCCGCTGAAGGCATTTTCAAACAATTATTTCATTGCTAAAATTGTGCCGGGTCAGCAGGATGATATTTTCCTGGCTACACTAAACGACGGCATATTTTATTCGAATGATAACGGCCAAACGTGGCAAAACCGCAGCAATGGCATAAACGATCCGAGCGGACTTTCCGACATAGCCTTTACCAAGACAGGCATGCTGGTTTGCAGCAACAACAGCGGTGTTTACACATCGCCCGACAAAGGCCAGAACTGGACCGAAAACGACTATGGTTTGCCCATCGGTCAATCTTCTTATCCATGCCAAACCACAAACGGCGATCTGTATATCGTCGGCGCAGACAACGAATTATACAAGCTGGCCAACGGGGCAACCAAATGGGTGAACCTGGGCAGCAGCGCAGGGAACGTCCTGCTAAGCAATGTAGAGTCGGTTTTTGTCGATAACAATGATAATATCTTCATCGGCACCCCGCACGACGGCATAGGTGCCACCGGCGTGATCTATCGCTCGTCCGACGGCGGAGCAACCTGGGCGCCTGTATTTTCGGCAACCAGCATCAACAATAGCTATCCAAACATCACACAGATGAGCAAAACGGGCAGCACCTATTATTTTTCTTTTTCTGGTCGCGGCATTTACCAGACCAATACCTTCAGCAATTTTATTAATGTAACCACGCGGTTTGCCGCTTATGGCTCGCTTTCATATACCGTTGCGCCTAATTCGTCGCTGGTGCTGGGCAGCCCTGGATATGGGGTGTTTTATTATTTACAGTAGGAATTCCCAATAAGCCTGGCAGCGCTCGTAGTTTTTTCGGCTAAAGCCGGTTTCTTTTTATATTCCTCCGTCCCATAAATGGGACGGCAATGAATGTGATCGTTTTCATTACTGTTTGGCTTTAGCCTAAGTTATACGCCCCACATGCGGTTTAAACAATTTGCCTTAACATCCCTCAAAAATGTTCCTTAAATTTTCTTTATCTTCGACTTAATGTTTTTCACCGAAGACTTTATCCATTATGTCTGGAAATTCCGTCTTTTCGACCGCGATAATTTACGGACCACCACCGGCGAGAACATCGAGGTATTTTCGGCGGGGTTGCCGAACAGCGATTCGGGTCCGGATTTTCATAACGCGCGTCTTCGCATCGGCGATACCACCTGGGCCGGAAACGTGGAAATACACATCAACTCGTCCGACTGGCATAAACACAAGCACACCAACGACAATGCGTATAAAAATGTGATCCTGCATGTGGTTTACCGGGATGATGATCCGACGATTTTGCCCGATGGCCGCAGATTGCCGACGCTGGAATTAAAAGAACGCATTTCGCCGGAACTGTATAACCGTTACCATCACCTCGTTTACGGCGAGCAGCAATTTATACCTTGCGAAGGCAGCATCCACGCAGTAGATGACATGACCCTGCGCAACTGGCTGACCCGTGTGCTGGTGGAACGATTGGAGAAACGATCGGCAGCGGTAATGGCGGCCCTGGATAAAAACCGCGGCGACTGGGAAGAGACCTTTTACCAGTTCCTGGCGGCGCAGTTCGGCTTCAAAACCAATGCGCTGCCTTTTGAACTGCTGGCCAAATCGCTGCCGCAGCTTACTTTGGCTAAGCATAAAGATAACCCCTTGCAGATCGAGGCCCTCATATTCGGGCAAGCCGGTATGCTGGATGAAGATTTCAAAGATGAATATCCGGAGAAGCTGAAAGAGGAATACCGCTTCCTGCGGAAAAAGTACAGCCTCAACCCCATTGAAAAGCACTTATGGAAATTTATGCGGATGCGGCCGCAAAATTTCCCGACCATCCGCCTGGCCCAATTTGCTGCGCTGATCGTTAAATCCAATCATTTATTTTCGAAAGTGCTCGACATCAAAGATGTAACGCAGCTTAAAAAATTGTTCACCGGCCTTGATATCAATCCTTACTGGGAAAATCACTACCGCTTTGACGCGGAGTCGAAACCGTCGTCAAAAAGTTTAGGAGAATCTTCCATTAATATCCTGCTATTAAATACTTTTGTATTATTTTTATTCAGTTATGGCAAGCATAACCAGCAGGAGTACTACATCAACCGCAGCCTGAAATTACTGGAGCAACTGCCCGCCGAAAACAACCATATTGTAACAAATTTCGGCGCGTTGGGTATAAAGGTTGGCACAGCGTTTGATTCACAAGCTTTGCTGGAATTGAAAAACAGTTATTGCGGTCATAAGAAATGCCTGCAATGCGGCGTTGGTAATAAAATATTAAGAATGACGTGACATGCTGCAACGTATAATTACATTTTTTGAAAGATACTCTTTCGGCGTTTGTACCTATCTTGGCGAGCGCTTCAACATCTCCATTTCTAAAATACGCTTGTTTTTTATCTACTCGTCCTTTTTGGCGGTAGGCTTTCCGCTGATATTTTACTTTTTTGCCGGCATCGTGCTGGATATACGGAAGTATGTAAAAAGGAAGCATACCCGGGTGACGGATCTGTTTTGATTTCGGATTTCGGATTCTCAATATAGGATTTTTTTTTTGTGTGGTGGTGTCATCCTGAGGCACTCGAAGGATGAGCGCGGGCCTTATTCCGGTGTCATTGTTATTCCCTGATTTTTTGGGCGTTTCCGCTGATAGAAGCGACCGCGCTGTACGTTCATACGCCTTCAGGCCTTAGTCACATGGCCGGTATCCATTTCCATCGCTAACGCAACTGTCTGAACTATGATTCGTATGATTTACTAATTTCGTAAACCTATTTCAGGATTAGACACCCCTTCTAAAGCTAATCTGTGAAATACGATAAATCAGTCTAAAAATCTGCGATCCTATTTTTTGCTTATCCTAACTACCTGTCCCCCACCCGCAGCCAAATCCGTATCGATAATACTTTGGTTATTCACCGTTACAATTACTTTAACCAGGTGGTTTGGATCTGCATCGGCGTCCGGCGCATCACTGTAAATTTCGGCGGTATAGTTGCCTGGCGGCAAAAAGGATAACGATGTTTTGATGCTATGTGCGGTATTATTATTGATCGTTCCGATATACCACGCATCGCCTTTCCGCCGCGCAATAGTAACGTATTCGGGTACTTTGGCGTTCAGTACTTTGGTTTCGTCCCAGGTAAGCGGTACTTGCTGTAAAAAGTCGAAACCGGGCTGCCCGATATAGGCATCAGGGTTGTCGCAAACCATGCCCTGCTCGTTTTCGAGCACTACGTACATGCCCAGCATGTGACAGCGCGTTCCCAATACAAACGGCCGGATGTAGTGTGCCTTAAAATTCTTCGCATTTGCCGCACGGAAGCCACCCAAATGGTAATCGGTCGAGCCTGCCAGCGCACGGGTAAACGCCACATTCACATCGGCGTCAGGCGTTACCCATGGTCCCCATTTGTCATTTTCGTAATTCAGCGTGCCTTCACGGGTAAATTCGTTGGGATAGGTACGTGCCAGGCCGGTCGGCTTGTAAGCGCCGTGAAACTGGATATGCAAATGATGCTGCGCGGCTTTCTCCAATATCTCGGTTTGCGCGTTTACCATTTCCTGGTCATCGCGGTCCATAAAATCGCACATCAGACCTTTGATGCCCCATTTTTGATACTGATCAAATGTCTTATCCAAATTGGGATATAAAGCATAAAAATGTACCCAAACCCGTATGCCGACGCCAACCTTCGCGGCCGAATCGCAAACTTGCTGCATATCCAAACCGGGTACAGGTTTCCAGGGCTCGGCATGCGGGCCCGGCTGAAAACCCGCGCCATCGTTCACATACCATTCGTGCAGGCCGTATTCCACTACCGTATGATAAGCTAAACCATACTTCGCGCAGAAATTGACGTAGTACATATTGGTCTCGTAATTATTGCCGGGCGCAAAGGAGGTATCGGGCACCACATTGCCGTTCCACCAGGGAAAGGTGGTTTTGCCGGGTCTTATCCATGATACATCTTTAATGCGGCACGGCTCGGCCAGGTTGGTGAGGATATTCGATTCGATTAATGCGCCCACCCTGTCGCCGATCATCATCACCCGCCAGGGGCTGTTATGCGGCAGTTTAGCTTTCACCTTAATCTCCGTTTGGTGCGGCAACGGCGACAGGCTGCTTTGCAAAACGCCGTTGTGCTTAATGAGGTACATACCTGCATAATCGAGCAGGTTGGCCTCGGTTATGGCCATATAAATGCCTTTGGGATATTCGAACAACGCGGGCAGATCCATCAGCGTGTCCGGCTTGATCTTACTGACTGGCAAACGGTCGTATAAACCCTCGTGAGAGGTTGTGTAATTCTGCCTGAAAAGGGTTAGCGCAATCGGATCGCCTGCCAAATTGAATGCGTCAGATTCATCTGTTATTTCGGTATATTGCCAGTCAGCCTCTTGTGGAATCACATAGCGAAAAGCAGCGCCATCATTGAAAACCCTTATCTCAATATTCAAAGTCCTTTTTGCCCCATCAATTTCTGTCAACGCCACCATGGCTTCATTGCTCAGGCTGTGCACATGGCTGGATTTTCCAACCACCAGGTTGTAATCTTCCGCTATCGGTTTAAAGGTGGCTTTACCAAGGCGAACGTTTCGCCCAAATTCGCCGCTTCCCTTAAAGCTCAGGCTCAGCGTGGAATTATGGACCAATATATTGCCTTTGTATATCACGTCATACATCAAACCATTCCGGCCATTTTCAAGGCTAAAAACGATGTTTTTATCAGGCGATGTAACGGTAATACTTTCAGCAGCGAATGCTGGAACAGATGCCAAAAGCAGTAGAACGGTTAACCGGAAAGCAGGCATAATCGAGGTTTTTATCGGGATGATAAATGTAAAAATTACGGGCGGCATTAGTGTATTTTATGTAATTTAAACATAACCCATATTTCCTTTATATCGTGACCGTTCACAATAAAACCTACGTGTACATCGGCGCTATTTTGATGAGCATTGGTGTTTATCTTTCCGGCGCAAAGAATTTGACCAACTGGTATGTTTTCGCATTGATGGTCGTTGGTTGCTTTTTTTGCTTCTTTCATCTAAAAAACCAGGCGTATAATTTTTAGGCTAAAGCCATTTAACTATTCCAATCTGCCCGTTGGCTGAAGCCAACGGCAATGAAAAAGAAACATTCTTCATAAAAATTCATTGCCGTCCCATTTATGGGACGGAATTAAATAACATAGAAAAGGGCTTTAGCCGAAATGAGAGAGAGACACACACTTGCTCTAAAACAAAAAGAGCGGGCCTCGCGCCCGCTTTTCGTTACTCAGACTAACTAATTATACACTACAAAGCTTTCGTTAGTTCGTCAATTATCAGATCAGTTAATATTACTCCGTTCGCAAACTTTTTACAGAGCTGGCAACCGCAGCTTTATATGCCTCGAAACTGAACGTGAACAAGGCGGTATGCGTTTTATGGCGAATCATGTTCCGCCAGGCTATCAGTATAAAATTTTTGATCATGTCAGTAAGTTTTAATAACCAGGTTTTTGTAAGCGCACGCTGTACTGTTGCCAAACCATAAACCTACCGAGCCTTCTTTTATACCCGAATCGAGCGGCGTATAAACCATGGCGGGCTTTGCTTGTCCGTTTACAAATACCGTCAGCGTGTTGCCTTTGACTACAGCCTTTATATGAAACCAGGTTTTGGCGGGCAGCGTGGCCTTAGCCTGGTATTTATCGGCCTCGTAGTCCCACCAGTTGAACTCGGCTTTCTTTTCGGGCATGTATTGAATAGCGTTGATGGTGCCCGACGACGCCGGCCTGAAATACAGGCTTTCGTAATGACTGGGATCTTTAATCCTGAATGCCAGCCCGAGGTAATCCTGCCCGGTTGTCGAGGCCATATCCAGCTCTATTTCGCCGTCCTTAAAATTTAAGTCTTTGGGATAAGCTATAAAAGCAGCCTTAGGGCTGTTGAAATTCTTTTTCAGCATCAGCGCTTTTGCTCCGTGGTAATTTTCGAAGTCGTAGCTCAGGCCCGGTGTTTTAGGAAAAACCCATTTAGCCGGGTCGATATTGGTATAATCATGTTTCGTTTGCGACACGGTTAATGTTGCAAACGCGACCAGTATTATTGACAAAAATGTTTTCATAATCTTCAGTTTTATTGATCCTGTTTAATCACCAGGTTGGCAAAATCGGCGGTTGTCAGATCCGTCCACAACCCGATCATCCCACCGCTCCTCGGTTGCAAGTTTTTTACCGTTAGTGAAGGTTTATCCATACCATTTACATAGACGGCGACACTGTCTCTCCTCACCACGATGCGTGCATGTATCCAGTCT
>JAFDZK010000224.1 GCA_018267005.1 Bacteroidota bacterium
TCACCAGGTAAGGGAGCAGAAAGTTATGTCGAAGGAGCATTATACGGTGTATCTGCCTGCTTACGACGATAAAAGGCTGATCGAAAGACTATCCGAATTCAGGGATGTACAATGGGATGTTTTTTCAAAGCACAACAAAAAAGTAACCCGGCACGAAAATGTTTCCATACAGCCGATAAATAACGAAAAGTTTACCCTGAGCATGGCACAGTCTAAAGGCGTTCTTTGCGGCGCGGGCTTTGAGACCCCTGCCGAGGCTTTGTTCCTGAAAAAGAAGCTGATGGTTATACCGATGAAAAGCCAATATGAACAACAATTGAATGCCGCCGCACTAAAATCGATGGGGGTATCGGTTATTAAAAGTCTGAAACCTAAACATGATGAGGTGATCAGGGAATGGCTCGACCATGGCAGGATTATCGACGTGCATTATCCCGACAACACAAAACAGATAGTGGAATATGTGGTGAACAAACACTGCTTGTCCGCACCGGCCCCGACGGAAATGGAAAAGGTATAAATTTTATATACATTTGTTCCATAACCCGACAGTATGGCTCAAAAAGTTATCACAGTAAACATCAATGTTTACGAACAGACTGTAAGCAACCGTCATTCGGCCTACGAGATAAAGGACGTAAACAAATACTTAGACGAAGGCTGGGTCATCAAACAAACCATTCAGAGCACCACTACATCGGCCAACTGGACCAATATTACTTTTATACTCGAAAAACTGTAAGCAGGCTGTGTAAGTTCAGAATCTTTCGATATTTGAAAGATCAATGAATAATACCGCATTTTCCGAAAGCCAGGTTCGCAGCCTTGTGTCAAAATTTAAGATCGATGCCGGAATAGCATCTATCAAACCATTTGGTTCCGGGCACATCAACGATACATTTCGCGTCGTTAATGACGACCCCAATGGCAAAGATTATTTGTTGCAGCGCATCAACCATCATGTCTTTAAGAACGTGCCATTGCTGATGAATAATTTGGTTATTGTTACCGCGCATCTGCGAAAAAAACTCGGCACATTACCGAAAGAAATACTTGAGAAGATCATCCTTACTATAGTTGAAACTAAGGATGATAAGTCATATTTCAAGGATGCTGACGGCAGTTACTGGCGGATGTTTCTTTTTTTAAAAGACACCAAAAGCTACGACCTGGTGACGACCGAAAAACAGGCTTTTGAAGGAGGAAAAGCATTCGGCAGTTTCCAGGCGCTGCTTTCCGATCTTGACCCCGGCCTTGTGAAAGACACCATTCCCAACTTTCACAATATCGAATTCAGGTTGGCGAACCTGCAAAAGGCCATCGACGCCGACAAGGAGGAACGATTAAAGAATGTCGGACCGGAAGTAGAATTTATTATGCAGCGGACCGACAGCATGAGCGAAATATTACGCCTAGGCAGGACCGGGATTTTGCCGCGGCGTATCGTCCACAACGACACCAAGTTTAATAACGTACTGCTCGACAGCCAGGACCATGCGCAATGCGTGATCGACCTGGATACGGTGATGCCCGGTTACGTCGCTTACGATTTCGGCGATTCGATACGTACCATCATCAATACAGCCGCCGAGGATGAAGCGGATACCCGTTTGATCAATTTGAACATACCGCTATTCGAGGCTTACACCAAAGGCTATTTACAGGAAACTGCAGGCTTTCTTACCGGTTCGGAGCTTCAGTCATTGATCAAAGGAACATTGCTGCTGCCATATATCCAGGCGGTGCGTTTCCTGACCGACTACCTGGAGGGTGACCATTACTTTAAGATCCACTTTACCGGTCATAACCTTCAGCGGGCAAGGGCGCAACTGGCGTTGGTAAATCAACTTGAAATACATAAAGTAAAACTTGAAAAAATTATTACAAACAATTGGTTTAAAATAAATTAAATAAATAAAACATGCTGCACATTTTTGGCCGACTGTCATTATTACTTTTCGCTATAACTTGCTTATCGTCTTTTACGCGGGCAAACGACGCTAAAAAACAGGCATTAAAATCGCAGGCTGACACATCTGTTATTGTTCCGCTCGGCGGTAACGCATGGCGGACAGGCAACGACACCGTTGGCGGCAATATTGACAATAATGGCATAGTAAATTGGAGCGATCCGAAAGCAAGGTATGTGGCTTATGTGCGTTTCGGTAGTACCGGGAAACTAACGGTTTATTTAAACGCGTCCGTTCCCGACGGTAAAAGTTCCATAAAAATTACGGCGCTCGGAAAGACCAGGATTGTTACCGCATCCGGCAAAAGCTTTAAAGACATAGGTGTCGGCGACTGGGTGATAAGGGACACCGGCTACGTAGCATTCCACATTACAGGCACATCGAAATCCGGTGGTTTAATAGCCAACATCCGCAGCATCGGCTTAAGCGGACAAGCGGTAAGCGGCAAGGTAAACTACGTTAAAAATAACGATGGCGATTTCTTTTACTGGGGTCGTCGCGGGCCGTCGGTTCACCTCGGTTATGTTGTGCCGGGTAACGTTAATGCAGAATGGTTCTACAACGAAGTTACCGTTCCGAAAGGTAATGATGTTTTAGGTTCTTATTTTATGGCCTGCGGTTTCGGTGAGGGTTATTTTGGCATGCAGGTTAATTCGCCGACCGAAAGACATATCCTGTTTTCCGTTTGGAGCCCGTTTAAAACCGACGACCCAAAGTCCGTACCCGCCGACCAGAAGATCATTATGCTGAAAAAAGGCGAAAATGTACACACCGGCGAATTCGGCAATGAGGGTTCGGGCGGGCAAAGCTATATGAACTATATGTGGAAGGCCGGGAACACCTATCGCTTCCTGGTTCATGCCAAACCGGATGGCAAGGGCCGCACGGAATATTCTGCTTACTTTTTTGCACCGGAAACAGGCAAATGGCAACTGATAGCCAGTTTTAGCCGGCCGAAAACTGATACGTACCTGAAGCATTTGCACTCGTTTCTTGAAAACTTCGACCCGGACCAAGGGATCTATAAACGTGAAGTTCATTTTAACAATGAATGGATATGCGATAATAAAGGCAATTGGGCCGAGTTGACCAAAGCCCGGTTTACCGGCGACAACACGGCCGTGCAGGGCTATCGGATGGATTATGCCGGTGGCACAAAAGATGGCTCCTTTTACCTTAAGAATTGCGGATTTTTCAACAACTATACTCCCCGGAATATTTACTTTCAGCGGCCGGCGAGCGGTAAAAAGCCGGACATTGATTTGAATATGTTGCCTTAGTTGTCTGAACCAGAATTTAATGAATTAATGAATTTTCAGAAATTCTGAAATTCCGGTTCGGTTATTTTTCCTTAATGATCAGCATCCACCCCTTCCCTTTTGATACAGGAATGTCTTGGCCGGGCTTAAATTCAGCCGCGGGCTGAAAATTCTTTACCTCCGGCGCGGTAATCGTTGCGTTTGCGGGGTCGATGCCTAAGGCTTTCCAGTCGATATTTAAACGGGTATTAACGTCGCTTTCCGCCCAACTGCCGATAGCGACCAGCGTGCTTTTCTCCTTTTTATAAATGGTGGCGAGTACCGATGGGTTATCCGTCTTTACCGGGCTGCTTGCCACCCAATAGCCGATCATTTCACTGCCTCGCATACCAAAATCGTCCCAAACCTTCCATATCGGCCTCGGATCGGCATTGTCGCTCCAGGGCATACGATTGGTCATCCCGTAAACCATGCCCCTCCATGGGTTGCCGCCGCCCTGCAGCATCTCGCCCATCAATCCGAATGGGATACCAGAAACCTCGGTCAAAAAGAAATCCGGCGAATTATGCTCATAGTCGAAATACTCACCGAACCAAAGCCGGTTCAGGTAAGGGAAATTTTCCATGTACAGGTTAGCGCTATTGTTAAAGCCGTCAGCCTTATCGTATTGATTAGCCGAATGCAGGTCGATGATGCCGGGATGTCCGTCAGCCGTTAACACTCTCTTAATTCGTTTCATGGTCACCCTGTCGAACGCTACGTCATCTAAGTAAATACCGTCGATACCTACGTTCTGTACCAGCCAGTTCATCCCTTCCACATAATAATTGTGCCAGCGGTTCATGCCGCTGTTGATGATGGCCGCATCCTTATACTCAGGCATATACCACGCAGCGATATAATCATCGCCCAAATGCTCCTGCAGCCAGGAATAACCGCCGCCCTTGCCCGCGGAAAACACTTCGTGCCCCAGGCTGCGCAAAGGGTAAAGCTCATAAGCGCTGTTGGAAAGCTCGCGGATGGTGTTATATATCTTAACTTTCAAGCCTAATTGATGGGCCTTATCGATATAGGCCTTCATCGCATCGTGCGCTATAAACGGATAATTGATGTAAGGATTGATAGGCGTTCCATGGTGAATATTTACAACCGTAGCGCCGGTAGCTTTTATGCTGTCAAGGTCGGCATACTTATGGTAAAAGCGCGTGGCCCATTGAAAATCCGTATTGATGGCATGGAACGGCGTTATCAGCAGGTTAAAATTATAGTACAGCACATCACCTTTTTTCATGGTTCGCGGCCCGCTATAATTATTCACCCAAACTGTGCTGTTCGCCTCGGTGATCCTGATGCCGCCTTTATTATCATTGCCCCATGAGGTTGGCAGCACCAGCGGCCTTTGCAGGTAAAAATTGGTGTTCAAAGGCCGCACATAATGCTCGTCACGTAACGAAAATTGCATTCCCGCGTTCACGTCGCCAATCCATGCGCCGTCCTGGTTTTTATTGGCCACATCCCACTTCCATTCATAGCTTGAAGGTCGCTTCTCCCCTTTCAAATTAAGCCCCATCATATACCTGGCCGATTGTATGTTGTAAGGAATATGCAGGCGCAAATCGTTGAAGCTAATATCTCGCAAAGCAGTAACTTTTACAGTATATGCCACAAAACCGTCGAACTCGATCGAGCCCGAGACATCCATCTTTAAACCTGGAACGGAATTTTGGGCCGTCCATTTTACCGTTCCTGGTTTTTTTTCGGTGAATCGCATCCCGGCCGGTTGCCAAAGAACTTTTTTGTCGTCAGTAGTTTCGAGCATAAAGCTGATCGGCTGGTTGATAACCTCCTTAGGCCTGCCGGTCATACCCGTCATTTCGGGAGTAAAGAAAGTCTCAATTTTTGCGGGAAAGCCTGTTTTATCCAGTATTACTTTGCGGCCCAGCAGGGAAATGTTTTGCCCGTCGACCTTTAACGGCGTATACGGCTTTATGACATCGTTCTTTTGTGCCATAGTCGAGTTCAGCCACACCAGCCGCGTCATCTTTTTCGGTTCATTTACTCCGCCGTTTTTCGCGGCTTTATTACTGACATTCAACGCGATTTTTATCGGGGTTGATCGCATATCTTTTGCAGTGACGGTGGCGTAGCCGCTATAAGTTCCGGCTGCAGCATTTTTAGGAACATTAACCAGGCACCACATCGCTTGTACCTGTCCCTTAGGCACATCAACCCGTTCGGTAAATGGCTGTCCTTTATAATCTATCCCGCCATTATTCAGGCAAGACATGTTTTTGGATGAAATGATTTCCCCTTCGTCATTCTTCAAATCGGAAAACGTAACTTTCACATTATCCAGGTTATGCGCGACAGGATAAATCCCGAGCTGGTAAGCGAAATTTTCACCCTTTTCTGCCTCGCCGTTAAATGAATTTTTCAAACCGTTGACGATCCACCTTTGCGGCAGGTCGTACTTCATTTTAATGGGATGCATCCTGTCTTCCACGAAAACCAGGTACTGTTTTGACGGATACTTCGCCTCAAGCGCTTTTAACTCAGATGCCGTTGCGATGACTTCCATCGGGTAAAAGCTGTTCATGGCATTTACTGCCTGTATCGACTCGACTTTCGCCAAAGGAATATTCTTATCATTTTCCAGCGCTTTCAGCCATTCAGCGCTCGCTGTTTGTTCAGGTTTTAGATATTTGGCGTTGGGATAGTTGGATTTACGGTTGACTTTATAGGGCATATAATACACGTAGTATCTGGTGCCTTCGGATGGCTCAAAATATATCGTACCGCTTTCACGGCTTATATTTTCCGTTTTAACATTATATATCCGTTTATTGGTTGCCGCGTCGACTACGAACAACTGCTTTTCATCGGGGTGAAAATCGTTGCGCCGCCATTCTATAACAGCCTTAACGATATTGCTTCCTTTAGCATTTACATCCAGTATCACGCGGTGATTGCCTAAGGAATCTGCATCCCAATCATTATTGGCAATGGTATACTTAAGCTCTTGTGCAAAGCAAAAATTGCAGACAATTAATAACGAGGCAGTTAATATTTTTTTCATTTTTCCAATGTCAGTTATGCGGCCAGAATGATCTGGGGCCAATTTTAAGTGAAATATTGTTATGATGCAACGCGTAAACCGTTGTAATGCAGGAAACATTTAAGCCGCGCACAGGTTATTAGCTTGAAAAACAGAAAAGCTATGACCACACATGATTTTCTCGCGCCGAACCAGGTAAGACAACTATTCATACACCAGTTGAACAGGGTGAATTGTACCAAGGGATACCTTATACGTAACCTGCCGAAACTTGCCGAGATTGCATCGTTTAAAAACATGCAAATGGCCATAATGGAAGCGCACGAAGATGTAAAAAAACAGCAGGCGCGCATCGACCGTATATATAATTTATTAGGTTCTGAACCTTCGGATGAAGGCTGTGAGGTAGTTAAAGCTGTAATCGATGAAGCGCATAACCTCGGATATAAAGATGGGAAAACGACGGTAATGAACGATATGGATATTATCCTTTACATGCAGATGATAGAGAATATGGAGTACACCTCGTTCAGGATGCTGAAATTGATCAACCAGTTTATGGGCGACGACCAGATAACACAATTACTGGCAGAATGCTGCGACGAAAATGTAGATAACGCCCACCTGTTTACCCTTATCTCAGAGGAATACCTTGTCAAAAAAACAAATTGATACCCGGGAATTGAGTAAAAAAGAAAGCCAGACCATTACGGTCTGGCTTCAGAAAAGTTATTTAATACCCCTATTAAAATAACTGTTTCAAATTAAACGAATTCTTGGCTGTTATACAAATTTTGTAACCACTAATTTACAAAAAATTTAGTTTTCGATCTTTGTCACAAAAGACTGCTTGCATGCATCTAAGTATGCGATAAATACCTTTAATTTGCCACAAAACACACTTAACATGTTAAAAACTACGCTATTATCAGCCATCCTGGCTGTTTTTGTCTTACAGGCAACTAGCCAGGAATTGTATATGCCCCGCGATATTAAAGCGGCTTACAAAAAAGGCACCCGTTCTTTAGATGGCCACCCAGGCAGAAACTATTGGCAAAACCATGCCCGCTACGATATCAGTATTGCCGTAGCGCCACCGGACAGAAATGTAAAGGGTGTTGAACATATTACCTACGTTAACAACAGCCCGGACACGCTAAGAAGGCTGAATATGAAGGTGTACATGAATATTCACAAACCCGGCGCAGCCCGCATGGGCAGCGTTAACGCCAATTATTTGGGCGACGGCGTAACCGTGGATTCATTGGCAGTAAACGGCCAGCCAAAAAACTGGAACAATAAGGCAGTGAGCACCAACCAGGGCATTTCGTTAGCCAAGCCGCTGATGCCGCACGATTCGGTAACATTGGATATAAAGTGGCACTACCAGTTGGTAACCGGCCCCGGACGGGAAGGTGTTATTGACTCTACATCGTTCTACATCGCCTATTTTTATCCGAGGGTTGCAGTTTACG
>JAFDZK010000225.1 GCA_018267005.1 Bacteroidota bacterium
GACCTGGATATTCATACCATCGGCTGGCTGGAGGATTTCCTGGCGGGATATGAGGCCATCGTGCTGGTCGTTTCGCACGACAGGCATTTCCTCGACACAGTTTGTACCCACGTGGTAGACATAGATTTTGGCAAAATGACCATTTATACCGGTAACTATAGTTTTTGGTATGAATCCAGTCAGCTTGCATTAAGGCAGCGCGCCGACCAGAATAAAAAGATGGAAGATAAAGTGAAGGAGCTGCAGGAATTCATCCGCCGTTTCAGCGCCAACGCTTCGAAGTCGAAACAAGCTACAAGCCGCAAGAAGGCTTTGGAAAAGATCAACCTGGACGAGATCAAACCCTCAAGCCGTAAATACCCTGCTATTATGTTCAATAACACCGGCCGCGACGCAGGCGACCAGGTGCTGCAGATAGAAAAGCTTGAAAAGAAACTTGGCGGCGAAGTGCTGTTCAGGGATATTAACCTGATGGTGAACAAGGGCGACAAGATCGCGGTGCTATCGGAAAACAGCCTGGCTACCACCGCTTTCTACAACATCCTTATGGGCCGTGATAAGGATTATAAAGGCAGCTTCAAATGGGGCGTCACCATAAACCCGGCTGATATGCCTATTGAAAATGCGGAATACTTTGCCGGTAAGGATGAGAACCTGATCGACTGGCTGCGCGAATATTCTCCCGGTGAAAAGGACGACCAGTTTATCCGCGGATTTCTTGGCCGTATGCTCTTCTCGGGCGAAGAAGTGCTGAAAAAAGCCACCGTACTGTCGGGAGGCGAAAAAATGCGCTGCATGTTCAGCCGGATGATGTTGCAGCAGCCTAATGTATTGTTGTTCGACGAGCCGACCAATCACCTCGACCTGGAATCGATCACCGCGTTGAACAATGGCATGAAGGATTTTCGCGGCATTATCCTGTTCACCTCGCGCGACCATGAATTGACAGAAACCGTTGCAAATCGCGTCATCGAACTTACGCCGGGCGGCCTCATCGACAAACTGATGAGCTACGACGAATATATCAACAGCGACGCGGTGCAAAAGCAAAGGGACGAAATGTACGCGCTTGTTTAGTCCGGAAGTCTGAAAGAATGTTTTTGCAAAATTTCAACTTTCGGACTTATGCGGACTTTCCGACTTTCGGACTTCAAAAAAAATCCGTTTATTTGCAGCCCTAACACAGCCCGACTCCGTAGCTCAGCTGGTAGAGCAAATGACTCTTAATCATTGGGTCGAGAGTTCGAATCTCTCCGGGGTCACATCGAAAAACAGCCTGTAACAGGTTAAAACGCCACTTCTTGAACAGAGTGGCGTTTTTTATCCAGTCAACTTTTCAACCCTGAGGGGACGGCGGAATAGATGGACCAGGCGTTGCCGGGGAGGGCGGCGCAGACGGCGGTATTTCCGCCGGCTCGCGTTGAGGATCCTCCTGTGGTATATCCGGTTTACCCGGGTCGCCTGGTTTTTCGATTTCAGGTCGCTGCGGATTTACCGGCATCTCTTCCTGCTCACCCGGAAATGTTTTCTTAGCCATAACACGTCGTTTCTTTTACAACAAGCTGCAATAATGGTTGTTTCAGTTTCGGCTACAACTTCAGCAACTCCAGCACCTTATAAATAACAAATGCCGGCCAGAATATAGCTTTAACAACGCCTAAAACACCGGTCCAGAAACTCAGGGCGTGGCCTATAAAATATACCAATGCACCCAAAAAGCCCATTCCATAAAGGACTGATCCATTTCCAACTTTTTTAACTTCATCTTTCATAAAAATCAAGTTTCGTCACTTCGCTTGTCCAGGCAGCTGCAGAATGGATTATGGCGTTCTTATGCCCTTTCAAACCGGCCGGTCACCTTTTCGAGCCTGATCCGGTATACGATCGGTTCGACACGTGTATCAATATCAGCCTCGTTTGCGGCGATACCGTGCGAGGGGTGCTGTTGCGGCGCGGAAACCAGGGGCATAAACTTATGAGTTAAAAGCTGGCGGGCCTGCTGCTTTTCATCTTCATCGGTTATTTCTTCAAATACCCCGTTGGCAATCACACAGCGCCATTGAAAAATACTCTCAACCTCTTCCACTTCGAAACAAACGCTCGGATTTTTGCGCATCATATCAATTTTTTTGCCGGGTCCCGAATGCGCGTATATCGCGCCGTTTTTGTAGACATAGTTGAGGGGCACTACGTATGTCTCGCCACGGAAATGGCAGCCTAAACGGCCGGTTATCTGCTGTTTTAGCACTTCTGCTATTTCGCTTTCGTTCAGTTTTCCTAACATATCCTGTTTCTTTAGGTGTTTACACAAAACTATTCAGAGTTGGCTGCGCACCGTATGACGCCTGTCATTAGCAGATGTGACCTGCGTCATACTTGCACAAATATGCTATTGCAAAGAAAAACGGGAGTCGGCTTACCGCTCCCGTTTGAGTAGCTTCATTTCTTATTCAGAAATTATGTCTACCACTTTTGTCCGGCTCCGGGGAATTGGATTCCATCGACCGGTTAGTACAAATGTATACCGACTTGGCGAGGTATTAAATGAGGCACGTCACTTTCTGCGATGAGTATTATCATTCGGTTAGCCATCGGCACTTGCAAACTTTATATCTATGAAAAAAGCGAACGATAAGATCAGGAACCCACTACCGCAGAAAACAAATAAAATTAAATGGCGCGCCATTTGGGTATACCTCCTGGTGCTGGCCGTTTTGCTTGTTCCGCAATTGGGAGGCAGGTCCCTTACAGAAATTACCTGGCAGCAATTCCAAAAAGACATATTAAGCCGAAATGCTGTTGACCGGCTCGAGGTCGTCAACGGCGAAACGGTCGACGTTTACTTAAAACCGTCTTTTGCCAACGATAAGCAATTCAAAGATGTTTTTAAATCAACCTGGGGCGGTAATAAAGGCCCGCACTACTTTTTTAGTATCGGGTCGTCCGACTCGTTTGACAGGGAATTGAGCGATGCCCAAAAAAACGTCCCGTTGAACGAAAAAATACCGGTCAGTTATTTAAAAAGATCAAACTGGGTTGTCAGCGTCCTCAGTTGGATCATACCGTTTGCGCTGCTGTTCCTCGCCTGGAATTATTTTATGAGAAGGGCGGCGGGCGGCGGGATGCTGGGCGGCGGAGGCTCATCGATATTCAACTTCGGCAAATCAACCGCAACACTTATTGAAAAAAATAAAAGCGACGTTACTTTTGATGAAGTGGCCGGCCTGGAAGAGGCGCAGATTGAAGTACGCGAGATCGTCGACTTTTTAAAAAATCCGGATACTTTTACCAAACTGGGAGCTAAGATACCAAAGGGCGTTATCTTGGTCGGCCCGCCCGGAACCGGCAAAACTCTTTTAGCCAAAGCGGTGGCAGGTGAAGCCCGGGTGCCTTTCTTTTCTATTTCGGGATCTGAATTCGTTGAAATGTTTGTAGGTGTGGGCGCTTCGCGGGTACGCGACCTGTTCAGGCAGGCTAAAGAAAAAGCGCCATGCATTATTTTTATTGATGAGATAGATGCCATAGGCAGGTCGAGAGGTAAAGGCGCATTTCTTTCGGGCGGCAATGACGAGCGTGAAAGCACGCTCAACCAACTGCTGACCGAGATGGATGGCTTCGGCACCAATAGCGGAGTCATCGTTCTTGCAGCGTCAAACCGGGCTGATATGCTCGATCCGGCCTTGCTGAGGCCCGGCCGTTTCGACAGGCATATCTACCTGGAGCTACCTAATATGAACGAAAGGGAAGCCATATTTAAAGTGCACATGCGGCCCTTAGTTACCGATCATTCAATCGACACCCGTTTTCTTGCGGCGCAAACCCCGGGTTTTTCGGGCGCCGACATCGCTAACATTTGCAACGAAGCGGCACTCTTTGCGGCACGTAAGAAGGAAAATAAAATTAGCCGGCAAGATTTTATGGACGCGATCGACCGCGTTATTGCCGGCCTGGAAAAGAAAAGCAAGATTATTTTGCCCGAAGAAAAAAAACGGATTGCCTTTCACGAAGCCGGACATGCCGTGGTAAGCTGGATGCTGAAAAATGTCGACCCGTTGGTGAAAGTATCGATCATCCCCCGGGGGAAGTCTTTAGGAGCAGCCTGGTATTTGCCGGAAGAAAAACAGTTGCGTACCGAATCTGCTTTCCGTGAGCACTTATGTGCAACGCTTGGCGGCCGGGCAGCCGAAGAAATTATTTTTGGCGAAGTGTCATCAGGAGCCCTCGATGATCTCGAGAAGGCCACAAACGAAGCGTATATGATGGTCGCTTATTTCGGTTTTGATAAAAAGCTCGGCAATACAAGCTATTACGACTCGACCGGGCAGCGCGACGTAAGCATTCAGAAACCTTACAGTGAAGAAACAGGCAGACTGATAGACGAGGAAGTGCGCAAGCTGATCAATAGCGCCTATAGCCGGGCCAAAGAAATATTGGTGCAGAACGGCTCCTCGCTCGAGCATCTTGCCCAGGCGCTTCAAACCAAAGAGGTGTTGTACAAAGAGGACCTGGAGAAGATATTGGGTAAAAGACAGCAGCCTGAACACGCCGTGCCGGCGCTGGGGAAATACCAGGATTAATTAAACAGTTGTGGCTTAATCAATAACGTGACCAATATCATGCACAAGAATGAGGTGCGTCATGGGTTCGGCTTCCCGCTCTTAATACTTTTATGGCGTAAATTTTAATCATTCCTGTTATGTCAACTTTAGTAAAAAAATCAAATGGATTCCCATCATTGAGGTCGATGATGGAAGATTTCTGGAACGGCGACAAATTCTTTAATACGCCTTTCTTAAGCGGCGAATTGGTTCCGTCGGTAAACGTAAGCGACAAGAAAAACCACTACGAACTCGAAGTGGCTGCTCCCGGTTACAAAAAAGACGATTTTAAGATCAGCATCGAAAACGGGCTCATCACTATCGGCGCCGAAACCAGCAGCGAGAAGAAAGAGGAAAGAGAAGATTACCTGCGCCAGGAGTTCTCGCGCTCCTCGTTCACACGCACCTTTAGCCTGCCTGAAGATGTTGAAGACGATAAGATAAATGCTCACTATGAAAACGGCGTGCTTACCGTCGAGCTGAAAAAGTCGGCAAAAGCGATTGCTGCCAAAAAAGAGATCAAAGTTGATTGACCGATCACCTGGCAATTCCATCTGGCTGAACCCGATGGAATTGCCATTTAAAAAGACATTATGGAAACTGCATTTAGTTTATCCGCACGGTCGCAGCAATTTTATGTGCTGTGCAGGCACTGGAAATCGGACCTCGAATTTTTCAGGATCGAGGCTGCCTTCTTACATCGTCTGCTCGACGATTATTTCGTTCAGTTGCTAAGCCCGGAATCCTTTGATAAGGTGCAGCAAACTACCCAGAAGTTATTTAAGCTCGAAAAAGACGAAAACAGCCTGCATCGGCAATTAACTGCTCATATGAAGCAATTAGAGTTGGCCGCGGAGAATGTTGTTCCGGAAGATAACGAAAAATTGGCCGACGAGCAGGCTACGCTCGAGGCGCTACTTTTTAAGCTCATTAACGAGTATAGGGAGGTGAAGAAAGAAATGTTTGCACTCGTCGAGGGTGCCCGGCATAAAAGGACGCTCATTACAAAATAAAAACGCATACCAGGTCAAAAAAAACACCGGTAGTCCCGGTGCTTTTTTTTTTGGCGCTTGTCCTATTCAATAAAGAAAGCGTTGTTTCGGATGCGTTGATGTGTTTCGGGCGTTTCATCGCCATAACCTAATATCACCGCCATATATACCTGCTCCGAAAGAGGCACCTGCAGGCGGGAGAATATCCTGGTTTGCTCGACATATTTGGCGAGGCCGACCGGGCAGCTATCCAGCCCCAGCGCCTTTGCAGCCAGCATCATGTTTTGGGCGCACATGCCGATGTCGATCGGCGCCCATTCGTTGTCCCTTGGAGCAGCTATGAATACAACCACCGGCGCCCCGTGAAATATAGGATCAGGGCGTTTAAACAGGTCGCCCTCTTTGAGCATATGGAAAACGTGAATGGCGGTTTTCAAAACATCGGTTCCGGAGTGAGTTTTCACAAATGTCCGGGCGGTTACTTTGGCTATTTCCTTTGAAAATGCCTTGATGGTTTCGCTGCCGGTTAGAATGTAAAACTTCCAGGGTTGTTTATTGATGGCCGAGGGCGCCATCCGGCCGGCGTCCAGAACTTTTGTGATCAGTTCATGATCGACGGGTATTTGCTTGTATTTTCTTACCGCCCGTCGCTCATATATTGTTTTTAGCGTTTCGGAACACGATACGTCTTCGCTGATTGCTGCTGTTTCCATTTTTCTATAGTTTAATTTTTTAGCGTGCCGGTTTTCATTTTCGGGCCGAACATCTTCATTCTTTAGCCGGGAAAATCAGTAACGGTATCCTTTGTTCATTCAATAGTTCCCTCGTATCACTGTGGGTAAGCAGTCTGCCGAAAAATGAATGGTGATGGTGCAGAACGGCGAGCAAACCCGCATGCCCGGATTTGACCATTTTGCTTAAGCCCAGGACCAGGCCATGACCGGTATTTACAGTATATGAAATACGGTTGTTCTGAATTTCCTTAAGATGATTCTCAAATACCGCCCTGTCTCTATCTTCTTTATCTCGTTCCCGTGGTTCGCTCACATGCACTACTTCAACCTCCCAATGCAGTACTTTAGCGATCTTTGCCAGGTGCGTAATAGCGCCGATATCCTCCGAATCGTAGTCGGTGGCATAAATTGCCTTGGTTATTCTCTTTAAATCTGTTTGCGGAGGTACCACCAGTACAGGTAATTTGGCGCCGCGGATCACCTCGTTCACGTGATTCTGCCAAAACACTTCGTCATCGTGACTTCCTATCACAATGAGATCAATGTTGTTCTTTTCAGTTACGTCGGTAATACTAAGGCCGATTCCCATATCCTCGGCCTGGGTGTTGATGACAGGTCGCCTGTCGCCTTCGTCAAGTGTTTTGAGACCAAATTCTTCTAACTGTCGTCTCAGTTGATAAAGCCGTTCCTGGCTTTCTTCCTCTTTTTCTTTGAACCAGTCCGGATACCACTGCATACCGCCGTAATTTTCCGTAACCGGGTAAAACACAAAAGTGTTTACCAGTAACAGGTTGGTGTGCAGTTTTTGGCTAAGTATCAATGCAGTTTCGGCGGCGGCCTTTGCGTTTTTCGAAAAGTCGGTCAGCATTAAAATGTTTTTCATGACCTGAATTTTTGCGTATGTTAAAAAATGAATCAACCGGTATTTACGCGTACGTGTACTCAAATTTCCGCTTAAGCAGCGTCCAAACAAATGACTGCCATCATTAAATTACATGACTCCCGGTTATTTTTTCGGTGCGGTAGCGGCGTTCTTCCGTTGTTGTTTTTCGAGGTTTTTAAAGTAGCCGCGGAACAGGAAATTGTGTTTAAGGGCCTCCATGTTCTGGTTAAAACCGTCCGTCCCTTTACGTATATTGTCCATACTCGTGCTCAGGTTTTTCGCCGTCAGTGAATCGTTCAGCAAAAGCTTTACAACGCCCTTGCCTTTATGCAGGTCGGCATCAATTTCGCTCACCATTTTATTCAACTGAAGTGTCACCTGGTTAGCATTATCGCTTGCCTGCCTGATTTTGCTTACAGCATCATTCAAGTTGCCCGCAAGCAAGCTGTCTTTCAGCAGCAATCCGGCATTACCCTTGCCTTGTTTTACGCGGACG
>JAFDZK010000226.1 GCA_018267005.1 Bacteroidota bacterium
CCATATACGGTTGCAGCCTTTTGCCACACTAAGTAACAAATGTTACTGACCAGCTTCTTTGGCTGGGATAGCTTTGCATCAAAATATTTTAAATGAGCAAAGCATTTATTTTTTCATGGTCAATAATACTGGTATTATTTATTGCACCCGTTGCGCACGCACAGGACACCAGCGTGCGAAAGCTGACTTTAAATGAAGCGATCGCGGCCACGCTGAATAATAACAAAACCGCGCGGATCGCTAAACTCGACGAAGGCATTGCGCAAGCCAATTACAGGCAAACTGATGCTGCATTTCTTCCGCAGGTAGGCTTCTCATACACGGCGATGACCACTAACGATCCGCTGAACGCTTTTGGCTATAAGCTGGAGCAGCGATTGATCACACCAAATGACTTTAATCCTGCGCTTCTAAACCATCCCTCGGGTACATCCGATGTGATGACCAAACTGGAAGTGCAGCAACCCTTACTGAATGCGGACATGCTGTACGCGCGGAAAGGAGCTGAGAAACAGGTAGAAGTTTACCAGTACCGCGGCCAGCGTACCAACGAATACCTGACGTTTGAGGTACAAAAAGCATGGCTGCAGTTGCAACTGGCTTACAAAGCCGCCAGCGTGCTGGAAGATGCATTAAAAACGGCACAATCGGTTTACAAATTCACCGATGACCATTACCAGCAAGGCCTGATCCAGAAGTCGGATGTGCTGAACGCGCGGGTTCATTTGACCAGCGTGGAAAGCAGTCTCGCCAAAGCGAAAAGCAATATCAGCAACGCCTCGGATTACCTGAGTATATTGATGGGCACCAAAACAGGCGTTATTTACGCCATTGACGACCAAGCAGAAGCTGATCAGCTCATTGCGGACACAACGCTAAAAGTGTCAGATAGCCGCGCCGACTTTATGGCGATGCAAAAAGCCATAGATGCTTCCAATATGATGCTCAAGTCGAACCAAATGAGCTATCTGCCCAAACTGAATGCCTTTGGTAATTACCAGTACAACGATGCGCGCCTGACCGGTTTTGGCGCGAATTCATATATGGCCGGTATCCAGCTTTCGTGGGATGTTTTTAAAGGGAATGCCCGGAAAAGCAAGATCGATGCACAGAAGCTGGAACGCGATAAGCTGACCGAACAACTTGCCCTGCAAAAACAGCAGGGGCAGATGGAACTTAACAAAGCTTTCCGCGACCTCTCCGATACCATGGCTGAAATTGTCCGGGACCACGCCGCTGTTGACCAGGCCGCAGAATCTATGCGTATCCTCCAGAATCGGTACGAGCAGGGCCTCATCAACACAACCGATGTTTTGATGGCCGACACCCAGCTTTCTCAGCAAAAATTCGCTTTGGCGCAGGCCGAATTCAACCAGGCGGTAACCAAAGCTTACATACAGTTATTAACCTCATCAACAAACAAATAAAGCTATAGAAACATGTCAGTGAAAGTAAAAATAACAGGCCTGATATTAGGAACAACGATCATAGCCTTTAGCGCCTGCACATCAAAAAAAGAGCAAAATGGTAATGCCGCGAATGGTCTCGCGATAGCTGTAACCGTGGCGACGCCATCGGTTTCCGGTGAAAATAGTATTGACGCAAGCGGGCAGGTAGAGTCGTCGCAAACGGCCAATATCAGCACCCGGGTAATGGGGTATATCACCAAACTGAATGTAAACATCGGCGACCGTGTGCATAAGGGACAAGTATTGGGTACTATCAGCAATGATGACATCCTTGCCAAACGCGCCCAGGCCGATGCCGCTATAATGCAGGCAGAAACGGCGGTGAAAAATGCACAAAAGGATTATGACCGTTTTCAAATATTATACAAGCAGCAAAGCGCGTCGGCCAAAGAAGTTGAAAATGTGACGATGCAATACACCTCGGCCAAATCGGCGTTGGAAACGGCCCACCAGATGAGAAACGAGGCTAATGCCATGCTCAGCTACACAACACTTAGCGCTCCGTTTGACGGCGTTGTGACCCAAAGGAACGCCGACGCGGGCAATATGGCGAATCCCGGAATGCCGATCCTTACCATTGAAGGTAGCGGCGACTTCCAGGTAGTCGCCTCCATACCCGAAAACGCGATCAGCCAAATTAAGCAGGGCGCAAAAGCCATAGTAACCATCAAAGCGGCAAATAAGACGATTTCCGGCAACATTGCAGAAGTGAGCGCTTCTTCGCAGGCCACCGGCGGCCAGTACCTCGTCAAGATCAATATCCCGGCGAATGAAAAGGCGGGATTATACGGCGGTATGTATGCCAATGTATCGATCCCGGTAAAGCCGGCTGCAAATGTACAGGATGGCAGCAATTCTATACTGGTCCCGGTATCGAGTATAGAGCAAAAAGATGAGCTGACCGGCTTGTACACCGTAAGCGCCAATAATACGGCGATGCTGCGCTGGGTGCGCCTGGGTAAAACTTATGGCGACAAAATAGAAGTATTGAGCGGCCTTGGCAGGGATGAGCGTTTCATCCTGAACGCCGACGGCAAGCTGTACAATGGTGAACCGGTAACGATAAAATAAGGTGATGGAAAAAGGATTTTCAGGAAAAATAGCCGGGG
This sequence comes from Bacteroidota bacterium, assembly GCA_018267005.1. Classification (GTDB taxonomy): domain Bacteria; phylum Bacteroidota; class Bacteroidia; order Sphingobacteriales; family Sphingobacteriaceae; genus Mucilaginibacter. The sequence continues at coordinate 2,579 of JAFDZK010000226.1, forward strand.
CTTTTTTACAGTCCAAGCTTACGATATTGCTTATGATCGCCTTTCTGCTGATTGGCGGTTACAGCACGCTGCTCATTCCCCGCGAGGAAGAGCCGCAGATACAGGTGCCAATGGCCGATGTGTTTATCGGTTACCCGGGCGCTGAACCAAAAGATGTTGAGACCAAGGTTGCGGCTCCGCTGGAGAAAATGATCTCGAACGTGAAGGGTGTCGAGTACGTGTATTCGACATCAATGAAGGGACAGGCCATGCTGATCGTGCAGTTCTATGTTGGTGAGGATGTGGAGCGTTCGCTGGTAAAGCTGTATAGCGAGCTGATGAAAAATATGGACAAGATGCCGCAGGGCGTCACGCTTCCGCTGATCAAAACCCGCGCGATAGATGACGTGCCTGTACTGAGCCTCACGCTCTGGAGCGAAAAATATAACGATTACCAACTACGCCAGATGGCTCAGGAACTGACCGGCGAGATCAAAAAAATAAACGATGTAGCCGATGTCAATATCATAGGCGGGCGCAGCCGGGAAGTAAAGGTTATACTGGATAAGGATAAGATGGCGGGCAATCATGTCGATTTCCTCACCATCAGCAAGCAGATACAAGGCAGCAACGCCCAGATGCAAAGCGGCGAACTGCTGCAGCGCGATACTGCATTTTCGGTGGAAACAGGCAACTTCCTCACCAATGCCGATGATGTGGCCAATTTGATAGTAGGTACGAACAACCAGCAACCGGTTTACCTGAAGCAGGTTGCTAAGGTCGTTGAAGGGCCAGAGACACCCAAACAGTACGTGCTATTCGGTTACGGCCGCGCGGACACGGCGAAGGCGAACGCTTTCAGGTCGAGCTATCCGGCCATAACGCTATCGATAGCTAAAAAGAAAGGTTCCGACGCGATGAAGCTGTCGGAGCAAATATTGAATAAGGTTGAACACCTTAAAAAAGATCTTTTACCTGCCGAAGTGAAGTTAACGGTGACGCGTAATTACGGCGAAACTGCTTCGGATAAGGTATCGGAACTGCTCTTCCACCTGTTCATCGCTATTGTAGTGGTAACGGTATTTGTGATGCTGGCGATGGGCTGGAGGGGCGGACTTGTCGTGTTCCTGTCGGTACCCGTCACGTTCGCGCTGACGCTGTTCAGTTATTACTTCCTGCATTACACGCTTAACCGGATCACGCTTTTCGCGCTGGTATTTATTACGGGTATCGTCGTCGATGACTCGATCATCATTGCCGAAAATATGCACCGGCACTTTAAAATGAAGAAGCTTCCGCCGCTGCAGGCCGCCATCTACGCCATCAACGAGGTGGGCAACCCGACTATCCTGGCGACATTCACGGTGATCGCGGCGGTATTGCCTATGGCCTTCGTCTCGGGCATGATGGGCCCTTATATGAGCCCGATGCCTATCGGCGCGTCGATCGCGATGATGCTTTCACTTATCGTCGCGCTGACGCTTACACCCTATCTCGGTTTTATTTTCCTGCGCGAAAAGGAGAAACATGGCATCGCGCATGAAGAAAAAAAGCCAATGGTGCTTGAACAAACGCGCATTTACAAATTATACCGTTCATTTATTCACCCGCTTTTAGAGACGAGGTGGAAACGCTGGACATTCATCATGAGCATCGTTGCTATCCTGTTCGCTTCGCTGTCCATGTTCTACACCAAAACGGTGGCCGTAAAGATGCTGCCTTTTGACAACAAGAATGAGTTCCAGGTGGTGATCGATATGCCCGAAGGCACCACGCTTGAAAAAACTCAGGCTGCGACCGAAGACATCGCCACGTACATATCACGCCAATCACTTGTACGAAACTACGAGGAATACGTGGGTACATCAGCGCCCATCAGCTTTAACGGGCTGGTAAGGCACTACGACTTGCGCCGCGGTGATAATGTAGCCGATATACAGGTAAACCTGGTCGATAAAAAAGACCGGAGCATCCAAAGTCATGCGATAGCAAAACAAATGCGTGGGCCGATACAGGAGATCGCCAAAAAGTACAATGCAAACGCGAAGATAGTAGAGGTTCCGCCGGGACCACCGGTATTATCAACGCTGGTAGCCGAGGTTTACGGCCCCGATTATAACCAGCAGATGAAGATCGCCGGCGAGGTTAAGCAGTTGTTTAAAAAGACGGCCGATGTAGTTGATGTGGACTGGATGGTGGAAGACGATCAGCCGGAGTACCACATCGATGTGGATAAAGAAAAGGCCATGCGCCGGGGCATAGCGCCCGCGCAGGTGGCTGCTACGGTTAACGCAGCACTGTCGGGCATGAACGTGGGAACCGTTTATCAGCCTGCATCCTATAACCAAACGGACATCAGGCTTCAGCTCAGCGACGAGGGCAAATCGAGCCTGGATGATGTGCTGAACCTGAAAGTAGTTGGCATGCAGGGCAACACGGTTCCCATACGCGACCTGGTAACCGTTCAAAAGCAGATCAGGCAGAAGAGCATTTACCGCAAGAACCAGAAAGAGGTGGTTTATGTGCTGGCTGACATGGCGGGTACGCTGGAAAGCCCGTCTTACGCCATATCGAGCGTATCCGACAGCCTGAAGAAAATAGCTGTACCGAAAGGCTACACGCTGAGCGAGGAATATACCCATCAGCCAGAGTTACAGGACAATTATTCATTGAAATGGGATGGCGAGTGGCAGATCACTTACGAAGTTTTCCGCGACCTGGGCATCGCCTTCGCGGTGGTGATCATCATGATTTATATTCTCATCGTCGGCTGGTTCCAGAACTTTACTGTGCCTATCGTCATGCTGGCGGCCATACCTTTATCACTGGTCGGTATCGTGCTTGGACACTGGATGATGCACGCCTATTTTACGGCTACTTCCATGATCGGCTTTATTGCTTTAGCGGGCGTAATGGTGCGAAACTCGGTGCTGCTCATCGACTTTATCAATATCCGCCTGCGCGAAGGCATCCCGCTTAAACAGGCTATCATCGAGGCTGGTGCGGTACGAACCACGCCGATCCTGCTGACAGCGGGAGCAGTTGCCCTTGGCGCCGTGATTATTTTGTTCGACCCGATATTCCAGGGCCTGGCGATATCGCTGATGGGCGGGACGATCACGTCAACCTTCCTTACGCTGCTGGTAGTTCCTCTGCTGTACTATAAAATGGTGCGCAACAAGTATCCACAGGCATAATATAAAATCAACAGTCATGAAATGCATTATCGCAACAAGCCTGAAAGAATATAAGAACGATGTCTTCAGGATATTTAAAGAGGCCGGTATCAATGTCTATAGCACCACGGATATTACCGGCGTAAAGCAAAACGGTTCGCCCGACATTTTGCAGGAGTGGTTTGCCACAGGTGACGAAAAGGCCGAATCGGTTGTAATATTCAGCTTTACCGATGAAAATAAGGTTCGAAATGTTAAAGACCTCGTAAAAAAATATAATAAACAAAACGAGACAGGTTTCCCGATACGGGCTTTTATCATACCTGTCGAAGATTCAATTTAAATAGAATATGAAAGAAAAAATAGTACGCGCTGTGGCAGGCACATTTGTCCTGACCAGCATTGCCCTGGCACACTTTGTTGATATGAACTGGCTTTGGCTTGGTGTTTTTGTAGGTGCAAACTTGCTTCAGTCATCATTTACCCGGTTTTGCCCGCTCGAAAAAATATTGATAGCGGCAGGAGTCAAATAGCGGCTGTTCGTTAATTACCGTCGTAATATCGCGCGTAAATAAAGTACTGTCCGTATTGGTTAATGCGGTATTTAAACCCGTATATTTTGTACGATCAAAAGCAAGAGCCATGGAAACAGGCGAAATGAAAAAGAAGAAGATGTGGCCGGCAATTGTGCACGCGCGGTGCCCGAGGTGCCGCGAAGGAAAAATATTCGCGAATGCACCTTATAGCTTTGGCGGCCAAAAGATATTAAAAGAATGCCCTTGCTGCGGCTTAGTCTACGAACGTGAACCGGGTTACTTTTATGCTGCCATGTACGTGGGCTATGCCTTTATTGTAGCCGAATTGGTGACCCTGGCTGTCGGGACTTATATATTGACGGGCAGCGAAAATCCGTGGCTATACGTGCTCATATTATTAAGCGTGGTCGCCGCATTGGCTCCTTTGAATTACAGATATTCACGTGTGCTTTTGCTGCATTGGTTTACGCCCGGGTTGCGGTATAATCCACGGTTGGGATGTGGCATGGACGGCAAATGATTGGGACGGCTGATTCCCGCGCCGAAATAATATTCTTCGGGACACAGGTGCATATGGGCGGCGTAAAAAACAAAAGGGATGTACCGGTACGGTATATCCCTTTTGTTTGAAAGTAAATAGTCTTATTTTCTTTGCTTTGCTTTTCTTTCGTTGTCAAAACTAATAAACAGAAATACCACGCCAACAAACGTTGTAAGGATACCTACGAATAAAGGCCATCTCGCCGCTCTTACACCCGCCGGATTCACATTTACAGGGTCCGAATCAACCACGTTCAATGCCGGGCGGAAGTAATAAAGACAAAAGATTGTTATGGCGAGGCCAATTATGATAACGATGATACTTTTTGTTTTCATTATGTATTAGTTTGACGCAAATGTAAAAACAAATTTTAAACTTCAATATTTCATTTTTGAAACAAACCCATAAATGGGCCGGATGTTTATCGGTAAGGCTTAAATTTGTATCGATTTCTTTCGCTAAAGCATCAAAACCATGGAAAAGCACATCGTTAAGATATTAAAAGCACATTTTGTTACCCACAATGTGCGACAGTTCGATATTGAAAAGCCCGGAGGTTATACGTTTATACCCGGCCAGGCGACAGATGTTTCCATTAATAAGCCTGGCCTGGAAGAGGAATTGCGCCCTTTTACCTTCACTTCGCTCACCGAATGGCCCCATCTGCAATTTACGATCAAGATATATACCGATCACAACGGAGTCACCAATAAACTGGGGCAGCTAAACGAGGGTGATGAACTAATTTTGCACGAGGTTTTTGGCGCGATCAATTTTAAAGGGCCCGGCCTGTTTGTCGCCGGCGGAGCGGGAGTTACCCCGTTTATCGCCATATTGCGCGACCAATATCATAAAAACAGCCTGAAGGAT
>JAFDZK010000227.1 GCA_018267005.1 Bacteroidota bacterium
AAATACACCAAAGCTTTATACCAGCGCGGTACCGAGATAGCCGCCAAACGCGGACTGATTTTGGTCGACACCAAGTACGAGTTTGGCAAGGCGGACGGTAAGATCTATTTGATCGACGAGATCCACACACCCGATTCCTCTCGTTACTTCTATGCGGCTGGGTATGAGGAACGTCAAAAGAATGGGGAGCCGCAAAAACAGTTGTCAAAAGAATTTGTAAGAAAGTGGCTGATCGAAAATGGATTCCAGGGTAAAGAAGGGCAGAAGGTGCCCGAAATGACGCCCGAGATCGTCAACTCCATATCTGAACGTTATATCGAACTTTATGAGCAAATAACCGGCGAGAAATTCGTAAAAGGCAACAACGACCAGGTTTTGCGCCGTGTCGAAGGCTCTATTAACAAAATGTTAAGCACCTTGTAATTTTTTATTGTAGATAAAAAAATTATATCTTAGTAGCATAAATAATTAAAAATGAAATTTTCTGTTGATAAGCACGAAAAATACGTACTGGTAAAACTGAACGAATCCAAACTGAATTCGCTGGTTACGCCACAGTTGAAGTCTGAGTTGATATTGATGAACACGGAAGGGCAAAGGAATATCATCATGGACCTCTCGCAGGTTAAGTATGCCGACTCATCAGGATTGAGCAGTTTGCTGGTGGGGCACCGTTTATGCAAAAATTCGACCGGTGTATTTGTATTGGCCGGACTGAACGACGCGGTTTCGCGCCTCATCGCCATATCACAATTAGACAGCGTACTGACCATTGTTCCGAGTCCGGAAGAAGCGATTGACCTTATTTTTATGGAGGAGGTTGAAAAGCAGCTGAAGAAGGAAGTGAAATAAACACAGGTATGCTTACCCGATATGAGATTTGAGGTAACAATACTTGGCAGCAGTTCAGCAACCCCCATCTTTAACAGAAATCCATCCGCTCAGGCGCTAAACATTAACGAGCATTTCTACCTGATCGATTGCGGCGAAGGGACGCAACAGCAAATGCTGCGTTTTGATGTAAAGCCCGGCCGCATCGACCATATCTTCATCAGCCATCTTCACGGCGATCATTACCTCGGCCTGGTGGGGCTGCTGTCGTCCATGCACCTGAACGGGCGCAGCAAAGAACTTAAACTGTTTTGCCCGCCTGAATTAAAAGAGATAATCGACCTGCAGTTAAAATATTCGGAAACTACGCTGCAATTTCCTATCAATTACATTTTTACCAACGCAGGCCGGGCTGAAAAGATATTAGAGAACGCCGATCTAACCGTCGAAAGCTTTCCGCTTGATCACCGCATAGCCTGTACCGGGTTTATTTTCAGGCAAAAAAAGCGTATGCGTAAGATCATCAAGGAACGCATACAGGAATTGCTTATACCCGTCGAACAGTTTTCGGCTATAAAAAAGGGAGCTGACTATACCGCACCCGACGGTAAAGTTTACCAGAATAAAGACATTACGACCGATCCGGGCGAACCGAAAAGCTATGCCTACTGTTCGGACACGCTCTATAACGAAAGTTATTTTGGAAATATCGCGGATTGTGACATGCTTTACCACGAAGCGACGTTTATGCAAAACATGCATGACCGTGCCGTTACCACCCACCATACCACCGCGCTCCAGGCTGGCGAGATCGCATTGAGGGTAGGCGCAAAAAAGTTACTCATAGGTCATTTTTCGGCACGATATAAAACGCTGGATGAACTATTGGCCGAAACACGCAGCATTTTCCCCGAAACGGAACTGGCGATTGAAGGCAAGACCTTTGTTATCGAATGATCTTTCAGTTGGTAATCGGCGGGTTGCAGTCTGGAAAGAGAAATGATTCATCTGCCCGCTGAGAATTGCGAACTATTTATTTTTCTTCCCGCCGCCAAAAACTGAGAAACTTACGTAGCGTTTGGGATGCGCCTTCAGGTCGATCAGCAGGCTATCCAAATGTTTGGACGAACTATTAAGATTGTCGTACAAGTTGCGGTCGTTTATCAGTAAGCTCAACGAACCCTGGCCGCTGTTGATCTTAGCTATTGCTGCCTGCAGCTCTGAAATGGCTTTGTTGGCATTTTCAAGCGTCTGTTTCAGGTTAGAATTCGAGAGGTCGCGGCTGAACTTCTGAACGTTCCCCGCAATGCTATCTAAATGCGAGGTGCTGGTTTTCAGGTTGCTTGACGTCGATTCGGCATTGCTCAGTATCGCATTGATATGCCCGGTTTGCGAACCTATCAGGTCGTCGATCTTTTTAGTTGTACCCTCAAGCGTCTGAAGGGAGTTGGCTATACTCAAAAAGCTGCGGTCGACGTTTTTTTGAAAATCGGGATTCATGATCTTATTGATGGACTGCAGGGATGAGTCGAGCTTGCTGATCAGGTTTTCGGCCTTTTTTTGAATAGGCTGCAGGCTTTCGGCCAGGCTTCCCTGCACATCAGCTTTTAGGGTATCCTTATCCTCAAGATAATTTTTGCTGTTACCCATCGCAAAAACTATGGCCTTTGAGCCGAGCAGATCGGTACTCACCAGTTTGGCAACCGTATTATCGGGAATATTGTATTGGGGGTCGATCTTCAGTTCTACGATGGTACGACCGTCGGGCCGAAGCTTCATGTTCGCGACGTGACCGATGGGAAAACCGTTTACGAGCACTGGTTTCGATACCGAAAGCCCGTCGACGCTGTTATATATGGCATAAAACCGGTTGCTGGCCGAAAAGACATCATTTCCCCGCAAATAGCTGTAGCACAGGATAAGGATAGCGATTGCGATGGTGGTCAATACACCGATCTTGGTTTCATTTGATATCTTCATTTTATAGATGCGAGATTTGAGATATAAGATGTGAGACCGGCGAAATGGATATGGTTAATGTGCCGATCTATCATTTCATACCTCACGTCTGTTTAGTTATAAATTAATACAGCTTCTAACAAATTCAAGAAACCCCCATCTCAAATCTCAAATCTCAAATCTCAAACCTATTTGGCAACCTGTTCTACTTCGTCTTTATAATTTTTTAAGGCCCTTACAATAGTCTCTACGATCTCATCCTGGCCTTTTTCCGAATTTAAATATGCTTCGTCATCCGGATTGTTGATATAGCCCATCTCGACCAGCACTGCCGGCATGGCGCTATGGCATAACACCAATACGCCCTGTTCGCGTATGCCTTCACTTGGCCGTCCGTCCGTTTCAACAAATTCATTGTTAATAAGGTTTGCGAGGCGCAAGCTTTGTGTTCGGTAACGACGCAGGTATTCATTCATCAGGATGACGGCTTCCGGGTCGTTCGGGTCGACCGCCGTATTCATTTCCGAATCGCCGCCTTCATCACCGCCTTCTATCCTTGTTTGTGTTATTGCCTTGCTTTCCTCTTTCGTGCGCCATGTGCCGTAGACAAGCATAAGCACACCTTTGCCGGAACGGTCGGGCACTTCAATGCTCCTGTAAACAGGCTTGTGATGCTTATGGCCGACCACTTCTCTGACGCGTCTGTCGGCCAGCGAATTGCAGTGAAGCGAGATAAAAAGGTCGCCTTTGTTTTCATTGGCAATTTGCGCGCGCCGCTGCCAGGCGACATCGTCGTCTGTGGTTCGGGTTAATACAACTTTTACACCGTTAAGTTCTTTTTCTATCGCGTCCTGCAATTTCAGGGCGACGGCAAGCGTTACATTTCTCTCTAAAGAATACGATCCCCGGGCGCCGGGTGAAAAATTTCCGGGAGCGCCTGCAGGATGATAGCCGCCATGACCAGGATCGACGATGATGGTACGTATTTTAAAGCCGTTGTCGTTTGCAGGAACGGTGTCGGTTTTCGGAGGGTAAACCGATTTAAAAGAAAAAAGAGTAAGGGAAATAATAACTGTTGAGAAACCACTAATCAATCTTTTCAATGCCTTATTTTTCATCAATTTTATTACTTTTTTTATTGTCTATGAAGCCGTCTGATTATTCATTACGGATTGTAACGAATAATGTTATGGTTTCATTATTTTTGAACGCTGTTAACTATACTGCAAAAATACTAATCAGTTTTGAAATCCGTTAGCCTGTTTCTTCTGCTTATACTCTTCTTATTGGCCAACGTAACAGCAAATGCAAGTACAGGCAGAGCATACGTAAAGAAGCCTCTAAAAGATACCATTATCAAGTTGGATACGATTAAAGACAAAAAATTACTTAAAGGTAACAAATCGAACCAAAAACCCGGGGCAACAACCAGTGCTAACGCAAATAATGACACTACTAAGGGACTTAAATCATTAGTAACAGCGCACGCCGAGGATTCCACCAGGTACGACGATGCCCGGCATATGCTTTACCTGTACGGAAAAGCCCGTGTGACCTATGAAGATTTTGAACTGGACGCGGACTACATCCAGGTGGATGAAAAAAACAAGGTCATATTCGCCAGCGGCAGGATAGACCCATATACGCACCGCTATATAGGCCAGCCTATTTCCAAGCAGAAAAATGAAAAGCCGGTCGTTTCAGATTCACTGCGCTTTAATTATGATACCAAAAAGGGCAAGATATATAACGCCTCAACCAGCCAGGACGAGAACTATTTTTCGGGCGGACAGGAAAAAATATTAAATAAAAACGAGATAGCTTACCGCAACGTGATATTCAGCACCTGCGACCTGCCTTATCCTGAAACCCACTTCGGCATCGTCATCACTAAAGGCATCGGCGAAAAGAACCAGATCATATCCGGTCCGGCGTACCTTGAAATAGAAGGCGTACCGCTGCCATTGGCCATACCGTTCGGGTTTTTCCCAAAACCAAATTCTCGTTCGTCGGGTGTTATGCTCCCGACTTTCGGTGAAGATGCGCGCCTGGGATTTTATTTACGAAACGTGGGCTATTATATGGCTCTAAACGACTACGTCGACCTGACCAATACCGCTACCATATACTCCAAGGGTTCGTATGAGGTGACGTCGTCCGCCCGTTATCTGAACAGGTATAAATACTCGGGCACGGTCACCATAAGCTACAGCTCGACAAAAAACGGGCTCCCGGTCGACCCTGCCAATAAAGACTTTCATATTGACTGGTCGCACAGCCAGAACCCGAATGCTAATCCGGGTACAAATTTTTCGGCTTCGGTCAACGCAGGTACATCGGGCTTTTTCGCGCATAATGCCCCGACCGAGGGTTATAACCTGAATACGCTGACATCAAGCTCGCTGCGCTCCAGTATTTCGTACAGCCACACCTGGGAAGGCACGCCTTTTAACTTAACAGTCGACTTGTCACACAGCCAGGACCTTGTGAACAAAACCGTTACGCTGGAGCTGCCTACGGTGAGTTTCAACATGTCGACCATTAACCCGTTTGACTCGAAGGAGCGGGTAGGCACGCAAAAATGGTATCAGAAAATAACGGTAGGGTACAGCCTGAGCGCCACAAATAAACTGAACGCGATACCCGAATCGCAGCTTTTCCAGAGCACTACATTCTCCAAGAGACTACAGAACGGGTTCCAGCACCAGATACCTGTCGGTTTTAACCAGACGATATTGAAATACTTCCAGTTTGGGGCCAGCTTCAACTATACTGAACGCTGGTATTTTCAAACGGTACACGAAAGTTTTGCAAGAGGCAGCATACCGGGCAGGGACTCGCTGGTTTACGACACGCTGAGCGGCTTTAAACGGGCCGGCAATTATACCATGAGTGCGAACTTATCAACCAAAATATACAGTACCCTAACTTTCAAGAACAGCAGTATAAAAGCCATTCGGTACGTAGCTACGCCCAACCTGAGCTTTAATTATACGCCCGATTTTTCGGACCCGAAATACGGGTATTACCAAACAGCGGTAAGTTATGCCACGATACCTTACCAGATCAGTTATCAACGATATTCCATTTTCCAAAATGCGGTATACGGAGGGCCGCCTATCGGTAAGACGGCCGGCCTGGGTTTCTCGCTTGATAACAACGTTGAAATGAAGCTGAGGCCGAAAAGTACAGACACGTCGACTACCGACAGGAAGATAAAAATACTCGAAGGCTTCAGCCTGTCGACCTTTTACAATTTTGCGGCCGATTCGTTCAAGCTGTCGGCAATTAATCTCTCGGGCCATACTTCGCTCTTCAAGCAAAAGCTGAACCTGACGTTTGGCGGCAGCCTGAGCCCCTACGTAACCCAGGTTCGCGATTCAATAGCGAATGGACAAATACAGAAATACAAGATACTCGAAAACAGGTATTCTTTCCAGGATGGTAAATTTCCGCAGCTTACATCCGTTAATATATCGGCAAGCGCTACCTTAAATCCGGCTATCTTTCATCCGCATCCACAGGCGCCGGCGCCGGGAACCACGCTGCAAACCATTAATCCGGAACAAGCTGCGAAACTTGCGTTACTGAACAGCGACCCCAGCGCGTACGTCGACTTTAATGTACCCTGGAACTTATCACTGAATTACAGTTTCAACTACACGAACAACTACACTTCGACGTACGTTTCCAATACCATCCAGATGAGCGGCGATGTCAATGTTACGCCGAAATGGAAAGTGCAGTATACGACCAACTACGACCTGAGGGCAGGTAAGCTGAGCAGCGCCACCTCATTTGGCATTTATCGCGACTTACATTGCTGGGATCTTTCGATACAATGGCTGCCGTTTGGCTATTACAAGTCGTACAACGTTACTTTGCGCGTAAAAGCTGCTATATTGCAGGACTTGAAACTGACTAAAAGAAGCGATTACACGAGCAACCAGTACTATAATCCGTACCAGTAATACAATGCATGCAGAAATAATAACCATAGGCGACGAGATACTGATCGGACAGATCGTCGATACCAATTCGGCCTGGATAGCGCAAAAGCTGAACAGTATTGGAATCCGCGTAAAGCAGATCACATCGGTATCGGACGACAGGCACCATATACTGACCGCACTGAAGGAAGCGCACGAACGCGCCAACATTATCCTCATAACAGGCGGACTTGGCCCTACCAAGGACGATATTACTAAAAAGACGCTGGCTGAATACTTTGGCGTGGGGCTGATCGAAAATAAAGACGCCCTGGCCAATGTCGAGGCTATCTTCAGGCGACTGAGGGGAACCATGACGGAATTGCTCGACGTAAACAAACGCCAGGCGCTGGTTCCTGAAAATTGCGAAGTGATACTGAACAGGAACGGAACAGCCCCGGGTATGTGGTTCAATTACGACGATACGATATACATGTCTATGCCCGGTGTGCCGCACGAGATGATGTATATGATGGAGGATTCTGTAATACCTAAGCTGAAAGCCGCCTTCAAGTTGCCTGTTATCATTCATCGTACGATGCTGACTGTGGGCGAAGGAGAATCATACCTGGCCGAAAAAATAGCTGATATCGAAGATGCACTTCCGCCTTATATCAAACTGGCTTACCTGCCAAAACTCGGGCAGGTGCGTTTGCGTTTAAGTGCATACGGAGAGGATGAAGATTTCCTTAAAAATAAGGTTGACGAATTTGCCGCCCGGATAACCGCAAGAGTTGGCAGCGCTGTTGTGGCTCAGGAAGACATACCGCTTGAAAAGGCCATTCTGAACTTTATGGAGGAAAGAGGCCTGACGCTGTCGGTTGCGGAAAGCTGTACGGGCGGCTATATATCGCACCTCATGACGCAGCATGCAGGTTCGTCCAAAGTGTTTTTTGGCG
>JAFDZK010000228.1 GCA_018267005.1 Bacteroidota bacterium
GGCAACCAGCAAAACCCGCAGCCCGGTTTCAATCCAAATCAGCAACAGCAACGCAGACCAGATAACCCGCCGGGCAACCAGCAAAACCCGCAGCCCGGTTTCAATCCAAATCAGCAACAGCGCAGATCTGACAACCAGCCCGGCAACCAGCAAAACCCGCAGCAGGGTTTCAATCCAAATCAGCAACAGCAACGCAGACCAGATAACCCGCCGGGCAACCGGCAAAACCCGCAGCCCGGATTCAATCCAAATCAGCAACAGCAACGGAAGCCGGATCAACCGCCCAGCAACCAGCAAAACCCGCAGCCCGGTTTCAATCCAAATCAGCAACAGCAACGGAAGCCGGATCAACCGCCCGGCAACCAGCAAAATCCGCAGCCCGGTTTCAATCCAAATCAGCAACAACAGCGGAAGCCGGATCAACCGCCCGGCAACCAGCAAAATCCACAGCCCGGTTTAAGTCCCAATCAGCAAGAGCAACGGAAACCTGGCAACCAGCCCGGTAACCAGCAAAATCCGCAGCAGGGTTTAAATCAAAACCCGGCGGCAAGACGCATTATGGTCCCGCGAGGCGCCAACGGGAAACCGGGGCAGCATAAGAACCCGGATACCACAAGAAGAAAAAAGCCCGCAAACCAATAGGAAATCACCAGGTGTTCATTATAATTTCAACTCCCGCGGAACATTTCATTTTTCGCCATGTTAAACTATTAGTTAAAACGTTTAATTATGGCAGAGATAGTAACATTCCAAAAGACATTGACCATAGGTGGCGACCTGCAGGTGAACCGGCTTGGTTACGGCGCGATGCGGATAACCGGCGAAGGTATTTGGGGACCGCCAAAAGACAAGGATGGAGCGATCAGGGTATTGCAGCGCGCGATAGAATTGGGCGTAAATTTTATAGACACAGCGGACAGTTACGGTCCGTATATCTCGGAAGAGTTGATCGCAGAAGCGCTTCATCCCTATCCTGATGACCTTGTAATAGCAACCAAGGGCGGCCTGGTGCGCACCGGGCCTAACCAATGGCCGATAAATGCTCACCCGGACCACTTGAAGGAAGCCCTTGACGGTAGCTTACAGCGACTAAAGCTTGAACGTATCGATCTATACCAATTACACCGGATAGATCCGAATGTATCGGCTGAACGCACTTTCAATTTCCTTAAACAAGCCCAGCAGGAAAAGAAAATAAGGCATATCGGTTTATCGGAAGTAAGTATCGACGACATCAAAAAAGCGCAGGATTATTTCGAAGTGGTTTCGGTACAAAACATGTACAGCGTCGATAACCGCAAATGGGAGCCCGTATTGGAATATTGCTGCGAACATAATATTGTTTTTATTCCCTGGTTTCCGTTAAGCGAGGGCAACGTCGAAACGCGGGAAAAGATCAGGCAGGTTGCTGAACGGCATAACGCAAGCGCACAACAAATTGCGCTTAGCTGGCTTCTGCATCATCGCGACAATATATTGCTTATACCGGGCACATCTAACGTCAAACACCTGGAAGAAAATATGCAGGCGCCATCGCTGGAATTGACTGACGTAGATATGCAGGAGCTCGACAGCATATCACAATAGGGCATCCTTAGCTTAGTTAGTGATTATTAATAACTTCCACTAAATTATTTTCGGTTCATTCACCGGAAATCGGCAACTTTTGACCTCATCCGCACGTAAAAAATGCCTGAAAAGTCGTGCTGGAAAAACAGAAGAAAATTGACTTTTTATAAGTGACTGTATTATAAGTATATACAGAATTCACTTAAACGCAAGTTGCTGATTTACAAATGATAAACAAAAAAATTTCAGTCATTTATTTAAACCTTTTAACACACCCGCTGTCTTAATGACATTGCAAACTCATAAACCCCTTTAAAAATGAAAACTTTAAAACTATCTATGATCGCTCTTTTGCTGTTAGGCGCGTTCTCGTGTAAAAAAGATAACAGCCCTGCTGTTTCGGCCGCGGTCACTACCGACCAGGCTGCCGATATGGCCGCAAGTTCGCTGTCGTCAAACTCGCTCGGTATTGCGTCTATGACGGATGCAGTCTCATCAAATGCTGTAGCGGTTACTTCCTTGAGCACCGGCGGACAAACTGTAAATTCGGTGGGCATTAAATCAATCAAACAGGCCTGCGGGACCACCCTTTCGGACAGCACTACTGTTTCGGGTACATTAGATTCTGCGACGTTTGATTATTTTGCCAAGTACACCCATACGCTGAACTGTAACGCGAACGAACAGCCCGACAACATCGTCAACACATTAATTTTCCATGGCGATTTCAACGGTCCGAATCTTTCAAGCAACGACTCGGGCAGCGCTAACGTTACCATCGCAGGTCTTACTTCGCAGGCAACCAACTTTGTGATCAATGGCGAATACAAGCGTTCAGGCGCTTACACCTCTAAGGTAGGTAATAAAGGTTCGGGCAACAGTTCAATCGATGTTGTACTTACCAACGTTACGCTAACCAAACCGGGCCGTAAAATAAACGGCGGCACCGCTACCATTTCTATTTCGGGCACATCGCCGAAAGGTTCGTTCAGCTACACCGGTACCATCACCTTTAACGGCGATAATACCTGTTGGCTTAATATTGCCAAGGTTAGGTACCTGATCGACCTGCATACAGGTTTCAGGATTAGAAAATAATTTGTCTTCGTTAAATATAACGATACAGGGGCGGCCGGAAAGCTGCCCCTTTTTATTTGCCCATGCCGGCGAAAACACGCTTCATATAATAAAAAGTGCCTGAATAAGTGTAAATTTTACAATATTTGTTTCCCTTTAATATCCTTATAATATGAAGAATGACCTCTACCGGGAATTTAAAAACATCTTTAACAAAGAAGCTGAAAATGCCTGGTTTTCGCCGGGCAGGGTGAACCTGATAGGCGAACACATCGACTACAATGGCGGGCTGGTGATGCCTTGCGCCATTACCTTTGGCACCTACATCCTGGCTGCTTCCAACAATGACGGGATTTTCCGGTTCAGGAGCCTGAATTTTGATGATAAGCTGGATATTCCGCTGCAGGAGGGTTACGTAAAAAAAGGAGAAAGCTGGTTTAATTACCCGCTGGGCATCATTGATTATTTTTTGACCGAGAATAACAAATTGAGCGGGCTCGACCTGCTGTTTTATGGCGATATACCGATCAGTTCAGGCTTGTCGTCTTCCGCATCGATCGAGGTTGCCATGGCTTATGGTTTGAACGACCTGTTTGGCTGCGGCTACTCCAAGCTGGAACTGGTGCAATTAGCAAAAGAAGTAGAGAACGAATTCATCGGCGTGAACTGCGGTATAATGGATCAGTTTGCCGTTGCGTTTGGCGAAAAAGACAAGGCTTTGATGCTGAATTGCGACTCGCTGGAATACAAAGCCGTCGATTGCAATCTTGGGGAATATGTACTTGCCATCATCAATACCAACAAGCCGCGGAAACTGGCCGAGTCAAAATACAACGAACGGGTGAGCGAATGCCAGGCGGCGCTGAAAGCATTGCAGCAGGAGCTTGATATACAAAATCTCTGCGATATTGATACTGCGACGTTCAGAAACCACCAATATCTGATCAAAGATAGCACAGTGCTTAAACGCGCCACCCACGTCATCGAGGAGAACGACCGCGTAAAACTTGCGGCGAAAGCCATGGCTAACGGTGATATTGCTGAATTTGGCCAACTGATGTACGACTCGCACGACTCGCTAAAGAACCTCTATGAAGTAAGCGGAAAGGAACTGGACATTATAGTAGAGTACAGCAAAACAAACCCTGATGTTGCCGGCGCGCGCATGACTGGCGCCGGTTTCGGCGGCTGCGGCATTGCCCTGGTAAAACAGGGTGGTTTCGACCGTTTCAACCGGGAGATAAATGAATATTACACCGGAAAGATAGGGTACGCGCCGTCGGTGTATCGTTCATCCATCGGCGATGGCGTAGGTACGTTAAAGGCGATGGCAAATTCCTGACAACACGCTAACTTTACGACGTTTCAACTTTACAACATCTTGCGTAAACTAAAGTTAGAGGAATTAAACCGCGCATCCGTTTCCGAATTCAAGGAACAAGAAAAATTGCCCGTTGTCGTCGTGCTCGACAACGTCCGCAGTATGCATAACGTCGGTTCCGTTTTTCGCACCTGCGATGGTTTTGCCGTCGAAAAAATATGTCTTTGCGGCATCACCGGGCAACCACCACACCGCGAAATAGAAAAAACCGCTTTAGGCGCTACGCAATCTATTGATTGGGCGCATTATGCGGATCCGTTGCAGGCCGTTCAGGAGCTTCGCGAACAAGGTTATTTCATCATCGCCGTTGAACAAGCCGAAAAGAGTATCATGCTGAATCATTTTAAAGCCGAAACAGGAAAGAAATACGCCCTGGTATTCGGCAACGAGGTAAACGGCGTTAGCGACGAAGTGATGAAAAACATTGATGCCTGTATCGAGATACCGCAATTCGGCACCAAACATTCTTTTAATATCGTTGTGTCGGCTGGGATAGTGCTATGGGATTTTTTTTGTCAGAACACGATTAACGGGATTAAAAGATAAACAAGATATTTATATCGAGTTTACCTAAAATCATGTAATCCTCCCGAATTCTAAAAAATCGTGTTCAAACCATGAGTGCCTTAGCGAAAAAACTCCTCATCAAACCCGGCAAAAGCTGGTTGTTCTTTAATGCCCCTGCTAATTATTTAGCCCCATTGGAACCATTGCCGGAAGGCGTCGCGATTTCGTTCGAAGTCAAAGGCACTTATGATGGCGTGCAATTGTTTGTGAAGAACAGTCACGAATTGATCGACAGTTTAAAAGTGACTATGCCCGCTTTAAGACCGGATACGATATTCTGGATATCCTCGCCCAAGAAAAGCTCAGGCATGCAAAGCAACCTGGCCATGATAGGCGATTGGGGCGCTGTAACGAGCTATGGCTTAAAATCTGTAGCAGCGATATCTGTGGACGAAACCTGGACGGCATCACGCTTCCGCCCTATCGGACAGGCAAAAGTGTCGAATGTTGGCGCCGATGAGATCAGGCAAAATGAATATGGGAAATGGATAGATGTGGATAAGAAAGCTATCATATTGCCGGATGATATCAAGCAAGCATTAGAGCGAAACCCGCAGGCACTGGGCAATTACGAAAAGCTGTGCTGGTCGAACCGTAAGGAGTATGTGCTTTGGATACTGACTGCTAAGCAGGAAAAGACACGGGAAGAACGGTTGGTGAAAATGGTTGAGAAACTCGTAGCCGGGAAGAAAAACCCGGCGGAAAAATAGACAAGTATTTTTATGGCACAAATCAAATTCTATTTCAGTAGCGACGAATGGGAAAGGTTGTTTAATTATATTTTATTTACAGGCAGCAACTTAGTTCCGGATATAGTCTACGATTCGGAACAATATAACTTGATTACCAGTTTTTCCGACTTTATTTATTATCAAAAAAACGAAACCACTCATTTTTTTCTGATCAACGATAAGTTTACAGAATACCCTCTTTCTATTTGTCAAAACAAATACACTGATGATTTAAAATATAACATACTCCAAAGAAGGGCAGGTCCTTATATTGATATTTCATACTATCGGGGTTTTTCTGACGATGCAGCTATTCCCTATGCTGCATCATATTTAGACTATTATCCCAATTTTATTTATCCAGATAACTCCTATGAATTTAAAGCACCGGACTCACTTAAAGAATATTACGGCAGCTTGGTAAAAATCATCAAAAAGAGTTCTCAACTTGTTAGCAAAAATGGTGTAAGACATTGGCTTGGCGGTGAAGCCTATAGTAAAATAAATACATTATAATTTTGTCCACAAACAAACCGGGCCGCTTTCGCGGCCCGATTCTCCTTAGGTTTATTAACTGAACGAATTAAAAAATTGCTTTTCTATACAACCATTCACTATTCACTAAAACACCTGTTCAAACTGGTTTACGGCGTCCTTGCTTTCCAATATCGAGTGCCCCATCAGGAACTCGTCTACTTTACGGGCGCATTCGCGTCCTTCCCAGATGGCCCATACCACCAGCGACTGGCCGCGGCGCATATCGCCCGCTGCAAATACCTTGCTTATGTTCGTGCGATAAACACCTTCTTTGGCTTTCACGTTCTTGCGGTCGTCCAACTGAACATGCAGGCTGTTAAGCATCCCTTCATGCTGCGGATGCAGGAAACCCATCGCCAGGAACACGCGCTGGCATTCTATTTCGCGCTCAGAGCCCTCCATCTCGGTAAATTTCATCGGCCTGCCCAACACATCGGTCTCCCAGGTAACGTCGGTCACTTTTAAGGCCCGCAGGTTGCCGTTTGCGTCACCCAAAAACTCTTTGGTATTGATGCCCCAGTAACGCTGACAGCCTTCTTCGTGGCTGCTGGTCGTTTTCAGGATCATCGGGTATGTCGGCCACGGCATGCCCTGGGTGCGGTCGACCGGCGGCTTCATCATCACCTCGAACTGGTGGATAGATTTTGCACCCTGGCGGTTGGACGTGCCCACGCAGTCGCTGCCGGTATCGCCACCGCCAATGATCACCACATCCTTGCCAGTTGCCAGTATATCTTCAGCGTCGAAGCCGATTTTACTTACACGTTTGTTTTGCTGTTTCAGGAAATCCATGGCAAAATGGATGCCCTTCAATTCCCTGCCCGGGATATTCAGGTTACGGGGAATGGTAGAACCGCCTGCCAGCACCACCGCATCGTAATTGCGCGTCAGTTCGTCGGCAGGAATATGTTTCCCTACCTCGACATTACAATTAAATACGACGCCATCGTCTTCCATGATCTGTATCCGGCGCTCAACTACCCATTTTTCCAGCTTAAAATCAGGAATGCCATACCGCAACAGTCCTCCCGGTTTGTCGTCGCGCTCATAAACGGTAACCGCGTGCCCGGCCTTAGCCAACTGCGCGGCAGCGGCCAGCCCGGCAGGGCCTGAACCTACCACAGCTACTTTTTTACCGGTCTTAACCAGCGGGGCGGTCGGCTTTACTAAGTTTTTTTCGTAAGCGATCTCGATGATATGCTTTTCGATCTCCTCGATGGCAACCGGGGGTTTGTTGATGCCCAGCACGCAAGCCGATTCGCAGGGCGCAGGGCATATCCTGCCGGTAAACTCCGGGAAATTGTTGGTTGACGACAATATCCGGTATGCTTCTTCCCAATTCTTGCGGTAAACAGCGTCGTTAAACTCGGGTATGATGTTACCCAGCGGGCAACCTGAATGACAGAACGGTATGCCGCAGTTCATGCAGCGGGCCGACTGTTCGTTCAGCTTCTGCTCGTTATAAAGGCCTTCAAACTCGTTGTAATTCTTTACACGTTCAGCCGGAGCCACTTTTTCGGGCAATTCCCTGTTGTATTCTTTAAATCCTGTTGGCTTTCCCATTAGCTTACTGTCTGATATTCTGCCTTTTGTAATACTTTTTTATATTCCTGCGGGAACACCTTGATAAACTTCGTTGATGCTTCGTCCCAGTTCTTCAACAGGTCCTTCCCTACCTTGCTTCCCGTCAGGCTCACATGCTTCTTCAGCAAGGCAATGATCTCTTCCTCGTCTTTTCTGCTCAAAGGATCCAG
>JAFDZK010000229.1 GCA_018267005.1 Bacteroidota bacterium
TGCGGTGACTAACCTCGCCAAGCATTACACCACCGAACCCTGTTGTTATGAAATCGTTGATGGAAGGCGCCTGGGTTTCGCCAAATGTTTCCCATAGGTAGCTTCCGGCAAATGATGCGGGGGCCGATTGCCAGAAACTATAGCCGTTTGACCGGAAGGCATTGTAAAATATGCTGCCATGGAAAGGATGCCCGATCTCATTTGTTTGGAACAGATCGTTGTCCCAGGCCCAGCTTGAAGGACGAAGGTTGCTTCCCATCGATTTAAAAGATATATCCGCCCAGCTTTCATGCCTGACATAGTCATCAAAGACCAGCGGAACAGCTTCGCCTAACCCTAACTCCATCGCTGCCCGGCCAAATTTTTTCTTCGGCCTGGTGCGGAGCAGGCTGTCTGCTGAGTTCTGCTTGATGATCGTGCCCTGCCCGTTGACTGCAGGTGGCAAATCAATTGCAAAGCATGCCAGCAGGATAAAGAGCGCTATCCGTCGCGCTCGTGTAAGCGCTATCCATAAGATGGCCGGTAACATGATTCATGCTATTTGCCAAACCAGTAACTGTAACCAATGGTAGCCACCGCAGCACCTGTTTCGTTCTTGCCGTCCACGGCGTTTTTCTGGATGTTTAGAAACCCATAGTTGCCCCCGCCTTCGATGAAAACAACGCTGCGAGCTATCGTATAACTCAACCCCAGGTTGCCCTCGATGCCGGCATTGAACTTATGCAGCGAATTGCGCACGTTGGTATTGGCATCAAATGATTGTGCGCCGCCCGGCAGTGGCTGCGTACCTGCCGCATCGGTATAAAAATCGCTTTGACCGCTTGTTACCTGGTGTGCCGAAACCAATAAGCCGACAAACGGGCCCGCATCGACATACACGGTAAAACGCGAACCGGTTATTGGCCGGCTGAATTTTGCCAGGACAGGCAGCAGTATATAATTCATTTTGGCCTCGCTTTTATAATTGGCATATAAATATTGCGGCGCCTGCCCCTCAGGAAACATGGCTTTTAATTCATCCGGCGTGGTAAAAGCTTGTAAACCGTTTTTCTTGCCCCCCTGTGATGAATATTCGATCATCGGCTGTAAAGAAAACAGTTCGGAAAATTTAAAATCGGCAAAAACCGACGCCTCCGGCCCAAGCCTGGAGCTGTAGCCCGTGTTTAACGGATTTTGGTTGCCGCTTCCTGCTGTGAGGTTGGGTATGCTGATACCGCCGCGAAAACCAAGCGCAATATTCTGCGCATAACCATGTATCTGGTAAAAGAAAAAAATAACCAATACGTAAACTGTCTTTTTCATGATTCTCAATGTTTAGGTCAAATTTTCCCTTTTAGCGTCATAGAAAACATGACATAAATCACCGGGTCGGCTGATATTGAGCATTCTGTGACGCTATTTTCCTTAAAAGAAAATTCATTACGCACTTGACAAATGAAAATAATTGCTCTATATTTAATAATCTAAACGTTAACTACGCACGTATATTTACGGCTCCCCTAACGCCGCGGACTCAGATTGACCAAAAAGAACAAAGCCCATGGTAACTGCCCTGTCTATCAGTCCCTATGATCATTTGCCCATCGGAGTTTATACCTGCGACGAAAATGGCTTTCTTACTTCGTGCAACGGCTCGGCTATTGCGTTATGGGGCCGCAGCCCCGATCTTGGAACCGAGCAATGGTCGGGCGCATGGAAAATTTTTGACGACGACGATCGCCAGCTATCTCCCGAAGAATACCCGGTAGCCATTGTGGTAAGAGAGAAAAAAATTATACCAAACGCAGAATACGTTATAGAACAGCCCGGGGGCGAAAGACGAAATGTGTTGCTTTCGTCGGTGCCAACCTTCGATGAACTGGGCGAATTTACTGGTACCATCAACACTTTACTGGATATAACCGAGCAAAAGGCCAGCGAGGCCCGCCAGGCCATGCTGGTTTCCATTATCGAGTCGTCCGACGACGCTATTATCAGTAAATCGCTGGATGGTATAATTTTAAGCTGGAACCAGGCCGCCGAAACGATGTTTGGTTATGCCGAGCGCGAGGCGCTGGGCAAGCATATCAGTTTGATCATCCCATACGAAAAATTTGAAGAGGAGGCGTTTATTATAGACAAGATAAAACGGGGCGAGACAGTCGATCATTTTGAAACGACCAGGCTGCGCAGGGATGGAAGCCAGTTACCCATTTCGCTTACCATTTCACCCATACGGAATTCAAAAGGTATGGTTGTTGGCGCATCCAAGATCGCCCGTGATATCACCAGGCAAAAATACGCCGATGATCAGTTGAAAAATTATGCATCCCATCTTGAAGAGCAGGTCCAGGAAAGGACGCAAATGCTGGAGGATACTATAGTGGCCCTGGAAGAGGCCCAGGAAAACCTGAACGACGCGCTTGCCAATGAAAAACAACTGGGGCAATTGAAAAGCCGGTTTGTATCGATGGCTTCGCATGAATTTCGCACGCCGTTGAGCACTATTAAGTTATCCAGCTCGCTTGTAGAAAAGTATGCCGAAACATCCGACAAGGCTAACATAAACAAGCACGTAAACAAAATAAAGAACGCGGTCAGCAACTTAACCAATATCCTTAACGACTTTTTGTCGCTTGAAAAACTGGAGGCAGGAAAAGTTGATCTGGACGTGTCGGAATTTGACCTGGTTAAATTTTCGGAAGAGATCAGGGACGAGATGCAAATGGTGGCCAGGACGGGGCAGCAAATTGTTTACCAGCATACAGGCCTTACGGCTTTGGTGACTCTCGACCGGAACTTACTGCATAATTGCGTTATTAATCTTCTTTCAAACGCGATAAAATATTCGCCCGAAGATTCAATCATCGAACTGGATACGGAAGTGACCGGCAACGAATACCTGGTAGTCGTCAGCGACCATGGTATCGGAATTCCCGCTGATGATCAAATGCATCTTTTTGAGGCTTTTTTTAGGGCCAACAATACAGGCGGTATCCCAGGAACCGGCCTTGGACTGAATATCGTCGCCCGATATACTTCGCTTATGAAAGGTAAGATCGGGTTTAAAAGCACGCCTGGGAAGGGCACGCGCTTTAGTTTAACCTTCCCCGCCTTCTCTTAAACTCGTCGAATAAATGTTCTTTTCCGGGGCTTAGATCAACCTTAAAGATGATTGTTATCATTTTGAGGTGGTCGGGGGTAGCTTATTTTAGTATGGAATATTTTAGGCATGTTCTGTGGGTGAACGACTGAACGATTCGCCAATGTTCAATATAAGATTTGCTAAAGATGCGTTCAACCATCATTTCATTACAAAGCGAAGCTGGGTTTGAAGCGCTGTATAAACATGCGCCCATTGGCATATTGGCCGTCGGCGAAAAAGGCTTGATCGAATTTGCAAATCCCTGCGCCGAAAAAATATTTGGCTACGAGCAGGGCGAACTGATCGGTAAAAACCATGGCATCCTTTTATCGTCAGGTCTTAGGGAAAAGCATCGGGGCCACGTAACTAATTATTTTGAAAACCCATCCGACCGTACCATGGCTGCCGGCGTAAAATTAAACGGCCATAAAAAAAACGGCCGCTCATTTCCGGTCGAGATCGGGCTTGCATCCTATCAATATAATGGCCGGAAGATAGCCCTGGCTTTTGTAAACGACATAACGGAACATGAGCGCGCCAAGGATGAGCTGCGGGCCAGCGAACAAAACTTGCATTTCCTCATCGAACACACTCCAGCAGCGATCGCCATGTTCGACCGGCAAATGCGGTACATTGCCGTTAGCAGGCGGTTTTTAAAAGATTACCAGCTTACAGGCCGGAATATTATCGGCATGAGCCATTACGACGTGTTTCCTGAACTTCCCGAAAGGTGGCGCGAACTGCATCAGCGCTGCCTTGCAGGAGAAGGCTCGCGATGCAGTGATGACCCTTTTCCCCGGGCAGACGGCAGTACAGACTGGGTTCAGTGGGAATTATGCCCGTGGTATGCTGCAAACGCCACGGTTGGCGGAGTGGTGCTTTTTTCGGAAGTGATTACTGCTCAAAAGCTTCTCGAGGAACGTTTGCGCAATTACGCAACCGATCTTGAACGCACCGTAAAAATGCGTACTAAATCGCTTCAGCAGGTAGTCACGCAATTGCAAACCGCCAAAAGAAGTTTGACTGAATCGCTCGAAAAGGAAAAAGAGCTTAGTCAGCTTAAAAGCACGTTTGTTTCCATGGCATCTCACGAATTCCGTACACCCCTTACCACAATTTTGCTGTCGGCAAATTTGATCGATAAGTATTCGAACGTTGGTAATAATCCGAATATCACACAACACATTGGCAAGATAAAGAAAGCGACTTTTAACCTGACCGGTATATTGGATGATTTTCTTTCGTTGGAGAAACTGGAGAGAGGGCGCGTAAAAGCTTCGATGGCCGACTTTGATATTGTAAAACTTGCTGATGAAATTGCTGAAGAGATGCAGTTAGCGGCCAAAAAGGATCAGCGTATTATCTATAGTCATGTCGGGAGCCGGAAGATTGTTCGCCTGGACAGGAACCTGTTAAAGAATTGCATCGTCAACCTGATCTCGAACGCAATAAAATATTCGGGTGAAAGAACGATGATTGAATTTGAAACAGAGATAACCGACAGCGAATGCAAAATAATTGTCAGGGATAATGGTATTGGTATACCCGACAATGAACAACAGCATTTATTTGAAGCCTTTTTCCGGGCACACAATACCGGAACAATTCCGGGCACCGGCCTCGGTTTAAATATTGTTGCCCGGTACGTTAAATTGATGAACGGCAATATCGAATTTAAGAGTAAGCTAAACGCAGGAACGCGTTTTGTTTTGACTTTTCCTCAAGCCGCCTAACCGGGCTGACCCTGCCCCTTCTTTTTCCTGCGCAGCACCCAATATAGTCCTTTTACGTTAGTCCTGTAATCGGGCAGCATCAGTATAAGTATGATCTCTTCTAAAAGATCGAATGCCGTTAATGAAACCATAACGAAAAACAGCCAGTAAACCGGGTATGGCAGAAAGAAAAACGCAAGAAGAAAAATGCCTTGCGCTACAGCGGCCGCTTTTGCCAGGTAGGTATGAAAACTGGTGGGACGCTTGTAACGCCGAAAAGCAAGTATGTTTTCCGCAATGTAAAATGCGAACAAGATGCCCACCGGTATGATCTCATATAAAAAGAAAAGGCCATGAAGCACGACCATTCCTATAATTGCCGCCAATATGGTACAGTCGTCGGCGATCGAATCAAGACGGGCGCCAAAAATGCTGGTGATCTTGTATTTCCTGGCCAGGTAGCCATCTATGGCATCCGTCAGAAAACTAAGAAGCAATAGCCATTTAAACAGGTTGAACTGGCCGAAAACCACTAAGGCGACAAGAAACGGCGCCGCTCCAAGCCTGTACATGGTAAGGCCGTTAACTAAGTAAAACTTCGTGCTTCGCGCGATCATTGTTTGCCTCCTATCCGCCTTACATAAGCTTTTACAGCATCCGGGTTCCAGGCCGCCAGCCGGTTCTTTTGTAAAGATGCCAGGTGAAAATTGTTGCTGACAAGCGGGCAGCTTAAGACAAATGGAGCATCTTTTTTACTCCAACCCTGGATCTGACCGAATCTAAGGATGTTGATGTATGGATCGGCAGGCGAACCTGAAATGGTATAATAGCCGCCTCCAAAATTCCGCAAGTTCTGTACGGAATGTTTTCCGCGTACCGAATCCAGTAAAGCGTAATTCTTAGCATGTATTTCGAGTTCGATCATCCTGGTACTATTATCAAAAACTGAACTATACCCCGTGTAATAATAATTGTCTGTTTCGATAACAATATACCATAGCATGCTGTTCAATGGCGCGGGTGTAGTAAAATATTTTCTATAGTTTACCTGGCGCGATTTAAGCATGTCGGACACCCTGTTATCGGTAATAGCCTTATTAACGGCAGCATAGGCAACGTAACAGCATGAAAAAGTCAAAGCGGCCCATGCCCAGTTTATCCTATGCGAATATGATTTGCTGCTTATTACCAAAACAAGCGCGGCCACAATTAAGCCCAAACTAAATAAAGGATCGGCTACGAAAAGCAAATTTACCGAAAATCGTGTGTGACTGAACGGCTCTAATAAGCCGGTACCATACGCATTGCAGACATCCAGCAGGTCGTGTAGGGTTAATTGGGACAATACAAATAAAAATAAAGGAAGAAAGGGCCTGCTTTTATCCTTACGGAGTCTGGAAACGATCAATGAAAGAACCCAACCTCCGGCCAGCGCAAAAAATAGCGAATGTGTGATACCGCGATGGATCATCAGCGCCCGGTCGGCAGGCAGAAATACCTGGGCAATAGTATCGCCGTCGGGCAGGCATTGCGCGAAGGCGCCCAAAAACAGTATTCCCTTTCCCTGGTTCTTTTCCCGGAAAGGTTCTGCCGTGCAAACCCCCAAAGCGAAATGCGTAACAATGTCCATAAACTATTGCTGTGATCAGTTCCGTTGGTTTTGAATACCAATGCGGCAACCGTTTTAAACAGGTTGCCGCATTAACAAATTATATTTATAATCTATTTAGCAGTGGCATTAGTAACGCGTGAAACCTCCTGCAACTCGTCGTCTTCAATTTTGGTTAGCACGTAATCCTTTTTATATTCAACGTTTACCAGCCACAGCGATCGCTTATTCTGTGCGATATGGATGGCGGTTACAATTTTGCAGCCAGGATATTCGGTGTTTACCATATCCAGGTAATTCTGCGGCAGGTGTTTTGCTTCACCATAGCTTACATGATAGATCAGGTTACCATCCTTGTCATAAAGAGTCGAGTTTTTCTGATCCGCCAACATAAATTTAATTAGATAATTCTTGTCCAGTTTGAACCATCTTGGATTAACCGCGTTTTGGAATTGTCCTTTAAAAGCATCGGCTACTTTGACGTTAACCACCGAAGTTGCCCTGATTATAACATTAGGCAACTCAATTTGTGCGAAAAGGGTGCGGGAACTGAGCATAAATACAAGCAGGAACCCGATCTTGATGAATGTTTTAGTTTTCATGACGAATGAAATTTAATTGGAAACGAATATTTGAACATCGTAAAAATCAGCACTTTACGCCTTGCGTGAAATGACCATCGTCAGCACAAAACCTGACATTGGTCAGGATCACCCCGGTAAATTCTATAAGTACGCTTCCAGGTACTCAACTACCATGCATTAGTCTTTCAGATCATACCGCTATTTATATGACTACGATCACTATTGTGGTCATTGCGGGTCATTTTTTTGTCGGTGAGCGGAGTCTATTTTAGACAACGATTTGATTAACAAATGCTTATCGCTTAATCAGGGTTTTACAACTCTTATTTTAATGAATTTGATCGCACAAATAAAGAAGTTCATAGACCAGGCCGGCCAAATGACACGTTTTGCCGGCCAGTTATTCTCGCTGGGTTTTAAACCACCCTACGAGGTCAGGGAACTTTTAGCGCAATGCTATTTTATCGGCTACCGGTCGTTGCCGCTTGTAGGCCTTACCGGCTTCATCATGGGCCTGGTATTGACCATGCAGCTCAGGCCGTCGCTGGTATATTACGGTGTTCAGTCGCAGTTG
>JAFDZK010000022.1 GCA_018267005.1 Bacteroidota bacterium
GCGCCACCCAGGTGTTCAAAAACCGGTTTCAGGAACGAGAGTGCGCTGCCGAAAGGCATAGCCTCCACGCCGGGCACCAGTTTGGATTTATGGTAAAACTGCACTTCGGGCGAGTTTTCGATATTGATGGCAGCGTTGAAAACGTCATAATACTCATTGCCCTGCGGATCGTACGGGCTGGCTGTGGGCGTTTTCCTTGAATTGTATATCTTAATATCTTCCGCGCCTGTCAGCACATTGCCGTTCTTGTATTTATTCAGGAAACGTTCAACCTGGAGAAAATATGGATTGGACCGTATCAGGTCTTCGTTGACTCCATCCGGCGCGGCTATAGCGGTTTCGGGCCAGATAAAAAATTCTGTGTTGCGCTGACCCAGCGAGTCGGAAAGATGCGTCAGGATACCGATCTGGGTGGAAACGGGTATCGTTCCGCCTTTCTCGTAAGGATCGATATTCGGCTGAACTACTACGATATTGGATGGATTTACCTGCTCGTGGTAGTTGTGGTACCGGTACAGCGACCAGGCAATAGGTAAGATGAGAATCAAGCCAAAAGCGAGAATCAGCTTAACTTTTTTCGGCCGTCGCTGCGCCCGGCCAAGGCCGATATAAATCAGGAACGCCAGGATATTGACTACCCATATCCATAAGGTGCCGCCGTATACGCCGGTGTATTCGTACCATTGCACCCATTGGTGGCTTGCGGCAAAACCGTTGCCCAGGGTCATCCAGGGGAAGTTAAGGTCCCAGTTTTGATTCAGGTACTCATAAGCAATCCAGAAGCACACCAGTGCGGCGAGTGCAATATTGCGTTTGGTTATACGCCTGAAACGGTAATACAGCCAGCACACCGCCGACATTAATAAGGGCGCGAGCGCATAAGGCACTATGGTAACCGGCACAGCAGCCGGACCGGCTTGTTTAAGTGCGTTATAAACCCAGTAGATGGACAAGACATTCCAAATGAAGAAGCCAAGAAAAGTTGTCCAGAATATCTTTCTGCCTTTTTTGCGCGAATTGGAAACAATAATGTTTTCCATGCATACCAGCATAGGCGCCAGGCCGATGAACAGGAAAAAAGTGGTATAATGCGTAGGCGGCCACGCGATCCAAAGCATTAAACCTGATAAAACAGATAGGAAGATGTTTTTTTTCATTTGAAGATATTTAGGCCCTCTCCTTTGGAGAGGGTTTGGGTGCGGCCCCCGCCACGCATATCACAAACTCTCCTTTTAACGGATGCGTTTCGAAATATTGTTTTACTTCGTTTATTGTTCCGCGTACCGTCTCTTCAAAAACTTTGGTCAACTCACGCGAAACGGATATTTGCCGGCCGGGCCCAAAGAATGTGGCCATTTCCTCCAGTGTTTTTAGCAGGCGGTGCGGCGATTCATACAAAATCATTGTCCTTTCTTCCTGCGCCAATTCTTTATAACGGGTTTGCCGGCCTTTTTTTAATGGCAGAAAACCTTCAAAACAAAACCGGTCGGTAGGAAAGCCCGAATTGACCAGCGCTGGCACAAATGCCGTTGCGCCGGGCAGGCATTCCACCCCGATGTCATTTCTTAACGCCTCGCGTACCAGGTAAAAACCCGGGTCGGATATGGCCGGGGTACCGGCGTCAGATATAAGCGCGACATTTTTCCCTTCTCTTAAGAACCGGACGACCTCGGAGGACGACTGGTGCTCGTTATGCTGGTGATGGGCGTAAACCTTCTTTTCGATCCCGAAATGTTTAAGCAGCGGCGCCGATGTACGCGTGTCCTCGGCAAGGATAATGTCGGCCTCTTTCAAAACACGTACCCCCCTGAAGGTCATGTCCTCCAGGTTGCCGATGGGAGTTGGGACGAGGTATAATTTACCGGATTGGTTCATGTGTTGTTTGTCCATAGTCGATGGTCCATAGACCATGGCTATTCCCGCCCAAATTACTACGGACTATGGTCTATTGACTATGGACTTATTTATATCTTTGCCAAAAATTAAAATAGATGCTGCAAGTTAGTTATATCCGCGATAACCGTGAACATGTTTTGGAGCGTTTGGCTGTAAAAAATTTCAAACAGGCCGAATTGATCGACGAGGTGATCCAATTGGACAATGACCGTCGTCAGACCCAAAACCGTTTGGACAATGTTTCGGCCGAAGCTAACTCGGCAGCAAAACAGATCGGCGAGCTGATGCGTACCGGCAAAAAAGAAGAAGCTGAAACCATAAAAGCCAAAACCGGCGCGTGGAAGGAAGAGATCAAAACGCTGGGCGATGCATTGACTAATATCGAGAACGAGCTGAACCAAAAGCTGGTGCTGTTACCTAATCTGCCGCATGTTTCTGTGCCCAAAGGCGTTACTCCTGAAGATAACGAAGTAGTGCTGGAAAACGGCGCGAAACCAAATCTTCCAGCAAGTGCCTTGCCGCATTGGGAGCTTGCCGCCAAGTACAAGCTGATCGATTTTGAGTTGGGTGTAAAAATTACCGGCGCCGGGTTCCCGGTATACATCGGTAAAGGAGCCAAACTGCAAAGGGCGCTGATCGCTTATTTCCTGGAGGAGGCCGAAAAAGCCGGTTATGCCGAAGTGATCCCGCCCCTGGTCGTGAACGAAGCTTCAGGTTTCGGCACAACGCAGTTGCCGGATAAGGAAGGACAGATGTATTATATCAACGAGGATAAATTATACCTCATCCCGACCGCTGAAGTGCCAATAACCAACCTCTACCGTGATGTGATATTGAAGGCCGATGAACTGCCGGTGAAAAATTGCGGTTACACCCCCTGTTTTCGCCGCGAGGCCGGTTCTTACGGAGCGCACGTGCGCGGGCTAAACCGCCTGCACCAGTTTGATAAAGTGGAGATCGTACAGGTGGCGCACCCGGACAAATCTTATGAGGTGCTGGAACAGATGAGCGCGCATGTACAGGGGCTGCTGCAAAAACTTGGCCTGCCATACCGTGTGCTGCGTTTGTGCGGAGGGGATATGAGTTTCAGCTCGGCCCTGACCTACGATATGGAAACCTGGAGCGCGGCCCAGCAGCGCTGGCTCGAAGTATCTTCAGTGTCTAACTTCGAAACTTTTCAGAGCAACCGGCTTAAGCTGCGCTTCCGTAATGCGGAAGGTAAAACACAGTTAGCCCATACGCTGAATGGCAGTGCCCTTGCCCTGCCGCGTATCGTGGCTACTTTGCTGGAAAATAATCAAACCGAAAAAGGCATAAGAATACCTGAGGTGTTGGTGCCTTACACCAAATTCGAGTGGATCGATTGACCGGCCTTTGCTGATTTTCTCCTTCGCCACCTGATCAGTTGCCAGGCGATTTCGGCCGTGATCAGCATCCCGATGGCGAAAAACGCCGGTTTGGCGCCGCCCTCGCCGGACATTAGCGCGCCCGACAGCGCGATTGCATAAACACCCAATGGTAAGCTCGTCAGCAGGCATAGTGGCGTAACGTTCAGCCGTATCTTAAACGGTCTGAACGCGCCCGGTTCCCTGACGCGCAGTACAATAAGTGACACATATTCCAGGAACAAGCCTGCACCGTAAACGATCACGTCGATAATGATCAGTTCCTCGAACTTCCATAGCACCATAGCGCTCACCACGATGGAACAGGTGATGATGGAGATATAAGGTGTATTAAATTTTGGATGCAGCTTATTGAACCATTGCGGCAACAGCTTATCATCCGACATGACTTTCGGTACGCGCGATACCGATAGCAGCACCGCAGCGTAGATGCCCAGATAGCTGGCCATGCCGCCGATGGCGATAATAACACCCAGCCACCTGCCGCCGACAAGCGAGCCGAGCGCAGGGAAACCCTCATCCTCTAAAACTTTAAAATCGATATGCGATTGCTGTGCTGCAAGCATACTTAAAAAATACACCACGATTACCAGTGCAAATGCGGTAAATATCGATATCAGGTACGACCGGACCGGTTTATCCACCTCCCCTGCGTAGGTGGTCACATTATCCCAGCCGAGGCAGTTCCACATTACCACATACATAGCCATTCCTAAGGACGGGAAAGTAATGCCTTTTAAAGACGGTGAGGGCAAAGCAATATGGCCGGTATGATGATAAAAAAACAGGGCGATAAGAGCCAGCAAAGGCAGCAGTACGACAACGCCAAGCAGCAGCGATATCCTGCCGACCGGGTTTATTCCCAGAATATTAAGTCCGGCCGATAACCAAATAATAGCCAGGCATATTTCAATTTTATACGCTCCGATGCCGGGAAAAAAGAACGCAGCGTAAGTGACGATGTAAACGGGGTAAATAGCCAGGTCGCAAAAAGTATACAACCAGGTCCACCAGCCTTCGAAAAATCCCCAGCGCGTACCCAGGGTATGTTTTACCCATTTGTAGTAACCGCCCTCGACAGGCATCATGCTGTTCAGCTCGAGCACTGTGAAAATGGCCGGCACATCCCATAGCAGCGGGGTAATTAACAGCAAAAGAAAAACGCCATGACTGCCGGCATACCGCAACAAGGGCTCAAGCCCGTAGGGCCCGCCCGATACGGTGAAAAATATTACCGCGATAAGCGGCAGAAGACGCATTTTTTTTATAGAAGGCTTGGCGGGCACAGCGATAAAAATAGATTTTTTTGCTCTATTATCCGTCTGCCAGTTAAAACTGGGGGCAATGAATACGGAACGTGTACTATATTTACTACCGGATAACGCCTTATGAAAAAAGTACTGATCGCACTTTACATTTCCTGTTTCGTAATAGCCCCGGCATTCGCGCAGCAGGTCCGCTTCCATGTCATCGCCCTTTACGAGAACGGCGGTCACCACGTAGAATATTCAAAAGCGGCGCGTATGTGGCTCGATAAATTAGCCGCCGACAGCAACTTCAGTATCGATTATATCCATAACACCGATCAAATCAGTAATGAATTTCTGAGCCATTACCAGCTTTTTATCCAGTTAGATTATCCGCCGTATGGCTGGAAACCTGCCGCCGCCAAAGCTTTTGAAAAATATATCGATGAAGGCAAGGGCGGCTGGATCGGCTTTCATCACGCTTCTTTATTAGGTGAATTCGATGGCTACCCGATGTGGGAATGGTTCCATGAATTTATGGGCGGCATACGCTGGAAAAACTACATAGCTACTTTTGTGCGGGGACGAGTAAACGTGGAGGACAAATCGCATCCGGTAATGACGGGCGTTCCCGCGTCGTTCGTCATCAAAAAAGAAGAGTTTTATACCTATGATAAAAGTCCGCGGCCGAATGTGCATGTGATTGCCAGCGTGGATGAAAATACCTACGTGCCAACTTCAGATATTAAAATGGGAGATCACCCGGTGATATGGACCAATGAGCGTGTAAAGGCCAGGAACGTTTATATTTTCATGGGCCACTCGCCCGATTTGTTCGACAACGAGGCCTATAAAAAAATATTTACAAACGCCATATTCTGGGCGGCGGGTAAATAGTTTCGCATTTGTGCAAAACGGTGTTTAAGCCTGCATACCTTCTTTTTGCTAAATTGCGCACCGTTTAAACTACTATTGATTTATAAAAATGACCAAACAAGAAATATTCGGCTATACGCCCGACCCAAAATATAAAAAGACCGTGGCCTACTTCAGCATGGAGTTCGCTATCGACCAGGCATTGAAAACTTACAGCGGCGGACTCGGTTTCCTTGCCGGTTCGCACATGCGCAGCGCATACGAGTTAAAACAGAGCGTTATCGGTATCGGCATGTTGTGGAAATATGGCTATTACGACCAGTGGCGCGAGATAAACGCCGATATGAAGGTTACCTTTATTGAAAAGGGTTATTCGTTTATCGAGGATACGGGTATTATGTTTACCGTGCCCGT
The DNA here is from genome assembly GCA_018267005.1 of Bacteroidota bacterium. Lineage (GTDB taxonomy): Bacteria > Bacteroidota > Bacteroidia > Sphingobacteriales > Sphingobacteriaceae > Mucilaginibacter. The sequence goes on from JAFDZK010000022.1 coordinate 5,840, forward strand.
GCACGATTCGCCGGTGCACGTCAGGGCATTCCTGCTCCGCCCGCAAACGTTCAATTCAGCGCCGATATTTTTGCTGACCACTAATTTGAATGAAAATGATGAACAATCGCGTTCGATCAGTTATAAGTTATACGATTCAACAGAATCGACGCGCATAGCGCAATCTATTATTTTAGGTATCGGCGGAGCCATGCTGCTCGATAAGCTTGGGCTGGACGTGGATATTTATCACATGAACGAGGGCCATTCGCTGCCGCTTAATTTCTATTTATATAAAAAATACAAAAGCCTGGACGAAGTCAGGAAGCGCGTAGTATTCACCACCCACACGCCCGAGGCAGCAGGCAACGAAGAGCACAATTATGACCTGCTTAAAAAAATGTCGTTCTATTATGGAATGGAAGTCAGCGAAGTAAAAAATCTTCTGGCAATAGACGGCTACAACCTGAACTATACGCTTGCCGCGCTGAAGTTTGCCAAAAAAGCCAACGGCGTTTCGAAACTGCACGGCGAGGTAGCCCGCGAAATGTGGAACAGCAACCCGGAGATTTGCGATATTACCTCTATAACCAATGCGCAAAACAAAACCTACTGGAAGGACGACCAATTGGAGCAGGCGCTGGCCGGTAAAGATGACAAGGCTATCATTGCCCGAAAAAAAGAATTGAAGCGCGAACTCTTCAAACTGATCGCCAACCAATGCGGTAAACTATTTGACGAGAACGTGCTAACCATTGTTTGGGCGCGCCGTTTCGCCGGTTATAAACGCGCCGACCTGATAACTTACGACTGGGACCGGTTCATAAAGCTGGTATACAATTCAGAAATGCCTGTGCAACTGATATGGGCAGGGAAACCTTACCCGGAAGATTACGGGGCGATAAACCAATTCAACCAGATCATACGAAAAATGTGGCCTTTTGCCAATTGCGCGGTACTGACCGGTTATGAATTAGGCTTATCGGCCATGTTGAAAAAGGGGTCGGACCTTTGGCTGAACAATCCGCGGATGTACCGCGAAGCATCTGGTACCAGCGGCATGACAGCCGCGATGAATGCCAGTATCAATCTTTCACTGCCCGACGGCTGGGTACCCGAGTTCGCCAAAGACAAACAGAATTGCTTCGTCATACCTCCGGCCGACGATCACTTGTCGCCGCAGGAAAAAGACCAGCTGGAATGCCAGAGCCTGCTGGATATTATCGATAATGTAATAAGGCCGATGTACTACAATGATCAAAAGAAATGGGTGGGTATGATCAGGAAGGCGGCTGCGGATGTTGTGCCGATGTTCGATTCGGGCAGGATGGCCGATGAATATTACCGGATCATGTATAACGCATAAAATAAAAAAGCTCCCTTAAGTCATAGGGAGCTTTTCAAAATCTCTTCTAGATTGGATAGCCGTTTATTTATGACGGTGTATGCGATGGTGCATTTTGTGATGTTTCCAGTGATGGTGTTTACTCTGGGCCGATACCGTGGCCACCTGCAGGCATACAATGGCTAATGCCGCTGCGAAAATTTTAACGAATTTCATGGGGTTCAAAATTTTATTGATTAAAGCTACCATTAAAGAAATACAACGCAATAGCAGTGTTTAAATTGTTACAATGCGGTTTTTGGCGATACACCAAGTTTAATAAACGCTCTCGTATTCTTTAAGGCCGCGGCGGCGGTGGTGGCGGAGGAGGTAATTTTATTCTCACATGCATATGCCGCAGGTGGGGCTTACGCAGATGAAGTTTTCGCGGATGATGTGGCCTTGGGGGAGGCGGGGGCGCGTGCGGCGGTCGTGGTGGCGGAGGCGGTAACTGCTGCGCATTAACCATAGAGGCGCCGGTTAACATGGTTAGCAGGCCAATAGAAAGAAAAATCTTGCTGATCTTCATCTTAAAAAATGGTTCGGAATAATTTGAAATGAAACAGCAAAGCTATGACTTTGTTTCGGGTATTGGCTTCTAACTGTGTTTTACTACTTTTGGGAGCATAGGAATATGGCTGCTTCACCCGACAATCAAATGAATAGTGTTACCGCAAGGCAGGAAGCCGGGCTCAGGGAATTGATACAATATGTTTCCGTCAATTCCCCATTCTACAAACAACTGTTTAAGAGGCATGCCATTGATCCTGCCGGTATCAGGACCGTCGAAGACCTGAAAAAAATACCTGTCACCGAAAAAGACGACTTGCAAAAGCGTGAAAGCGATTTCCTTTGCGTACCCGTCAGCAAAATTGCCGAATATACTTCCACATCGGGCACGCTGGGCAGTCCCGTTACCATAGCATTAACAGCAAAAGATCTCGAACGCCTGGCTTATAATGAGTACGGTTCCTTCACCTGCGCCGACGGTTCGAAGGATGATATTTACCAATTAATGCTGACGCTCGACAGGCAGTTCATGGCGGGTATAGCCTATTATTCGGGTATCAGGAAGATCGGCGCCGGCATCATCCGCCTTGGACCGGGTGTACCGGCTTTACAATGGGAAACCATCCAAAGATTAAAGCCGACGGCAATTGTTGCAGTGCCATCGTTTATCCTGAAGCTGATCGCCTTTGCCAGGCAGAACGGGATCGATATTAACAGCACCTCGGTTAAAAAAGCCGTCTGTATTGGTGAAAACATCCGCAATACGGATTTCAGCCTGAATATTTTAGGCAGAAAGATAACCGAAGCCTGGGATATCAAATTGTACTCGACCTACGCTTCCACGGAAATGCAAACGGCGTTTACGGAGTGCGGCCAGGGCAAGGGCGGGCACTATCAGCCCGAACTGGTCATTGTCGAGCTTTTGGATGAGAACAATGAACAAGTGGGACCGAATACTCCAGGCGAAGTAACTATCACTACCTTAGGGGTTGAAGGGATGCCGCTGCTGCGTTACAAGACGGGCGACATTTGCATGTACGACGACGCGCCATGCGCCTGCGGCCGAACCACGCTGCGGCTTACTTCTCTGATGGGCCGCAAAAAGCAAATGATCAAATTCAAGGGCACTACCCTTTACCCCCCGGCTTTGTTCGACCTGTTAAACGAACGCGAAGAAATAGTGGATTTTGTGGTAGAAGTATATTCGGACGAGATCGGTCTTGACCAGGTGCTGTTGTACATCATACCCGCCGATAACACGGAAGAATGCGATCATAGCATTCGTGCCTACCTGCAAGCGCGGTTACGGGTGAGCCCGCAGATCAAATATGTCACACCGGAAGAAATACACAAGCTGCAATTTAACGAAGCCAGCCGCAAGGTGGTCAAATTTATTGACAGGAGGAGTCCGGAAGTTGGAAAGTCCGCATAAGTCCGAAAGATGCGATCGACATAAACTTCAAATGCAGAGCTATTTTATTTTTACTCGCATTGTCTTTCGGACTCTCCGACTTATGCCGACTTTCGGACTAAATTCCTACTTTAGCCCATTAATTAAAAACCTGTAAATATTATCTTTTGCCCATGATACAAATTGGACAAGGCGCGCTTTCTTTAGACAATTTTACCAAATTGGTATTTGAACATAAGGAAGCTGCTTTGGATGCGGACGCACTGAAAAAGGTGCATACCAATTTTGAGTTCCTGAAGAAATTTTCCTCCAATAAGCTGATCTACGGCATTAATACCGGTTTCGGGCCGATGGCTCAATACAAAGTAAGCGAAGAGAATATATTGCAGTTGCAATACAATTTAATTCGCAGCCATTCGTCGGGCAGCGGCAAGCTGATCCCGGCACAATTATCAAGGGCCCTAATGGTAGCCCGGCTGAACAGCTTTATGCAGGGTTATTCGGGCGTTCATCCGGATACAGTAGAATTGCTGAAGGAGATGATCAGCCGCGACATCAGCCCGTGTATTTACGAGCACGGCGGCGTTGGCGCAAGCGGCGACCTGGTGCAACTGGCACACCTCGGGCTGGCGTTGATAGGCGAAGGCGAAGTCTGGTTCGAGGGAAAAGTCTATCCCGCCATCGAGATATTCAACAGGTTCAACATCAAACCGCTTACGATCCGTGTTCGGGAAGGGCTGGCTATCATCAACGGTACTTCGGCCATGACCGGTATCGGGCTGATCAATATCGTTCAATCGCGAAAATTGCTTAACTGGGCCGTTTTATTTTCGGCCATGATCAACGAAGTAGTTCAAGCTTTCGGCGATCATTACTCACACGAGTTGAACATCGTTAAACATCATAAAGGGCAGAATGCTATCGCTGCCATGATGCGCGACATTTTAAAGGACAGCAAAATGATCCGCGACCGCTCGGAGCATTTATATAATCCCGACAACTTAGACCAGGAAGTATTTGAGGACAAGGTGCAGGAATATTATTCCCTGCGCTGTGTGACGCAGGTTTTAGGCCCGGTTTACGATACCATTGCCGGTGCGGAGGCTGTCCTGGTAAATGAGTTGAATTCTGTAAACGATAACCCGGTTATCGATCACGAAAACCATAACATTTTCCACGGCGGTAATTTCCACGGCGATTATGTTTCGCTGGAGATGGATAAGCTGAAGATTGCTATAACAAAGCTGTCGATGCTTTGCGAACGGCAGTTGAATTACCTGCTGAACAACAAGCTGAACCAGAAATTCCCGCCGTTTGTAAACATGGGCATATTAGGCTTTAACTTCGGTATGCAGGGCATGCAGTTCACGGCTACCTCGACAGTGGCCGAAAACCAGAGCCTGTCGTTCCCGATGTATGTGCATAGCATTCCGAACAATAACGATAACCAGGACATTGTGAGCATGGGCTGCAACGCCGCATTAATGGCAAAAAGAGTCATCGACAATTCGTTTGAAGTGCTTGCTATTCATCTCGTCACTATCCTTCAGGCTATCGATTACCTCGATTGCCACGACCGGCTTTCGTCAGCCTCGAGAAATTTATATGACCGCGTAAGGCCGATCTTCCCCAAATTTGTTGAAGATAAGGCCCGTTACAAGGAAATGGAGCTGGTAAAAGATTTCCTGGAGAACTCGGATAATTTTATCGCTTCCAAATGAAATGCGCTTTAGTAACCGGCGGATCGAGAGGCATTGGCAGGGCAATTTGTCAAAAGATGGCCGGGATGGGCTATTATCTATTGGTGAATTATAAAAACAACCGCGCCGAAGCTGAGAAAACACTTAATCTGATTAACGGAAACGGCGAGCTTTTGCAATTTGACGTTGCCCATAAGACCGAAATTCAGCAGGCTTTGGGAGGCTGGATAGAAAAAAACGAGGACAAGCCGATCGAGGTACTCGTAAACAATGCCGGCATCCGCGACGACAGCCTGATGGCCTGGATGGACGAGTCGCAGTGGGACAATGTGCTCAAAACCAATCTCGACAGCTTTTTTTATGTGACGAAGCTAGTCCTGAACGGCATGATCGCTCAAAAATATGGGCGCATCATCAATGTGGTTTCGCTATCAGGCCTGAAAGGTTTGGCCGGGCAAACCAACTATTCCGCCGCAAAGGCAGGCGTCATCGGCGCTACCAAGGCGCTGGCGCAGGAAGTCGCCCGGCAGGGCATTACGGTTAATGCATTGGCGCCGGGTTTTATCAAAACTGATATGACCGAAGGCTTAGACGAGAAAGAATTGAAAGCATTAATACCGGCCAAACGCTTCGGCCTGCCGGAGGAAGTTGCGGCCGCCGCAGCTTTTTTTGCTTCGCCGGAAGCATCTTACATCACCGGGCAGGTATTGTCCATTAATGGAGGCTTATACACATGACCCTGCCTGTTGAAGATATTGTGCCGCTGATACCCCAGAAACCCCCGTTTGTGATGGTTACCCGGCTGGTCAGTACGAACGAGAATACGACCCTTAGCAGCTTCACCATCAGCGACGATAATATTTTTGTAAAAGATAACGTGTTCCAGGAAGCGGGCCTGATGGAAAATATTGCGCAAACAGCGGCGCTGCGCGCCGGTTATATCGCCAGCAGCGAAAACCGGCCGGTCGCTGTTGGATATATCGGCGCGGTAAGTCATTTTGAAATATTTGACCTGCCCGGCGTGGGCGATGAGATCACTACCATGATAGCCACGCAAAACCAGATATTTGATATTACCGTACTTTCGGGCAGGGTTTGGCTTGACGACAGGCTGATCGCCCAGTGCGAAATGAAGGTATTCAGCAGGAATGAATAAGATGGACAGGGATGTTTTTGTAGTTGCTGATAATGTTTTCACACCGCTCGGCAAAACAACAACTGAAAATTTTGGAAATCTGCTGGAAGGCAGATCAGCGGTTAAACAACACGCCGATCGGGCTATATCCGCTCAGCCTTTTTTTGCGTCGTTATTCGATAAAGGAACTTTCCCGGAGAATGATCATTATACCAAATTTGAGCAGGTCCTTATCGCTTCTATAACTGACGCTTTAAAACAAAGCGGCCTTAAGGCGCCGGACCAGGAAAACATTCTCATACTTTCATCTACAAAGGGCAACGTTAGCCTGCTGGAGACCGAAAAACATAGCCCTGAACTGAACGAACGTATATCACTTTCCGCGTCGGCCAAACTAATCGCAAAGCATTTCGGACTCGTGAATCAGCCGATCGTGGTTTCCAATGCCTGTGTGTCGGGCGTAGTAGCCATCATAGCAGCAATGCGCCTGTTGCGTACCGGGCAACATGAAAATGCAATAATCGCGGGCGCCGATACGATTTCCAGGTTCATCCTGTCGGGCTTCGAATCCTTCCAGGCATTGAGCCCGGGTATTTGTAAACCATTTGATAAACATCGCAACGGTTTGAATTTGGGCGAAGGCGCGGGAACCATTATTCTCTCGGCGAACCAAAAATATTCCGGCAACACCCGGGTATTGGGAGGAGGCATCAGCAACGACGCCAACCACATTTCAGGGCCGTCACGGACAGGCAAAGAATTGAGCTTCGCCATCGATCAGGCGCTTAAAGATGCCGGCGTGACCGCAGAAGATATCGGTTTTATTTCAGCGCACGGAACCGCCACGCCTTATAATGATGAAATGGAGGCCAACGCCATCGCACTGTCAGGGCTGGAATCGGTTCCTTTAAACAGCCTGAAGGCCAATTACGGCCATACACTCGGCGCAGCGGGCCTGATCGAAAGTATTGTGTCGGTACAATCATTGAAAGAGGGCCTTGTTCTGCCTACCCTGGGTTTTGAGGAGCGCGGCGTTAGCCGGCCCGTAAATGTGGCTAAGTCGATATCAAAGATTACGAAAAGTAATTTTCTGAAAACGGCTTCAGGTTTCGGAGGTTGTAACGCGGCTATCGTTTTTGGTAAATAATCGGTTATTTTTGGCGAAAGAGGAACGACGATTTGAATTATATCACGGCCAGCTCCGGCATTATTCAGGGTAAAGTTTCAAAGAACGGTCAGCAGCTTTTTGAAAACAAAGATGCCGGGGCTTCCGATTTCCTGCTTTCGGTTTACCAGCATTTCAGCCTGAATTATCCCAAATTTTATAAAATGGATAATTTGAGCAAGCTGGGCTGGCTGGCATCCGAGGTATTGCTGCGAGATAGTTTTGATCAATCAAAATACCAGCCTGGGGAAGTTGGCTTGGTTTTGGCCAATCGAAATTCCAGCCTCGACGACGATATCAAATATTATGAAACGGTAAAAGATATAGCCAGCCCTTCGCTGTTCGTCTATACGTTGCCTAATATTGTTATCGGCGAAATTTGTATCCGGAATGGCTTTAAAGGCGAACACGCTTTTTATATCCGGGAACATTTTGATGCTGCCTTCATTGCCGGCCAGGTAAATTACCTGCTGGATAATAATATCTTGCGGGCTTGTATTTGCGGCTGGGTGGATATTCTCGGCGACGAATACAAGGCTGTTTTATTTTTGGTTGAAAAACAAAAAAGTGACAACGCCGTTCCGTTTTCGGCAGAAAATATGAACGTTGTTTTCGATTAAAATTGATATGGGTTCGACGGTATATGTGGTTGGTTTGGGAGTTATTTCCGGGATCGGGAATAACGTGGCCGAGCATCTTTCCGCTTTTGAGCGGGAGGCGGCCGGCATGGGCGATATTAGCCTTTTTGATACCCTGCACCAACACCAGCTTCCGGTTGCCGAAGTAAAATTGAGCAATGCCGAGCTTATAAAAATGACCGGCCTGCCCGGGCGCAGCAGCCGTACAACCATGCTGAGCTCTGTAGCGGCAAAAGAGGCTTGGGAGGACGCGGGTATTACCGATCCGAAGGCATTCCGTACCGGTTTTATTTCGGCCAATACCGTAGGCGGGATGGATAAGAGCGAAAGTTTCTTCGTTGAATTTTGGGCCGACAATAACAAGGGCAAACTCCGTAACATATTCGACCATGAATGCGGCAGCATGACGGAGATCGTAGCCGACCAGTTGGGCATCAAAGATTTTATAACGACGATCAGCACAGCCTGTTCATCATCGGCTAATGCCATATTTTATGCCGCCCGCCTGATCAAAAATGGCATAATTGATATAGCTGTCGCCGGCGGGGCCGATTCGCTGACCAAATTCACGCTGAACGGCTTTAACACATTAATGATCACAGACAAGGAACTATGCAGGCCGTTCGACCAAAACCGGGAAGGTTTGAACCTCGGCGAGGGCGCAGGGTATGTAGTGCTGGTCTCGGAGCAAGTATTAAAGACGCTTAACAAACAGGCCTACTGCATGATCAGCGGCTATAACAACAGCAACGATGCTTATCATCAAACCGCTTCGTCGCCGGAGGGAACAGGCTCGTACCTCGCTATGAAAGGCGCACTGGAAAAAGCCGGGCTTCAGCCATCCGATATCGATTATATCAACCTACATGGCACAGGTACACCCAATAACGACAGTTCGGAAGGCATCGCGGTGAGGAGACTGTTCGATCCGAACTACCCGGCCGTAAGCTCGACCAAATCATTCACCGGGCATACCCTCGGCGCCAGCGGCGGCGTGGAAGCGGTGTTTTCGGTATTAGCCATTAAACATGGACTTATTTATCCTAACCTGCGGTTCGAAACACGAATGGAAGAACTTCCTTTCGAACCGGTGAAGCATTTCCAGGCAGGGCAAAACATCAAACACGTTATGTCCAATTCGTTTGGTTTCGGCGGCAATTGTACATCCTTAATTTTTTCAGCGGTATGAAAGCATATATCCGTTCGGCAGCCTGCATATCGCCGCAAAAAACTTTCGATACCGGCGGTTTTTTGAATGATATTACCGAATACACCGGTACAAGGCTAACCGTCATTGACCCGGATTATAAAAATTATATCGACCCGAAGCTTGCCCGGCGCATGAGCACCATCATTAAACGCGGCGTCGCCGCCGGGAAAAAATGTTTGGAAGGTACCGGGATAGACGTACCCGATGCCATCATAGCAGGAACCGCGTTCGGCTGTATGGAAGACACCATCACCTTCCTGGCCCGTATGGTGGAAATGAACGAGGAGATGCTGCCGCCTACGGCCTTTATTCAATCCACGCACAATACGGTTGCGGCGCAGATTGCTTTAATGCTGCAATGTCATGGCTATAATAACACGTTCGTGCATAAGGGTATATCGTTCGAAAGCGCGCTTTTCGATGCCCTGATGCTGATGAATGAGGGCGAAGCTCACAATATCATCGTCGGTGCAACGGAAGAGATGGTGGATGCCAGTTATAAGGTGCTGACCAGGTTAGGTCTTTACCGGAGGCAGCCGGTCTCCAACCTCGAACTATTAAAAAGCGAGGCCAAAGGAACCATGGGCGGTGCAGGCTCGGCTTTTTTCCTGCTGACGGACAAGCCATCCCCGGATAATCTTGCCGGACTATCGGCCGCCAGGACCTATTACCAGCCCGATAATATAGAAAAGGCCATCGTTGATTTTCTTTGCGAACATTCATTAAAGTCTGAAGAGATCGACCTAATCATTACAGGACGCAATGGCGACATTAAAAACGACGCGATTTATAATACACTCGGAGAAAACATTTTTAAAAGTAATGTTTTAGCCAACTACAAACACCTTTGCGGCGAATACCCAGTGTCATCGTCTTTTGCATTATGGCTGGCTGCGAACATCATTAAAAGGCAAGAAATTCCGGAGATAGTCGCTGAACGTGGTGTTGCCTCGCGACCAATAAAGAACATCCTTATCTATAACCATTATCAAAACAAATACCAGGCCTTGATGCTGGTGTCTGCGGCCGATTGATTAAAAATGATGATCTTTTATTGTCAAGCTTTTCGCTTTGGTCTTTCCGCTTACAGCTTTTATATAAATTTGCACCATGTCAGCTGCCCTGTTTAGAGTTTCTGCTTTACACCATCAAAACCATACGGTCAGCGCCGTTCTTCGGATCGATGCTGATAGTGACATCCTAAAGGGACACTTTCCCGGTCACCCCGTTGTACCGGGCGCCTCTATGCTGCAGATCGTGAAAGAAGTTTTAGAAGACGCGCTGCAAACCCCGCTTCGCCTTAAAAAGGCCGACCGGCTTAAATTTATGAGCCTGGTGGAACCCTCGCGTGCGGAAGAAGTACAGTTAGAGATCGGATACCGCATGCAACACGATGGCGGTATTCACGTAAGCGGGAAATTAAGCGCCGGCGAAACGGCATGCTTTAAGTTCCAGGGGACGTTTGTAAAACTCTAACGCTGCGTCGAAAATGCGCCGTAGGCGCAAAAGCTTTGTAGGAATAGATTGAATAAGAATTCTGCGTGCCGCCAGGTACGCCACATATCCGTTATGTTCCGTACCTACGGCGCGAATTTCCGTTTTTTGTTTTTTTTACCAAGATTGAACCCCGATGGGGGTTGCATTCAGAGGTTAACTAATCACTTTATCTTCCCATGCTCCTTTATATACTCCGCCATCGTATTCACATCCACCAGCACCTTACGGCCAACTTTGGGATCTTTAATATCGATGCCGTATTCCCGTTTGAGTAACACGATCAATTCCAGTGAGTCTATCGAATCCAGGCCCAGCCCGTCGCCGAACAAAGGTTCATCGTCTTTTATGTCGGCAGGCGTCAGGTCGGTCAGGTTTAAAAATAATATGATCTGGCTTTTCAGCTTCTCTTTCAGTTCAGTCGTTTCCATCAATAATAGTCTTCAATTCAAATATAAATCAATCCGCTGCTAAATCCTGTGATCCCTAAATCGTGTCAATTATATCAAATTTTTCCTTTTCAATCCCCATACCGCTATTAATTGGAACACAATTGTAATGAGGATCAAGGGTATCAGGTAGCCGATCACATTGCTCAGCTTGCCGTCTTCCAGGAACAGCCCGTAATACGATTGCAGGCACCAGTGCATCGGTGAAAAGTTGGCAATCGTTTTCAGCGAGGTATCCATGTTAAACGTAGGAACCATCAAACCGCCGATGGCCGACAGGATAACGATCGATATCGCACCAAAAGCATTGTTCTGCTGGTGCGTTTCAGCAAAAACGCCTACGCATATCGCGTAACTCACCGCGCACCAGCCGCTGAGTACGGTTACTACGAACAGCCCGAATATATCTTGCGGCAAATTCAGGCCCGGTAAACCGATAACCGGAAACAGCCATATCCCCAGCGAAAATATCACGATGGCCTGCACGATGGTAACAACCACATAGGCGATCTGTTTGGAGAACATCCCGACAAGGTAGCTGGTCGGCAGCGTTTTGAGCCGGATATAACTGCCGCTGGTTTTTTCTCTTACTACGCTGCCCCCAAGCGACATGATGACGAAGAACATGGCAAAAATGGTCCACGAGGGCACATTGTGCTGCGCGGCATTCGGCGGCTTTAACGAACCGTTCGACGATACCGGCGTGTCGTTGATAACCGCTTTACTGTTCAGCATTTCACCTTCCAGCTTTCCGGGCAGTGGCTTTTCGTTGATGTCGAAATAAAGCGTCCGCAGCGTTTGCCTGCTCTCCACCAACTGCAATGCGCTTTGCAACGCGCCTTTTACTGATAACCTTAGTGACTCCTGCAAAACGGGGTTGTAGAACATTTTCAAAGGCGACACATCGCCCAAATCTTTTTGGGTTGAATCGGCCTGTAAGCCAAAACTGGTGAGCGCTTTTCCGGCGGTGGTTTTGGATTTGGCCATTACCTTGCGTGTGAAGTCGGCGGGAATGACGATGCTTAGCAGAGCATCGCGCTTTTTCATCGAATCGGACAGCGCCTTTTCGTCCTGGTTTTTGGGCAGTTGCCTGATGCTGAACATGCCCACCTTGTTGATCGCCTCAACCAGTTGCATGCCCGAAGCCCCGGTGTCGCGATTACAGATCAAAACCGGGAGCTTGTTTTTATTGATGAGGTTGAAGGTGCTGTTTTGAATATCGGTAATGACGATAACCAATACGATAGGCATCACGAACATGAGCGCCAGGCCTACGCCATCGCGCCAAAGCACCCGGGAATCTTTCACTATGGCCGACCAGAGCTTAAACATCATTGCGAAACTCCTTTCCGGTCAGCTCGAGGAACAACTGTTCCAGGTCCTCCTGCTTGTGCTCTTCCAAAAGCTGCTCGATAGAGCCATGGGCAACGATCTTTCCGTCGTCGATCAGCGCGGCCACATTACACAGATCCTCTGCTTCACTTAGCTGGTGGGAAGTATAGATCAGCGTAGTGCCGTTTTTGTTCAGTTGCAGCAGGTAATCGACAATGGCATGCCGGGTTTGCACATCCACACCTACTGTTGGCTCGTCTAATATCAGTATGGCCGGATCATGGATCACACCAATGGCCAGGTTCACGCGGCGTTTCATGCCGCCCGAAAACTTGTCCACACGCTTATTACGAACATTTTCAAGGCCAAGCACCTGCAGCAGCTCGTCGGTTTTATTTTTGACCTGGTGTTTTGAGAGCCCTGCCCAGGCGCCAAAAAACTCCAGGTTCTCCACCGGGCTAAGCTCCTGGTAAAAAGAAAAATCCTGCGGAACAAAGCCCAGCAGCTTGTTTACGGCGTGATGGTCACGGTTCACATCGAGCCCTAACAGCCGGATGCTTCCTCCCGCCGGCGATAACAAACCGGTAGTTAAACTCAGCAGAGTAGTTTTACCTGCTCCGTTAGGGCCGAATAAACCAAAACGTTCGCCTTTTTGAACTTGCAGGTTCAGACCGGAAAACACAACGCCGTCGTTATCCTTGTAATGAAAGCCAAGGTTGCTGATGTCTACTGCCAACGGGTTGTTCAGTTCCATTTGATATTTTTTAACGCTGTAAAAGCGCGTTTTTCCAGTTCAGCTATTTTAACCAGGTAATCGCCCATGCGGTCGAAATCTTCCTGGCTGCCTAATCGTCCTTTATATATCCCTGAAGCCTGTACGGCGGCGTCCCGCCAAAGGTCGCCTGCCTGCGTGAATAATTTAGATATTTCCAGCAACTCGTCTTTCGGCACGTAAGCATGCGCTTCCTGCAAAAAGGCAGCATAAATATAACGAAATCCGCCGCCTCCGGTGCCGATTTCCTCCTGCATACGTACCAATTGCGCCAGGTACGAGCCTGCCTTTTGCAAACCCAGCTTATCACGCCACTTTTTGATCTTCACCCCTGTATAACGAATACCTTTTACACCGGCGAAGTTGCCCGGGATGCGCAGCATTTGGTTTACATTGTTTTTGATGCCTTTGATAATTGCCCGGGCCATGCGCTCGTCAGTGATCGCTGCATTGCTTTCGGGGTAATAGATCTGCCCCTTTGGGGCCAGCGCGCCTTTAGCAAAGCGCACACGCTCCAGCTCATAGCTGCTTAATGAAGTAACGGTTTCCATTACCGGGTCGCTGATCAGGTATCTGTCTTCTTCTTTACCAAAAACAATGAGGTTATGTGCATTGAAATGAAAGCGGTATTCGCGCGGAAAGTACGAGAGGTAATAGACTCCCACCTGGCAGCCTACCGGCTGACCCGACTGGAGCACATCGTTCAAAAATGCCTCTGCTTTTTCTTTGGAACCGAATTTTTTCCGCTTAACCGGGATGCCCAAGGCGTTGCAGGTTCTTTTAAATATCAAACCCGGAAAGGTGCGGAACGCTATAGCCGGACCGTTGTTGATCTTGATGAGCGGTATATAGCAAAAGAACAAACCTGCCCCGATGCCAAATGCCAGCGGTTCGGTTATTTTGTTGTTTGATATTTTGCTTAATAAGCTGCTGGTAACCCCCGATTCGCAATGTGCCGATTGGCGGTGTTCAAAATCAAGCTTCATGCACGGTCATGGTTTTAATGTCGTCGGCCTTCACGTTGAAGGCTTCGGCATATTTCTGCAGCTTTTTTTCGGATAATCGTTTAAAAACTTCGGGGTCCAGGTGCCTTTTGATCTGCCATTTCCAGAAACCGGTATAATCTGAAAGTATGCTCAAATCCATTAACCGGTATTCCATAAAGAACAGCAGCGGGCTGGCTTCGTTATTCAGCACTTTTTCGCGTGCCTTGGCGATGCGTTCGTCCACATCCTTCCAGGCCACATCTAAGGCATCGGTCTTCACATTCCATCCACTGCTCAGTTCCTTCACATATTTGCCCGAGCTATCCGTCGCGTAGCAAACCTCTTTGGTGATCTTACCAAGCGCACCCATATCCTGCGGCACATTTTCCTTCTTCATAGGACACGATTAAAGGATTAAAAAGCTTTTAAGTGAATAGTCAATGGTGAATAGTCAATTTTATTTTGTAGCTAAATATTCACTATTGACCATTCACTATTGACTATTCACCATTCACTAAACCACCGTCAGCATCGCATACATATACGAGAAACGAGCGCTTTCGGGAACCAGCAGCAGTAATCGTTCACCTTTTTTCAGCCTGCCGCTATGGAACAGTTCGTTGATCATCAGGTAAACCGACGCCGCACCCACGTTACCTACGGTATATAAATTAATGAACCATTTCTCGTATGGAATGCCGCCGCCGTAATACTCCACCAGGTCGTATATCTTGCTTTTGAAAAAATCGCTGGATATATGCGGTAAAAAATAATCGACGTCGTCAGCGGACAGGCCCTTTTTATCCATGATCTCCTTGATCTTCTTTCCGCCCAGGTGCACGATGTTATTGCTCAGCAGCGTAATATCCTGCTTGATACTGAAGATCGATTTGTTCATGATCTCCTCGGGCGTATAATCCATAAAACCCTTCAGCGTACCGTTCTCCTGCTTCTCACCGCCCATGTACATGCAGGTTTCCATTTCATTGGCGTACGATACGCCTTCTATCCAATCGATACGCAGACTAAGGCCGTCCGGGTTGGGCTGGTCGCTCATCAAAAATGCCGAGGCGCCGTCCGAAAGCATCCAGCGCAAAAAGTCCTTCTGAAAGGCTATGAAAGGATTTTCCTCCATTTCCTTCAGCTTTTGCGCCTCTTCTTCGAACACGTCCGAAACCAGCAACCCGGAAAACCTTTCCGAACCCGTAGCCACGGCCTTTTTCACTTCACCCGATTTAATGGCCAGGTAAGCAAATTTGATGGCGTGCATACCGGCGCAGCAAACACCCGAAGGTGAAACCACTTCAATCCCTTCTGCTTCGGGCAGCCAGCCATGGGCCATTACGCCGTGGCTCGGCATTACCTGGTCGGGAGACGAGGTGCCGCACGACAGCAATTCAATTTCCTTCAGGCCTTCGGGATCATCTTTAAACAGTTCCCGTACGGCCAAAGCAGTCATCTGGGCATTGGTATGTGTGGATTTGCCATTTTTATCCAGCGCATAATAGCGGTTTACGATACCATTATTGCGCAGCACTATTTTTTTTGATTTGGAAGGTCTTCCGTCGATATAACCCAAATATTCCTCCATCTCGTCATTGGAAACGGGATCATTCGGAAAAAAGGCGGAAGTAGCATTTATATAGACCTGGTTTACAGACATAATATTAGATAACTTGTAAATAATTTTGTGTTTTAGCTTTAATTCGTTTGGATGAAAATGGTTTTATAAAAATCGCATCTAAGGTAAGAAGAATGGGCGCGCCTAAAAAGAGTGCTACATAAAGATAGTACTTAAATGCGGTTAGCCACCGTTTCCGGTTCTTTTTGCCCACGATAAACTTAGCCCATTTGACATAGGTAGCCACAGCCGTGGTTTCGAGTAACAGCAGCGGATATTTTATGCTAACGGCCTTTTGCTCCAGCAGTTCTTCATGCAATCTTTCCCAGTCATCAGCTTCCAAATGTTTAGAAACGATTTGACCGTATATCTTAGTATCGGCTATGTCTTCATCGGACACGCCCGGTTTGGGAAAGATATTCAGCAAACGATCTTTTTTCCCGCCAAGCATCCAGTGAAAAATGGTAAAAAAGCTGATGGCGTTGGGATGTTTATCGACCAATGCGACATTACCCACCAGGTGGGCGCCTATTTCATTCAGTTTAAACCGGACACGTTCATAGGCATTCAGCCACATGTTCCGAGCTTCGCTGATCGTCACCACAGGCGTATTTTTTAGCACGGTCCGCAAATCAGGATCGTTTAATATGGAATTAGCGGGTATGCTCGGCCACAGGAACCAGGGCTGGTAACCCAGGACCACCAGGTCGTACTTTTTTTCTTTCAAAGTTACCGGTTGCAGTTGGGCGGGTACTTCGAGCACGCAATCGGGCATAACAGAATAAAAGCGGCTATCGGTCCATGGAAACGGGTAATCGGAAACCAGTGCAACCTGTAACTTTTCGACGGAAGCTCCGGCTGCCTCCAGCGGCGCCGTAAATGAATTGATAATATCACGCATTTGCCCCGATTGGGTATAGTATACAGCCAATACCTTTTTATTCATTTTCCGGCAAATTTAAAAACTACTCTCTTTCACGAAGCGAAAAATCTTCCTTGTGCAACACTTTCGACGTTGAACAGTAATCCAGGATAGCGCGCTGAGCAGGCAGGGGTAAGTTTTTGAAATTTTTAATAACCAGCGCTTTATCCTTAGGTATATCGGAACGGTATCTCACAATTTTAGGTGCATGTTCCTGCACGGCCAGGCGAAGGAAATGAAACTCGGTATTGTTGTTATCATTTATCAGGGCCGTTTCCAGCTTAATACGGCCTTCCTTAAAATACTTCAGCCTGTCCTTCGGCTTTTTCATCAGGCCGGCTTTCTTCATCAGCAAAGCGCCTTCATAGCCCTCTTCCTCCGCGGTTGGCAGCTCTTTCAGCACTTCGATCTCATTGTCGATGGCCGTCACGTCGCCCGATTTCATTACTGCATAAAAGGTGGAACGTTCAAATTTTTGCGGTACAGGCTTTGCCTTCGCACCGAAAGCGAACAGCAAAAAACTACACGCAATAAATACTTTCCATCTCATAAAATGAAACATAACGCTACCAAACATAATAAAATATTAAGGTCGTCACAACAATGGGCAAGAGCTATCATATTGTCAGTTTCGATGCTTTAAAACTGATTTACTTTTAGTTACTTTGAAGCCGCAAATTTATTGCCCGGAACGATACCCCTTTTTAAGACAAACTGATGTTATAAAAGTTTAAATGAACACAGAGGTAAGTAAAAGCAGGCCGTTCGACGGTTTATGGGCGATAATTCTGGGCGGGTCGGGCGGATTCGGATTTGCTTCGGTTGAGAAACTGGCCGCTAACGGGATGAATATCGCGGTGCTTTACCGCGAAACATCGGTTACGGAAAAACCTCTGCTGGAAAATTTTTCCAGGATAGCATCCGGCAACGGCGTTACTATTCTTCCGTTTAATACCAACGCTTTAACGGCCGAAGGCCGCGAATCCTTTCTCCGCAAATTTCAGTCTGAAAACGCCGAGGCCAAATACAGCGTCAGGCTGCTGCTGCATTCCATCGCCCGGGGAAATCTGAAGCCGCTAACCGGCGATGACACCCTTTCCGCGGAAGATATACAATTTACAAGCTATGCCATGTCCAACAGCCTGCTCGACTGGACACGCGACATTCTGAAAGCGGAATTGTTCCATCCGGATGCCCGTGTTATCGGGCTCACCAGCGAGGGGGCACATAAGCACTGGGAGGGTTATGCCGCGGTTTCTGTCGCCAAAGCTTCGCTGGAAAGTTTGGCAAAATACATGGCGGTAGAGTTTGCGCCTTTCGGATTGAAAACAAATTTGATCCAGGCCGGTATTACGGAGACGCAATCGCTGAAAATGATACCGGGCAGCGAGCAACTGATAGAAATAGGAAAAAAACGCAACCCTATGGGCCGGATAACCCGCCCGCAGGATGTAGCGAATGTAATTTACCTGCTTTGCACCGATGAAGCCTTTTGGGTGAACGGCGCGCTGATACATGTGGATGGAGGAGAGCATTGCAGGTAATTGATAGGCAGATGTGCGGATGTGCGAATGTACAGATGAAGCGGCAGGTGAAAAATGACTTAATGCCCCAATGACATAATGGCTATTTATTGATGAAAAATTCCATATTAAACCATTTGCCTTATAAATCGTCCTTTCGTTTTGTGGATCATATCTCCGAACTAAGCGAGGAGGGCGTTGTGGGCGATTATACGCTGAAGCACGATGCTTTTTTTTACGAAGATCATTTTGAAGGCAACCCGGTTACGCCCGGTGTAATTATCACCGAGATCATGGCGCAGATCGGGCTGGTGGTATTGGGGATATTTTTGATATTGAAGGAATCGGAATTGGTCTCGTCCGGCGATACCTTGTTCCCATTGCTTACCTCAACGGAGGTGTCGTTCCACAAAATGGTTTTGCCCGGCCAGAAGGTGACCGTTATTTCTAAAAAACAATATTTTCGTTTCGGCAAGCTGAAGTGTTATGTCGAAATGACGGACGAAACAGGCGAGACAGTAGCAAAAGGCATGTTCTCGGGAATAGTAAAAAGGTTGGATATCCATGGCTAAACGTGTTGTGATTACAGGTATGGGGGTTGTTGCTCCCAATGGTATTGGCTTGCCGGGCTTTTTACATGCCATTCAACATGGCGTATCGGGTATCAGGTTTATGCCTTTATACCAGGAGCTGCACATGAGCTGCCAGGTGGTGGGCGTTCCGGCTTTTGTTTGGGAAAGCCTGAGAGATTATATCTCCGAGGTGACCTTTTATGGTTTAAAAGGCACCAATATAGGCTACGGGATCACCGCCGCGCTCGATGCCTGGCGTGATGCAGGGCTGCCGTACGATACCGACGAACCGCGCTGGGATACCGGCTGTGTATTCGGCAATAGCGCGCCGGATGCTGAAGCGACCAAAAATGTGATCACCAGGGTAGACAACAAGGAGGTAAAAAAACTGGGCTCGCGGGTTGTTGAGCAAACAATGAATAGCGGTGTTACGTCATTTATATCAGGCAGGCTTGGTTTGGGCAACCGCGTGGTAACTACCTCCACCGCTTGTGCTACAGGTACACAGGCGATCCTGATGGGTTATGAATACATTATGAGCGGGTTGGCCAAGCGTATGGTTGTAGGCAGCAGCGAATATATCGACACCTATATTTTCGGTACGTTCGACTCGATGCGCGTGCTTTCGCGTAAGTTCAACGACCAGCCCGAGCGGGCCTCGCGGCCGATGAGCGCCACTGCGGGTGGCTTTGTACCCGGATCCGGCGCCGCAGCCCTCATCCTCGAGGACCTGGATACCGCGCTTGAAAGAGGCGCGAGGATCTATGCGGAGGTGCTTGGAGGAGCGGCCAATTCAGGCGGCCAGCGTGGCGGGGGCACGATGACGGCGCCAAACCCGGCAGGCGTCATGCGCTGCATCGACGAATCGGTGAGGAATGCCGGCATACATCCGGGTGACATCGACCTCATCAGCGGGCACCTGACGGCCACGATGGCCGACAAGCAGGAAATACAGAACTGGAGCCAGGTTCTCGGCCGGAAAGGCAAGGACTTCCCGCTGGTAAATTCGGTGAAATCCATGATCGGGCATTGCCTCAGCGCAGCCGGCTCGATCGAATCTGTAGCATCCGTGTTACAAATTGTTCATGGATTTGTTCATCCAAATATTAACTTAGAGGACCCAAACCCTGACATACTCGCAATAGTAGACCAGGAACGGTTGCCGGCAAGCATGATAAAAAAGGAACTAAACGTTGTTGCCAAGGCGAATTTTGGCTTTGGCGACGTAAATGCGTGTATAATTTTTTCAAAATTTAGTAACTGATGACGAGAGAAGAAATCCTGGATGAACTTAAAAAGGTTCTGACCCCTTATACTTCAAACAAGGAAATGCTGAACAGCATTAATGAGGAGACGGACCTGATAAGGGATTTGAAAATAAATTCGGCAAATTTGGTTGATATCATCATCGATGCCGAAGCAAAATATAATATCGAGATCGATTATGATTCGGCTGATAAGATGATCAATGTGGGCAG
>JAFDZK010000230.1 GCA_018267005.1 Bacteroidota bacterium
CTTCGCTCATCCATCGGCCGCGCACATCCTGGTAAACAAAAATGTAGCCGTCGTGCAAAAACAGGGACGATGGACCGAGCGAGCCTTTATAAGCATCCGGCCCGTATGGGGCAACGCTGTATGGCGTACGGTCCATCATGATCGGATACTTCTTTGACTGATCTTTGGGCACATATACGGAGGTGAACAGCTTTACACCGTCGCGCATGGGTACCTGGTACTCGTATTTGGTGTAATTGGCTTTTACGTATTCCGCGTCAGAACTATTCTGTTGGGCGTAAGAGCAGATAGCTGAAAGCATAAAGCCGAAAGCTAAAAGCAGGGACAGTTTTTTCATTAATTGTTGAGAGTTAAGAAAATAGGGCTCAAGAAAACAAAAAAGCCCCAATGATTGGGGCTGTAACAAAGTTATTACTTTTTGATATTTAATGTCTCACTCGTTGATCGCTTTTACACCCGGCAACTCTTTGCCTTCCATGTATTCCAGCAAGGCGCCTCCGCCGGTCGAAACATAGCTCACGTCATTGGTCAGCCCGAATTTGGCGACCGCGGCTGCCGAATCACCGCCGCCTATCAGAGAAAATGCGCCGTTCTCAGTTGCTTTTACCACCGCCTCGGCAATGGCTTTGGTACCCTGCTCGAACTTGCTCATCTCAAAAACGCCCATCGGGCCGTTCCATAAAATGGTCTTTGAACTTTCAACCACCTTACTGAAAGCTTTTATCGAATCCGGACCGATATCCAGGCCCATCCAGCCGTCTTTAATATTATCGTTCTGTGCGGTGTCGGTATTGGCGTCGTTTGAGAAATTATCGGCTATGATGGAGTCCGTAGGCAGCAGCAGGTTAATATTCTTTTCCTTTGCTTTCTTCAGGATCTCATTGGCAAGATCAAGTTTATCTTCTTCAACCAACGATTTACCGATCTTACCGCCTTGCGCCTTGGCAAAAGTGTATGCCATACCGCCACCGATGATCAGGTTGTCCACCTTGTTCATTAGCTGCTCGATCAGCTCGATCTTGTCGGATACCTTAGCACCACCCATGATGGCCGTAAATGGTCTTTCGGCATTATTCAGTACTTTTTCGGCATTATTCAATTCTGCTGCCATCAGGTAGCCGAAGCATTTGGCGTCGGCAGGGAAAAACTGCGCGATAACCGAGGTTGAGGCATGTGCCCGATGCGCGGTACCAAAAGCGTCATTCACATAAATGTCACCCAATGCTGCCAGTTTCTGTGCAAAATCCTTATCCCCTTTTTCTTCTTCCTTGTAAAAGCGCAGGTTTTCAAGCAGCAATACCTGGCCTGAATCCAACGATTTTGCCTTATCCACTGCTTCCTGTCCTATACAATCGTTGGCAAATTCCACTTGCTGGCCCAGCAGATCGGAAAGGTGCGGAACAAGGTGCCTTAACGAGTATTTGTCAGTCGGACCATCCTTCGGCCTCCCTAAGTGCGACATAAGGATTACAGCGCCGCCATCGTTCAATATTTTTTTGATGGTCGGCAAAGCCGCAGTCATCCGGTTGTCGTCGGTTATATTAAAATCGGCATCAAGCGGGACGTTGAAATCAACCCTGATGAGGGCTCTTTTTCCCAAAAATCTGATCTGATCTACTGTTTTCATTTGTTTGAAGGTGATTGTTTTACGGACCGCCAAATTGAGCATTTAATTCTGAATTCTGAACGCAAAAATGAAAAAGACGACCCGGATTCCCGATAACTATCGGTAACACATAAGCCAGAAAGACCAAAAGACGAGCGATTGTTTTACTGAATTTTCAGATATAATACCCTGTGCAGACCGATGTTGGGTACTTCGAATTCATCAGATATAACCTCAAAACCGATGCTAATGTAGAATTTCAGTGCATTTTTACGGGCATTGCACCAAATGTAATTAGCCTTTTGGCCGCGCAGGTAAACAATAGCGAAATTCAGCAGCTTATTCCCGATACCTTTTCCACGGCAACCATCAATGGTTGCCATACCGCGCAACTGGTAACCGGCCCCGGGAAAATCCTTGTAGGACTGCGGGTGAAAGGTGGCAATGCAAATGAGCTTATCATTTTCAAAATAGCCTAAATGAAATGATTGTTCCTTTTCATCGCCCGGCCAGCGACACTGGTCTAATGTAAGTTTTCCTTCGCGCAATACAGCATTGCGTATAGCCAGGGTGTCCTCAACCGGTATAAACCTGATCATGCTTTGCGATGTTTATTTTAGCGACGAGGTCCGCGAGGCGGCTGGAATAGCCCATTTCGTTATCATACCAGCCTACCACCTTGGTCAGGCCGCCTACAACCGAAGTGAGCCTGGCATCAAAAATGCAACTGTGCGGGTTATCCAATATGTCAGTCGAAACGATCGGATCTTCGGTGTATTCCAGTATATTTTTCATCGGACCTGCAGCAGCTCGCCTAAAAGCAAGATTGATCTCTTCAACGGTGGCGGGGTTTTTCAGGCTGCAGGTAAAATCTGTCAGCGATCCATTGAGCACCGGGACACGGATACCGGCACCGCCCAACTTACCTTTCAAACCAGGGAAAATGCGTGTAATGGCCTTGGCAGCGCCTGTAGTGGTAGGAATAATAGATGCCGAAGCGGCCCTTGCGCGGCGCAGGTCCTTATGTGGAGCGTCGTGCAGACTTTGGTCGCCCGTCATGGAATGTACCGTGGTGATATAACCGTCAATAATACCCCAGTTGTCTTCCAGTATCTTTACCATAACGGCAACATTGTTCGTGGTGCAGGAAGCATTGGATATAACAGGTGAATTCAGGTCGATAGAGTCATCATTTACACCAATTACGATGGTTGGGACCTCTTTGTCAGGGGACGGCGCCGAAATAATAACCTGTTTTGCGCCTGCCTTAAGGTGCCGTTCCGCGTCGACACGCAAAGTGAACTTGCCCGTAGCCTCAATCACAACGTCGATATCCAAGACTTTCCAGGGGAGGTTAGCAGGATCTTTTTCGCCAAATACCTTTATCTTTTGGCCATTCACCAACAAATGATTCTGATCGAAACCGACGTCACCTTTGAAAGCCCTGTGAACGGAATCATATTTGAACAAATGAGCGAGCGCTTCAGTATTTGCAAGATCGTTTATAGCGACGACATGAATGTCATTGTTGTCAATGATATTCCGTAAAAATATTCTTCCGATACGTCCGAAACCGTTAATTGCAACAGTCATCATATCCACGATTTATGGTCTTGCAAAGCTACTAAAATATCAAAGCCGGCGTAACGAACTCGCGCGCCGGCTTTGATATTATGACATTATAAGAACGCAGTTGCCGCCTAAACAAATAAGTTGCGCAGGGCAAGGTTCTCGCGCTCCTTCGAACGGACAAAGAAAGTTACAACCCAGTTGAACACCAGGCAAACAAACAGGATCAGCCCGATGAGAACAGAATTGCCATAGCCTTTGAAATACATGACCAACAAAATGCAAAGCACATTCAGGCCGGCAAGTATCAGCGTTGTCTGCAGATGGGTGAAGCCCAGGCGCAGCATCCGATGATGAATATGGTTACGATCGGCGGTAAAAGGCGACACGCCATTTGAAATACGTAAGATAAATATGCGGACCGTGTCAAAGATCGGGCCTATTAGCACGGCTACGGCTAAAGCAGGCGCCGAGAAGAATTCGGGCGTTTTTACACTGCTGATCTTATTGAGCTCGATAAATTTCACAGCCATTACAACTGAAATAAGTCCGATAAGCAATG
The DNA here is from genome assembly GCA_018267005.1 of Bacteroidota bacterium. Taxonomy (GTDB): domain Bacteria; phylum Bacteroidota; class Bacteroidia; order Sphingobacteriales; family Sphingobacteriaceae; genus Mucilaginibacter. The sequence continues at coordinate 3,738 of JAFDZK010000230.1, forward strand.
AACCCGTGTCGCCCATGAATATTTTGGCCGGCGTGATATTAAATTTAAGGAAACCGAATATAGCGCCAACCATAGCGAGCGAAACAGCGGCGAGCTCGTACTGTCCCATGTATATGAACATACCGGCGAAGGAACCATTAACCAGGATACCGGTCGTAGCGGCCAGGCCATCGATACCATCGATCAGGTTGAATGCGTTAACCACAAGGATAATGGTGAGTACCGATAAGGCAACGCTCGGCCAGTAAGGCAGGTCGTATATACCGAATACACCATACATGCTGCTAAGGCGAATGTTACCGAATAACACCAGGATGGCGGCTACAAGGAACTGGATAATAAATTTGGTACGTGAATTTACTCCCGAAAGATCGTCCTTGAGGCCCATGGCGAACAGGATAATGCAGGCGGTAAGTAAATAATTTATAGGCAGCGACTGGTCGGTCATGCTGAACAACAGGGACGTGATGGTAAAGCTTACAAATATTGCGACCCCGCCCAGGCGTGGTATTCCATGGTCGTGCTGCTTACGAAAATGCCCCAGGTCATCATATAAATGCCTTGCGCGGGCTACATGCAGAATAGAAGGAATGGCTAAGGATGTGATTAAAATTGAGAAGGCAATTATAATCGAATAGTACAAAAACGGATAGGAATGTAAAAATTCTGTCATGGACTATAATTGTTAGGGGGTCAGTTATATCGATAATCAGGCGGCCAAATTAGCGATATTTTCATATATGTTAAAAAAATTGCGATATCTTTCGAACTGGTTTAAATATTATAGTTATATATGGAAATAAAATGTCGTTATTCCTCATAGCTTTTAAATCGTTAAGCAATGCTTTTACGCGATTGCTTAAACTTTTGTTACTTACTCCTCCGGTTATCATTTTTATCATCACTTTATCCAGGTAAAACACTCTTGCTTTATGTGCGTGTACGAACCTGAGCATCAACTCGTAATCGGCTGCGCTGCCATATTCAAGACTGTAATTACCATACTTTTCAAACAACTCCCTGCGGCAATAGAAGGTAGGGTGCGGGGGCATCCAGCCGTAGTTGAACATCCCTTTTTTATAGTGACCCGATCTCCATTTTCTAACCACTTTTCCGTCATTGTCTACGAAGTCCAGGTCGCCGTACAACACGTCATTCGTTAGGGTCGAGAATGCGTGAGCTACATCGTTTAACACTTTATCGTCTGCCAAATAATCATCGGCATTAAGTGTGCCAATAATATCGCCCGTAGCGGCCATAATACCCTTATTCATGGCATCATATATGCCTTTATCGGGCTCTGAGATAAAATAATCGATATTACTTCGATGCCTGTTGATAATTTTTGGCGTATCGTCGGTAGATCCGCCATCAATAACGATGTATTGAATATTGTTGAATTTTTGCCTCAAAACAGAGGTAATACAGCGCTCAATGGTATTTTGGGAATTATATACCACAGTTATGAGCGAAATTTTTAGATTTTGCATTTCCCCGAGCGCATTCTTTAATTCAAAAAATGTATTTTTGGAATTGCTGCGTAATATAAACAAATTATGCAGTTCGATTGTATATGCGTTTTTACACCGCCCTAACTATCACCATTATATTTTTCGGGATATTTTTCACTTCTTGCGCCTACAAACAGCAGCAATTATTATTTCAGCAGGCCGACAGTCTCCGCACTACCCAAGATTACAGCGGAGCCGGCACCAGCGACTACCATATCCATTCGCAGGATATACTTCAGATACGCAATCTGCAAAGTACACGGTATATTGTCGACGAAGAACCAACGACTGCTACTGCAAACGGCGCCGGAGGTACCAGTTCGTCGGGAATGGCCTCCCAGGGCCAAACCTACCAGGTGAACGATGATGGGACTGTGGCGCTGCCGGTTATCGGCCGCGTTAAGGTAGCAGGCCTTACAAGGGCCGAGGCTGCCAGGGTTGTAGAAGACCTGTATCGCCAGAAACTGCTGAAGGATCCTATAATCGATCTGAAAATAACCAACCTTAAGGTAACCGTTCTGGGCGAGATAAGGGCACAGGGAAATTACCCTTTGGTAAAAGATAAAACCAACCTGGTGGAAATGATTGGCGAAGCAGGCGGCCTCACGGAAAAAGCTAACGAGAAAAACATAAAAATCATACGCGGCGATCCCAGGAATCCACAGATTACCGAAGTTGACCTGAGCAAAATTAAGACGCTCGCCGACCCAAGGATCATACTGCAGAATAATGACATCATTTACATCGCACAAAATAAGCGGGCTGTAAAAAACGATCAGATCATCAATTTCTCAAGCACTATACAGCCTATTTTGATCATACTGAATACTGCTTTGATTATTTATACGTTTACGCGCAAATAGATGCAAGAGACAGACAAGATAACGAGGAAGCTGCCCAACCAGGAAATAGATTATTATAAGATTGCGAAAATTCTGCTGAGCCGCTGGTATTGGATCGCCGCTTCGGTAATTGTATGCCTTATCATTTCGTACGTTTACCTGTGGTATACACCTAAAACATATGCCACTTCCAGCACGCTGAAGATCGAAGAAAAGAAATCCGAATTTTCCGACCTGGTGGGCGTAATTAATAATAACGACCGCGGACCTTCGAAAATACAAAGCGAAATATTTGTATTGCAAAGCCGCACGCTGATCCTTGCCGCCATAAAAGATCTCGATTACCGGGTTAGCTTCTACATATCGGGCCGGGTGCGCACTACCGAGGTTTATCCGCAAAAACTTCTCGATATTCAACTGGTAAAGTTTGATAGCACCAATTTTTACCGAGACCTGATCACTTTCAGGCCACGGGACTATAATACTTTCGAAATAAGCTATAGCGTAAACGGCAAGCCCCAGCACAAAAGCTATAGCTATAATACGCCCGTAACTATAGGCAATATGGCTTTCAGCATTAAAAATCCGGGCGATCTTGGCAAGAGTACCATCTTCATGTTTAAGTTCAACACGCCCGAAGATTTTGTAGGACGGGTAAAGGGCGGGCTGCGCACCAGCGAAGTTGTAAAAAATTCAAATATTATTTCTCTGCAGGAGACCGATTCGAATCCGCAGTTTGCCGCCGATGTCCTGAATGCTATCATGAAGGAATATCTGAACTATGACCGCGATCAGAAAACGCAATCGGCCACTAATATGATCCGTTTTATCGACGATCAACTGAATGCACTGTCGAACGAGGTGAAGGGTTCGGAAAAATCGATCGAGAATTATAAGCAAACCTCAAAAATAATGGATGTCAGCGCGTCGGCCGAACTGGCATCGGGCGAAATAAAGGACCTGGCATCCCAAAAATCCTTGCTCAATATCCAGCTTATAGCTATCCAGCAACTAAAAGACCAGATAACGCAGGAAAAGAACAACGTCAGCCTTAATCTTAATCTCGAAGGCACGATCGATCCCTTGCTGGGAGGCCTGATCCAAAACCTTGACAACTTATTGGTTGAAAAGAATACCCTTCTAAAAACATACAACAGCAATTCGCAGGCAATAAGAGATATTGATCAGCAGATATTACAGATAAAAAATGCGGCACTAAATAACATTGAGGCCACGCATGTGCGATTGCAAAAAAACATCGATTACATCGACAGCCAGATAGCAAAAGTAAATGAAAAGCTGGCTGTTCTTCCCGCCGCCGAACGCAACCTGATCAGCCTGAAACGTGGTTTCGAGATCAACGACAAGGTATATTCGTTTTTGTCTGAAAAAAGGCTTGACGCCCAGATCAGCCGGTCGGCCATATTACCAGGCGCCTCAATAATCGAACCTGCACAGGCAAATTTCAG
>JAFDZK010000231.1 GCA_018267005.1 Bacteroidota bacterium
ATGATGACCCTGATCGGCTTTGCCATTACTGTTGCCTTTGTCTACAGCGTAGCTACCGTTTTCGGGCTAAAAGGAATGGACTTCTTTTGGGAGCTGACCACGCTTATTCTTATTATGCTCTTAGGCCACCGGATAGAAATGAAATCAGTTGCCGGGGCCTCGCGTGAGCTGGAGCTGCTTGTTCAGCTTATGCCTTCTGATGCGCACCTGGTTCACGAAGATCATGTTATGGATGTAAAGACGGATACACTAAAAGAGGGTGACACAATTTTAGTCAGGCCGGGTGAAAAGATAGCGGCCGATGGCAACATCGTTGATGGCGAAAGCTACTTGAATGAATCCATGCTTACCGGAGAGTCAAAGCCGGTACATCGTGTAAAAGGAAACAAGGTGATTGCGGGTTCGCTCAATGGAAATGGCGCACTGCGAATAACGGTTAGCCATGCTGCAAAAGATTCATATTTATCGCAGGTGATTAAGCTGGTAAACGATGCGCAAAATGCTAAATCAAATACGCAACTGCTTGCTGATAAAGCGGCTCAATGGTTAACCATTATCGCTATTGGGTCTGGCATTATCACCTTTATCGCATGGTTTGCTTCCGGCAGAGAACTATCTTTTTGTATTGAAAGGATGGTAACGGTTATTGTTATCTGCTGTCCGCATGCGCTGGGATTAGCGGTGCCGTTAGTGGTCGCAAGGTCAACAGTCTTGTCCGCAAAGAATGGTCTCTTAATCAAAAATCGCACGGCTTTTGAAAACGCCAGGAAGATAACCACCCTGGTATTCGACAAAACAGGAACACTGACTTTGGGTAAATTCGGCGTTTCCAGGATAACGCCACTTGCAAATTATTCAGATAACGAATTGATCCGCCTTGCTGCCGGCCTGGAGCAGAACTCCGAACATCCCATTGCTACCGGTATTATCGAAAAGGCAAAAGAACTTTCCATTGCGGTACCGGAAGCCCAGGATTTTAAGGCGTTGACAGGACAAGGTGTAGAGGCAATCGTTGAAGGCAAGCATATCAAAATAGTAAGTCCCGGCTATCTCAAGCAGAATCACATAGACGTTCCAAAATCGTTTGCAACTGAAGAATCTGAAACTGTTGTATTTGTTATAGCAAACGATCAACTCGCAGGTTACATAGCTTTATCAGATACCATACGACCGGAATCTGCCGATGCCATTCAAACACTGCACGAAAACCATATTAAGTCGGTTTTATTGACAGGTGATAACGCTAAAGTAGCACAAAGCGTAAGTGATAAGCTCGGTATGGATAAATATTACGCCCAGGTATTACCGCATGAAAAACTTGAAAAGATAAAGGAACTACAAAATTCAGGTGAATATGTTGCCATGACGGGCGATGGAGTTAATGATGCACCGGCGCTCGCACAAGCAGATATCGGAATAGCGGTGGGCTCCGGCAGCGATATAGCAGCTGAAACAGCGGGAATAATATTGGTGAACAGCAATCCTAAAGATATTGTTAACCTCGTGCTATTCGGTAAAGCAACTTACCGGAAAATGATCCAAAATCTTGCCTGGGCTACAGGATACAATGTAGTTGCGATGCCGCTCGCTGCGGGTGTCTTATATGGTTATGGCATTTTGCTTAGCCCTGCAGCCGGGGCCGTACTGATGAGTTTAAGTACGGTGATTGTTGCGATAAACGCAAGCCTGCTTAAAATTAAATAGTTAGATTTCAGCTAATACCATAGTGAGCTATTCATTCTCGATGTCGTTTTTGATTAGGTGCCGACAGACCAATAATGAGTTTTTTGAGGTTCGGAAGTTGACACTTGACAATAGATGAATTTAAAGTGATACCTTCACTTTATCTTGCTTGAATTAGATTGTTTTTCTTGCACAAAAAATTGCTGAATACCGCTGAAAATCAGTATTTTTACGTCAGCATTTGCAATGTAAGGCATAGCAAAATTGAAGTGGTGAGTAATTCGGTGAGTAACGTTTACAGGCCACTCAAAAGTTATTGAAAGACAATTGGTTAGGAGGTAAAATTCGGAAGCCTCTCTCTCCGCACTTTTTTTAAAACAGTTGAAAAACAGCGATTTGTAAAGGATTTCCCCGATTCATTTTCTTCCAAACCCGAACAATAAAAATCAATAAACTGCTGTAAATCAAGCAAAAACGCATATTCTCTATTTTAAATTCCGACAAATTGATGTAAAAAAACCGAGCTTTTAGCTCGTAAAATCCATCAAAGAACCACCTCCCATTACAGATTTTGCCGTGGGACGGCCTATTTCGCAAGATTTGCAAAGCGGTTCGCAATTTTTAGCAAACGGATAGCAGCCAATATGCTAAACTTTGCAGAAAAAAATGAAACCGAAAATAGCTAAAGCGCTTCTTACATCGCATATTATCTTCTCTGTTGGCTGGCTGGGTTCCGTTGCGGTTTTTGTCGCACTGGCATTAACCGCGATATGCAGCAACGAACTCAACCTGGTCAATGGATTATTATCGGCCATGCAAATCAGCGCCCATGACATCATTGTCCCATTTTGCCTGGCAGCGCTGGTGAGCGGAGTTGTAGAGGCAGCCGGTACCAAATGGGGGTTATTTAAATACTACTGGATCATGGTAAAACTCACTCTTACAGTCTTTTCGACGATACTTTTACTGCTGCACCTAAACCCGGTTAATATGCTGGCCGAAATGACCAGGCCCAATACCATGGTCATGGATATGGGAAAAGTCCAACGCCGGGTTGCCTTTGACGCCGGGGCCGCCCTCTTGGTATTGATATTTATTACCGTTGTTTCGGTTTACAAACCCTGGGGGCGGATATCAAATGCCATTAACAACAATACAGGTATAACCACCGAACTGGCCAACCAGCGAAGCAGAAAATATATAATCGCTATCGTGATCGGCGTGGCGCTTGTATTGTTCCTGCTGATCCACTTACTTAAGGGAGGGATGAACATGCGTTGAGGTGCATCATTTAAGCGAAAGATATGAAAATTGAAAACAAAGCAAGCATGCAGGAAATAAACAAAGTATGGGAAACGCAATACCGGATCAGGTTCTCGGATTGCGACCCGTTCAACCACTTGAACAATTCAAAATATATCGATTACTTCATCAACGCCCGGGAAGATCACCTGCTGCAATTTCATCATTTTGATGTTTACGAAAGAATACAGGGAGAAGGAACAGGATGGGTGATCGGTAAAAACGAGATCGTTTATTTGCGGCCTGCCTTGCTAATGGAGACTGTTGTGATCAAATCCACTATATTGAAAATCGATGAAAAAAATATCTTTGTAGAGATGAGCATGTGGGATGAGCAAAAAACACGTCTCAAGGCCCTGTTGTGGACAACATTTGTTTATTACAATCGCAAAACACAGCGACCTGAAAAACATGATGAGGTGTTCATGAACCAATTTCAACCTTATGAAAATCTTTCAGTAAATACCGTGTCAATCGATGAGCGTGCCAGGCAATTAAGAAAAAGCTAAGAAACCGCTTAAACGGTATTTCTAAATTGGCTCAATCGGGATACGCACTTCCCGTTCTATTTGCTCATAAGGCTTTCGGATAGGATCGTCGGCGAGTAACTCGAGAATAAAGATATCTGCTATTTTGTATCCACTGCCAGGCAACCATGTGTTGTAAAAATTACTGACAGCCTTGAATGTTTCTTCAATCGGACCGCTTACCTGAACAGTTGCATAGCGTCCGGGTTTGACTTCCAGGTAATTTTCATTGTTTTTAAAATTGGCGGAATCGAATATAACCATAGAACGGTAAAGATCATGATGCGGATAAATGACACCGGCATGTTGAAAATTAGCTAACCCGGGCTGACCAGTTTCAGCAAGCTGTACAGATTTTCTGAAGCCATTTAATACTTGTCGTTTTTGCAGGGAAGTGTTTGTAAAGAAACCGCACAGGGTTTTTACATTTTTTACTATGATGTTAATGGGAAGCGGGCCAGGTAATGTTGATGAATTATGAACCGGGTGATGCATGAGTTCTTTAACGAAGGTTTGACAGGTAAAAAACTTAAGCCTCTCTTGTTCGGTCATCATTCGCAACTGTTCGGCCGACACGTTAAAATGGTTCTTGAACGATCTTGAAAAGACTGACGGCGACGAAAAACCGCATTCATAGGCAATTACCGAAATAGGCTTAGGTTTGTCACTCATCATCATGCCAGTTGCCGATTTAAGCTTCGTCAGCACGACAAATTGTTTCGGTGTTGTGCCAACTACTTCCTTAAACAACTTTTGAAAATGAAATGGGGAATAGTTAGCGATAGAAGCAAGCTTTTCAAGCGATAAATCGTCTTTTAAATTAGCGTGGATATAATTTATTACCCTGTCAATCGGTTTGTCGTAGTAAACCACTGATATTTTTTTATTCATTTCCGAAATCTCTTTGCTGCTACACGAAAAACAAAGATAATCGCTTAATTCATTCACTGGCGTAATGATTGCCGTATTCAGCAGCAGTTTGGATACCACTGACAAAACTGACCAAGCCATTTTTGGCTTGCTGAGGGCATGGATAAATACTATGCCCAAGCGTTAACCCTGGAATACTTGAAAAGATAAAAGGACCTGATAGTTACAGAGCGAATATTCATTATATCTTATTTGAACGAAACTGGACGCAAATCCCGGCCTGAAAAAATCAAGCCGCTGTGTTCTGCCTTCAGCGATTCTACATTTGATATCAGCAAGCGGTTCGGGCCGGCGCAAGCTGGGCTCCTCGCACATCCAGGCCATGTCGGTCGCGCTTATCGGCCGGGGCAGGGTTCGGATTCATATCTTCTTGTAAACTTCCATATACGATTTTACCATCTTCTCCTGCGAAAATTGTTCTGCGCTCCATTGCCTGCATTCCAGCCGGTTAAGCGTTGTGACATGGCTTACCGCCTCAGCAGCCTCGCTGATGTTAGCTACCAGGAAACCTGTGCGTTCATGAACGATCAGTTCGCTCATCGATCCGCGGTTGAAGGCTATCACCGGTGTCCCGCAAAGCATAGCCTCGGCAACACTCAGGCCGAACGGTTCGGCAAAATTTATGGGATGAAGCAGTGCTAAAGCATTTTTCATTAGTTCATTCCTTTCTTTTGGTCCGGCGCTGCCGACATACACGATTTGTTCGTTTAGAAAAGGCTTCACCTTGTCAGCAAAATACCGGCTATCCTGGATTAGCCCGGCAATCAGCAGCCTCTTCTTTGCCTTAAGGGCAATTTCTATCGCCTCCGCTGTGCCCTTGTCGTGGTGAATTCGTCCGAAATAAAGCAGGTAGTCTTGCGGTTTTTCGCCGAATTGAAAGTCATTTACCTGTATGCCATTGTAGACGGTTGCCGCGTAGGTTAGCAAAGGGCTCCTGTCTGCGTTGCTGATGGAGATGTAGGTTGAGGTATTATTATATTTTTGGTAAACCGGCAATATAGCCGGTGACGAAAAGCCGTGAATGGTTGTTACCATGGGCGTCCTGATTAGTCCGGAATAGGTTAGCGGTAAAAAATCAAAATTATTGTGAACGATGTCAAAGTCTGAAGCCTTCTCCATAAGATTGCTGATATGAAGACATTCAACCACTTTGGCATCCATCGACCGGTCTTCTTCATATCCACGTTCGACTACCGCATCAAGTCGTGCAGTAGTTATGGAGTCGGCGGTGGCAAATAACGTTACATCCACACCGTTATTGACTAAACCTTCGGCAATATTACTGGCGACCTGTTCCCAGGGGCCGTATTGTTTTGGCGGCGTTCGCCACGCCACCGGCGCTAAGACAGCAACTTTCATTTTATTTCAAAAAATATCACATAAGCGATAGCCCTTTTAGAACTTATTTTCAAATGCTTTGTTTTTTAACTTGAACGTGGGTAAATGAAAACGCTAACCGCTATCGTATCACCCAGGTAAATGCATATCCGATGACCAAAAACACCCGCCATTACAAATTCGTCAACAACGAAACAGATAATGTGATCTATTATCTTTCCGTGCAGGCCGACAAGCCCGACTGGAAGGAAATATTGGAGAACACCAGGCATAGGCTTGCGATAGAAAACGGAATTTATATTGATAGCATATATTACATCGAAGAACATAACCAGGATCAAAATAATATAACAATTGCAACGGACCCGGCGTAAGCCAACTCCACGGGTCTAACTTATGAGCCAATTTTAGAGGACCGTTTTCCGATGGTCACAATAAAAATCTTAAGGATAATATATATACATGCGGATACATATCGAGCGACAACAGATCAAAGTAAATCCCGACCCGAAACGCGTAATTGCGAGGTTCTTTTTCAACGGTGAGCAGAGGGCAAAAGAGGTCTTGGTTCGTGTAAAAAATTTCAGCGATGACGAGGTCTTTGCCATCGTTTCGCCGCTCCTGCAGGAGTTCTCTCAACGGCACCGGAACATCACCAAAATATTATACCGGAATTGTAACCGGGTAAAAAATATCATTGAAAGCCTGGATATTGATTTCGATGAGTTGAGCCATTGGCGCAAATTGCTGATAGGATCGTATTTCACACATGAATATTCGATCGAGTCCGCAGCGTTCTTTAACCCGTCGATTGTCGAGGATCCGGACCAAAGCGGCTTGGAGATGGGACAGAAACGGCTCATTATTAGCTTTAGAGCTGTCGGCGAAGGACATATTTCGTCAATTGTATTTCGCAGGGCGATCATCGGCCAGGGTAACGATATCGAAATACTTCCGGTTGGCAGTTATGTGGATGGAGCGGAAATAGTGCGCGACACCGTATATGAAAAAAAATTGTTTTTTGAGCGGCTCCCGCCCCGGATTGACAAAGCCATCGTTAAAGAACTGAAAGGAAAAGTCGGCGACCGGTTTGATTACGATACTTTGCAAAAGATCGTAATCAATTTACAGGATACGTTACACAATGACCGTAAAAAGACGGAACTCGAAAAAATACTCTGGTTGTCAGAGTCGTACAGCACTATAAGCTTTTCACTTGATACGGATATAGCCGACAGGGTAATATTTCCGGTTTCGGAGCTCGAGCGTAAGGGTATTGAAGACGCACGTTTTGTAAAATTTACGGATCATGACGGGTCAGTTCTCTATTATGCCACCTACACTGCGTTTGACGGCGCCCTGATCATGCCCAAATTGCTGCAAACTACCGACTTTTACAATTTTAAAATACGCCCCCTGCATGGCGCCGGCGCCAAAAACAAAGGCCTGGCATTGTTCCCGCGTAAAGTGAACGGTAACTACGCTATGTTGTCGCGCATCGACGGCCGCAATAATTATGTTATGTACTCCAATAACATTAATCTGTGGGAAAACCCGATCATGATACAACAACCTGTATACCCCTGGGAGTTAATACAATTGGGCAACTGTGGGTCGCCCATAGAAACTGATCATGGCTGGCTGGTCATTACACACGGTGTGGGGCCCATGCGCAGGTACAGCCTGGGAGCCGCCTTGCTAAAGCTCGACGACCCGTCGTCGGAGATCGGTCGGCTAAAAGAGCCGCTGC